>CAZVVP010000012.1:0-38740 GCA_964630515.1 uncultured Christensenella sp. | reverse complement strand
CCCTAGCCTTCGGTTCCGTAGACCGACGCTCTATCCAATTGAGCTATGGATGCATAACTCCATTTCTGGGGAGAATTATTAAATTTGTACGGATTTGATCTTTCGCTCCGTAGACCAACGCTCTATTCAGCTGAGCTATGTGTGCATAATTTAATTTATGACTGTTATATTATAGAGTATTTTGGGGGTAAAGTCAATAATTATTTGCTAAATTTATTTGGTTAAAAAATATTATAGGGCTGATTGATATTATTTTTTAATCAAAGAAATTAACTGGTGATATTTTTCCTAATTTAACTAGTATTAAGGATTTATGAATTTTTTTGCAAAATGTTTGAATTATATTTTTATTTTTGATAAATATTCTTGTATAATGTGTATGTGGTATAAAATGGGAATATTTAGAAAGAAAAAGAAAGAAAAAGTAAAGAAGCCGTGGACAAGAGCAAGGGTTGTAAAGATTGCGATGCCACTTATATTGATTGCCATAATTATATTTTCAGGCTACCAGACCTTTACTGGTTGTGCTGAAGTGTATGGTACTTATAAAGGGATTCTTAGGGAATTAAATAAGAATTTCGATGTTGAAGATATACTTGATGGCGAAATTATTACATCATCTGACTTTGAGACTCTTAAAGAGAAATTAGGCGAAGAGGGTGCAGATATGCCAATATTTGCACATGGCGAAATCGATATGACATTATATGCAGAACTAAATGTAATTGATGTAAGGAGGAGTTTTAATTTAACCGATTGCGAACTTGGAGTTCTTACCACATATTATGTCCAAGACACTTATACCAATTACTTTATAGATATTATGAAACTATATTTGACCAAAAATCCAGATGAAACCTATTCTTGCGAAATGGTGTACGAATTAGATTTATCTAATTTGACCAAAGATTTAGGCGATGGGTTGAGTGATATTAACAAAGTATATGTTAAGTCCAACAGTGTATTAGATATAGTTGGGAATAATTTGGCCATAGTTAGTTCAAGCAGTAAGATCAATGATTTGTCAGAAGAAAATAACAAAACATTAGTGACTCTAATTAACACACTTACAGGGAATGTTCATGATGTAGGAATGAAGATTGCCTGTGATTTGGTAAACGACATATCTAGTAAGACGGAGACTAATTTAAGCATTGACGGATATATATTAAATTTTGAATTAGGTTAAACATAAGATAAATTAAATAGTGAGGTAAAAAATGGCAAGAAGAAAAAGTAAAAAAATATCTAAAAGTGGAATACTTGCGATATTTGTACTAGTGATAATTATTGCAATATTCTTAAGCATAATATATTTCTATTACCCGGAGACTTGGAATAAGATTTTTTATCCAAATGATAATATTGTAGAGCCTAGTGATGAGACAGGTGGCGGTTCAGGAACCGGCGGTAGTGGAGTTTCTGGTACAACATCGATTGGCGAAAACTTGACTATATCTCAAGGCAGTAACTTGACTTTTGGTCAAGGGGAATGTTCTGTGCATTTTTTGGAACTTGGAAATGGGAGAGCGGGAGACTGTATACTTATTAAAGTTGACAATACAGAGGTTCTTATTGACGCTGGTTCGTATTCTAATAGTATTGAAACAATTAGTGCATACATAGACACATATTGCACAGACGGAATACTAGAATATGTTATAGTGACTCATGCGGATACTGACCATATCGCGTGCTTTGCAGGTACAACAGGGGCTTCGTATTTGACAATATTTGATAGATATGATTGTAGGACTATAATTGATTTCCCTTTAACCAATTCAACAACTGCGACATATAACAGATATTTAGCAGAAAGAGATGCGGAAGTAGCAAAGGGAGCAGTTAGATATTCTGCCCTAGATTGTTATAATAATGTAAATGGTGCAAGTCGTACATATACACTTGGAGATGGCGTAACTTTAGAAATCCTATATAATTATTATTACGAACACAAATCTGATGATGAAAACAACTATTCTGTATGTTGTCTGCTTACAGACGGCGACTACAAATATCTTCTAACAGGAGATTTGGAAGAAGAGGGTGAGGCGTATTTGGTTCAGTACAATAATTTGCCAGAAGTTGATGTGTACAAAGGTGGACATCATGGCTCTTACTCTTCTAGTACAGATACTCTTCTATCAGTAATTAAGCCAAAAGTTGTTATATTTATGTGCGTAATGGGTAGTTATCAATATACTTCAGATATAAATAATGTTTTCCCTGCACTTACTCCATGTCAAACTATATCCAAATATACAGATAAGATATTTGCGCCAAGATGGTATGACGAATCAGTTGAGACAGATAAGATATATAACGGAAATATTGTAATAATTGGAAAAAGTACAGAATTAAGTATTGTTTGTTCTGGATATACAACAAGCATTACAGAGAGTACTTGGTATCAGACTTGCAGAGCACCATACATAACTGAGAGTTAAAGAAAAAAAGACTATGTTAGATGAATGAAGTGAAGCCCGTAGGGGGTCGCTTCAAACAGATTACATAGCCTTTTTTATTTATTGTCCGTTAACATAGCCTACGAATTGAGTCCATGTCTCTGGGAAGAACATAGATATTACAACAACAGCAACTAAGCAATAGAATATTATTCTAACGATTAGTGATTTGCCTTGAGTAAATTCTAGACCTGTGATTGCAACCACAATCAAAGGTGCCCAAGTTCTAAGAATTGCTAGAAAGTTAAGAAAGTCACCTGGAATAAAATTCCAGTTAGCATGAATAATCAATACTCCATACACAATAACTGTAATAAATGCACATATGCCACCAAGCCAATCCAGAAAAGTTTTTAATACTGATTTCTTTTCCATATTTAATCCAACCTTTTTTCTTTTAAAATATCATAGAAAGGGGAAATAAGTCAAATAATAAAAAAAAGATTTATTTTTTGAAAAATTTAATTCTTTGGACTTAAAAATCTTGTTAATATAAGTTCGCATTGATTGGTTTTGCTTGCTTTTTGGGTTTATTTCTATTACAATTGTTAAGAGAATAAAATAAGCAAAGAGGATTATCGCTTGCTGTAAAACAGCTTGAGGCTTTGATGTGTCAAAGCCTGTTGGCTTGTCTCAAGCCAACTAGCGAAAATCCGCTCTATATATTTTTACAAAAGGAAGGAAAAGATATTGGGAAACTTCGTGCATTTGCATGTACATACTGAGTATAGCTTACTTGACGGAGCTGCAAGAATTGCCAAACTAACTAAGATGTGTAAAGAAATGGATATGCCTGCTTGTGCAATTACTGATCATGGAAATATGTACGGAGCAATCACGTTCTATGATGCGTGTAAAAAGGCTGGAATCAAGCCGATTTTTGGTTGTGAATTCTATGTGGTTAATGATTTAACAGTCAAGACTGGAAGAAGTAAAAATAGCCACTTAGTGCTTCTTGCAAAGAATAGAACAGGTTATCTTAACTTAGCTAAGCTTAACACAATTGCGTTCCGTGACGGATATTACTTTGGCAAAGGAAGAATTGACTACAAAACTCTTAAAGAGCACAGCGAAGGGGTTATTTGCCTTTCTGCTTGTATTGCGGGGGATATTCCAAGATATATTCTCAATAACGAATTTGACAAAGCGGAAGAACTAATTGAGTTTATGGTGGATACTTTCCATGATGATTTCTATTTAGAAATACAAAACCACTTCCTAGAGGAAGAAAGAATTGTTAATCTTAAACTTCACGAATATGCAAAGAAATACAATATCAAATTAGTCGCAACCAACGACGTGCATTATCTATATAGAGAAGACGCACTAACTCAAGATGTACTAATGTGTGTACAGATGGGGAAAACTCTTGACGACCCTAATAGACTCAAATTCACTGGTGATGAGTTTTATTTGAAAACTTATGACGAAATGGCGGAAATTTTTCCAAATGACCTAGATGCTCTAGATACAACTTTGGAGATTGCAAAGAAGTGTAATTATTCCTTCGAAGAGGATCATATTGACAAAAATATGTATATGTTCCCACCCTTTAAAGCACCAGACGGCAAAGGCATTGTTGAGTACTTGAGAGAGTTAGTTGAGAAAGGCATTGTAAGAAGATACGGTGGCTTTACTGATACAATTAGAGAGCGTGTTGAGAGAGAAATGAATGTCATTGTTAATCAAGGCTTTGCGCAATATTTCTTGACAGTGTGGGACTATATTAATGCTGCCAAAACAATGGGTGTACCAGTTGGTCCGGGTCGTGGTTCAGGTGCTGGAAGCGTTGTTGCTTACGCGATTGGAATCACAGACATTGACCCGTTTAAGTTTGATTTACTTTTTGAGAGATTTTTACACACAGAGCGTGTAACTGCGCCCGATTTTGACGTGGACTTTGCCGATGACAAAAGGCAAGATGTAATAGATTATGTTACTAACAAGTATGGCAAAGATAAAGTTGTTAAGATTGTTACTTTTGGTACAATGGCTGCAAAGAATGCT
Organism: uncultured Christensenella sp.; assembly: GCA_964630515.1. GTDB lineage: Bacteria > Bacillota > Clostridia > Christensenellales > UBA1242 > UBA11490. Next base: position 34,268 of record CAZVVP010000012.1, on the reverse strand, counting down.
ATTAAAGATGTCGGAAGGGTACTTAATATTCCATATTCTGAAATGGACGTTGTAACAAAGTTAATTCCACCACTTAGCCCGAAACACCATGATGTTATCAAGAAGTCATTTGGTTTTGCGGAAGAGCCAAAGGAAGGAGATAAGGAATATGGAATGTATCCAGTCCCTGACCTAGTTAATATATATAACTCTAACCCAAATATTAAGAAAGCAGTAGATATTGCGATGAAGCTAGAGGGTATGCCAAGACAGTGTTCAACTCATGCGTGCGGTGTCGTTATTGGTTGTGATAGCTTGGAGAAGTTTATGCCACTTTCTAGAAATGGCGATGATATGACAACTCAGTATTCAATGACAGATATTGAGAGACTTGGGCATCTTAAGATGGACTTTTTAGGGCTTAGAAACTTAAACGATATCCAGACTTGTATCAAATATGTTAAAGAGAATCATGGAGTTGAAATTGACTTTAACAAACTAGGCTACGATGACCCTAATGTATATAAGATGATATCCACAGGTAACACTAAAGCAATATTCCAGATAGAAAGTGGCGGGTTTAGAAAGTTCTTGAAAGAATTACAGCCGACCTGCATAGAAGATATTACAGCGGGAGTGTCTTTGTATAGACCGGGTCCTATGGACAGTATCCCAAGATATGTATATAACAAACACCACCCAGATAAAGTAACATATGACCACCCAATATTAGAGCCAATTCTAAATGTAACTTATGGTTGTATTGTTTATCAAGAGCAGGTTATGAGAATTGTTCAAGACATGGCGGGATATACGCTAGGTCAAGCGGATATGGTCAGAAGAATGATGGGCAAGAAGAAGCTTGATGCGATGAAGGCAGAGAAAGCAGTTTTCTTATATGGCAAACCAGCAGAAAATGGCAAACCTGCTATAGACGGAGCGATTAAGAGAGGTGTTCCTGAAGATGTCGCAAGTAAGATTTGGGGAGAAATGGAGAGTTTTGCCTCTTATGCCTTCAACAAATCTCACGCAGCTGCATATAGTTTAATTACTTATCAGACCGCATATCTTAAGAACTACTATGAACCAGAATTCTTGACAAGTGTTCTTAATAACAGAATTACTAAGTCTGATGAAATCAAAAATTATGTAACTTATGCCAAAGAGGAAAAAATAGAGGTTCTTCCTCCAGATATTAATAAGTCTAAGACTTTCTTTAGCGTAGATAATGGCAAGATAAGATTTGGTATTGCTGCGCTAAAAAATGTTGGTGTAGGCATGGTAGAGCGTGTTATTCAAGAAAGAGAAGCACATGGCGAATTTATATCCTTAGAGGATTTTATTACAAGAATGGCTGAGGTTGATACACTTGCCCTTAATAAGAAAAGTTTAGAAAGTCTAATACTTAGCGGTGCTATGGACTGCTTTGGGGTGTATAGAAGTAAGTTAATGCAGATGTTTCCGCTAATTATTGAGAAGGTTACAAGAGACAGAGAAAAGCAAGCAACAGGTCAAATTGGGTTCTTTGATGAACTTCTTAAAGATGATGTAGCAAACGAAATTCAAGTCCCAAATATCCCAGAATTTGACACTCAAACCAAGTTAAAATTAGAGAAAGAAGTGGTTGGAATGTATATTTCTGGTCACCCGTTAGAGAAATTTGCTAGCAAGTTTTCGCAATTTAGCCTTACAAGTGATATGTTTGCTGAGGAAGAAGAGAGCGACAATACTGGAGAGGAAGATGATGTCGGTGAGGCTGTTAATGAGAGTAATTTAGAAGACGGAATAGCGGTTTCTTGTGGTGGAATAATTACAGAATTTAGAAAATTAATTTCTAAGCGTTCTGGCTCTGAGATGGCGTTTGTAACAATAGAAGACTTGTATGGAAGTATTGAGCTTGTGTTGTTTAACAAGATTTATCTTAAATACAAGGAAATAATTGCAAAAGATACTATTATCAAGGTTAATGGTAAATTAAGTCTAAGAGATGGCGAAAAACCTTCAGTTATAGTAGAAACTTTGGAGACAATGCATCTAGTTGAAACTCCACAAATGGAAGAAAAGAAAATTGAGACACTATACTTGAGATTTAACACCAAAGATGATAACCTAAAGGCAGAAGTTCTAGATGTGTTGCAAGCATATTTGGGCAAAAGCGAAGTTGTTATTAAATGCTCAGTTAGTGGGCAAATATATAAACTAACTGTCAAAGTTAACTTAGATAGTTTTGTAATGCAAGAATTAAAGGCCATTCTTGGCGAAGATAATATAAAGGTAAGATGAGGAAAAATGGAAATGAAAAGATATGCTATACTTTGTAGTGGTGGAGATAGTCAAGGAATGAATATTTGTATCAAAGCATTTGTTAATACTTGTACAACACATGGAATAATTCCTATCGGAATTAAGAGAGGTTATCAAGGCTTAATCGACAATGATATGATATTCTTAGATGAGAAAATGGTGGAAAATATTCAAGGACTTGGCGGGACTATCTTAAAGGTAAGTAGAAGTGAAGAGTTTAGAACACCAACTGGTCTTAATAAAGCTATTAGGAATTTGCAAAAAAATGCAATCGACGCCGTTGTAATAATTGGCGGAAATGGTACTTTTAATGGAGCTGTCAATTTGATGGCAAAAGGTATTAAAGTTGTAGCTATTCCAGGTACGATAGACAATGACCTATACTATACAGAAAGGACACTTGGCTTTGATACAGCGGTTAATAATGCTGTAAGAAATGTAGATGATATGATGCAGACAATGGATGCAAACTCAAGAGGCATGGTTGTAAGAGTCATGGGTAGAGATTGTGGAGATATTGCCCTTTATACCGCGATTGGAGCAATGGCTAATTCTGTCGCGACAAGAGAGCTAAATACAACCGTTGATGATATTGTTGCTGATGTTAAGATTAGTCTTGATAACGGTGATGTAAGTCCGCTAGTAATCATTAGCGAGAACTTAGATTATGGCATCAAAGAAGTAGAGAAAGCTCTAAGAAAGAATTTAAAGATTGATACAAGAAGTACCGATTTAGGTTATATCCAAAGAGGTGGAGCCCCAACTATTTTTGATAGAATGTTTGGCATGAATCTAGGCATTATGGCGGTTGAAGTGTTAGAGCAAAATATTAGTGGTGTTGCACTTGGAATTAAGAATAACGATATGTTCTACACTCCACTAGATAATTGCCTTAATGCAAGAAGAGAATTTGATATGGATTTGTATTACAAACTTAAGAAAATGCATGGTGGGAAATAAATTTCAATTTTAGCTATTTTGTCAAATAAATTAGCAGATAAATCTAAATATGGTTTATTTGCTTTTTTTTGCAAAATTGGGTATTGACAATATAGATGTTCCATGTTAATATTTTCTTAACAATAATTTATTAATATTGGAGAGAAAAATGAGTGAGATTATATTAAATACAAGTGATGCTATGGTTGCTAATTTTGAATTACAGTTTGATACAACTTCAATAATTGTTCCTCACTATGGTGAAGATAGAGAACTTAAAGCCCTGCAGACTGAAGATAGTCTAATTGTTACAACTGAAGGTAGAATATTTGATGAAGTGTGCGATAGAGAGTATCAGAGAGTAAGAGATATGGCAGAAAGCGATAAAAGAATAATGGAGCCATTTGAACTAGAGTTTAATGCTTCTCAAATTTTTAAATTTTATCATAAATTCAAAGAAGGAAGACGGGATTTAAGCACAATAGAATTGATTGCTTCTAACGAAGTAGTTAGAGGCGCTAAAAGTGGTACAATAATTTTTACAAAAAGTCCAGAGAGATTAAAAGATTATTATAATATTATAAAAAAATACGAAACAAATGCTTGTCAAACATCTGAAGCATATATAAGTATCAATAATAACACAAATTTATCAGATGACAAACTTGACAATAGGTTTATAATAAGACTAGATAAAGCAATAAATGAAGCGTGTGGAATTAAAGATACTGCGACAGATAAATTTGTTAGATATTATAGTATATTTGCAAACGAAGATTTCGATATGTAAATAGTAGTAGTCTTGTTAATATTTTAGGATTTTGTGATATAATAAACTATATATTTGACAATAAGCATATAGTTATTGTCAAATGCTAAGGAGAAGTGGTAATGGATAGAGAGTTAATAAAAATTAAAGAATCAAGAACTAAAGAAGAAATCTGTGAAGCATTTGAAAGTGCAACTTTAGTTAGAGATTTGCCAAAAGGTAAAATGATTTGCAATAATGATGTTAGAGTGGTTGAAGCGAAAGATTATATTATATTGACCACTAAAGATAAGATTGTTGAGGAGTTTGGTAGACTTGAAGTTTTGAGACAAAGTGAGAATAGTATCTTATTTGAAAGGGGGAATGTTACTCCAGTCCTAGATTATACTTGCAAAGCAACAGAAGTTAGAGACTTAATTGAAGAGTTTAGCGAAACTAATCCTCGTATTAGTGCTATGTGTCTACATAATACAGCGGACACTGATTTAAGAGATTTATCTGCTACAACTTTGGTGCTTGCAACAAGACCAGAAATATTACTTGACTATGCAAGACCTTTTGCAGAAATTCATCAAAAGTCATTTCCTCAAGAGTCTGTTGTTACAGCAAGCATAAGAGATGTGCCTAATTGTATAACTAGCATTGATACAACAATCAATGACTCTAACACTGGTAAAGAAACAATTGCTCAACTTCTGAACGAATTACAGAAAGATTGCATAATAGCTGAAATTTGGCTAAACAATAACGAAAGCGAAATGTAGAAAAAAACTGGAAAGAGATTAAATTCTCACTTCCAGTTTTTTTTTAATTCAAAATCATATTTCTAGTCTAAATTTTCTTCGCTAAACAGTTTACTTTCAAAAAATTTTTCTACAGATATCCCTAATGTACGAATAACAGTAATTAATGTTGTAAGATTTACACCTTTGTATCTTGCATACATTAAGGATGTAAAAGTTCCTTTCGATAATCCAGAATTTATCTCTAGTCGATATTGTGTCATTTTCTTTTCTTTAAGAATTTCTCTTATTCTTTCAGCAACAGCTTCTGATACTTTCATTTTATACTCCTAATATGATTATGTTTTAATGTATATACATATTAACATAACTATTTTTTAAATAATTATGTAAAAACATAACATTTTAAATTTATTTATGTTATTATAGTTATGTAAAAACATATTTAGGAGAATTGAATGTATTGCGATAAATATTCTATACATGAATTAAAACATGAACTTGGTGTAATTAATCAGAAGTTAAACTCAAAAATTTGTTGCTTTACTGGGCATAGACCTCAAAAACTTGCATGGCGTTTTAACGAAAATGATGAAAGGTGTATCAAAATGCGACTACAAACAAAACAAGAAATTGAAAAAGCGATATTAAGAGGATATGATACTTTTTTATGTGGTTTGGCGCTTGGCTTCGATATAATATGTGCGGAACTGGTTCTGGAATTAAAAAGTAAGTATCCATATATTAAACTTTTTGGTGCTATTCCGTGTAGAAATCAAAGTGAGAGATGGAGTATGGCTAAAAAAGAAAGATATAACAAAGTTTTGCTAAAGCTAAATGGGAGTAGATGTATATATGATAAATATACAGAAGGTTGTATGCAAGAAAGAAATCAATACATGATTAATAATTCGTCGTTAGTTATTGCTTTGTATAATGGGTTAGGAGGCGGAACTAAATCTACATTAGATTACGCAAAGAGTTTAGGCAAAGAAGTTATTGTTGTAAAGCCATAATAAAAAAAGTAGCTAAAAATAATAGCTACTTTTTAATTTTTTATAATCTCATATCCCTCTTTGTTGTCTTTGATAGTATAGCCTAGATTGAATAGTTCTTGTCTTAAAGTGTCTGCAGTTGCCCAGTCTTTGTTTTGTTTTGCTTGCCAACGCTTCTCAGCCAAATCTTTAATATTTTCTGGGATATTATCCTCTTTTGTAATCTTACTTAAGAATTCGTCAGGACTGTATTTAAATAGTCCAAGCAAAGCATATGTTTCTCTAATTGCTTTAGCGTCAGATATTGCAGACATATCGCCACTAGCAAGTTTGCTATTAATAGTTTTGAAATATCCGAATAGATTAGCGATCGCTTTGGCAGTATTAAAGTCGTCGTCCATAGCTTCATCAAATTCTTTGTCTATATTATCATTAATTGTATCGGTGTTTCTGCCAAGTTTGTCTACTTTTGCCAAAGTTTCATAGAAACACTTCATGTGACTTAACGCTTCTTCAAAGATATTATCTGTAATATTGATGTCATTCTTATAATTAGTTTGAAGAAGTGCAAATCTTATAACCTCATTGTCGTATTTGTCTAGTAAATCTTTAAGATAAATACTGTTATTTAAAGACTTACTCATTTTCTGACCATTAATCTTAACAAGTCCATTATGTATCCAGTATTTTGCAAAAGTTTTGCCAGTCAAAGCCTCAGTCTGTGCAATTTCGTTCTCATGGTGTGGGAAAATTAAATCTCTGCCGCCACCGTGTATATCTATTTGCTCACCCAAGTTATAATAGTTCATAACTGAACATTCAATGTGCCAACCAGGTCTGCCTTTGCCCCAAGGGGAGTCCCAAGAAATCTCATTAGGCTTAGCACTTTTCCATAGAGCAAAGTCTAGCGGGTTCTTCTTATTCTCTTCAGTCTCAATTCTCACCCCAGACATTGCGTCTTCTAAGTTTCTATTAGATAATTTTCCATATCCGCCAAAACTTTCAACAGCAAAGTACACATCGCCGTTGTCTGTAGGGTAAGCAAAACCTTTGTCTATAAGCTTAGATACAAACTCAATTATTCTTTCTATATGTTCAGTTGCCTTAAGTGTCATTGTTGCGCTATGTACACATAGTCTTGACATCTCATTTTCTATCTTTGCCATATTTTCTTTAGCAAAGTCCATAGGGTTAACACCAAGTTTGTTTGCATTGTTGATAATTTTGTCATCTACATCAGTGTAGTTTCTAGCATAGGTTACATCGTAGCCTTTCTTTTCCAAATATTTCCTGATAATATCAAAAATCATAGCCTGTATAGCATGACCAATATGTGCTTCTCCTGATACAGTGATGCCACAAGCATACATTTTTACCTTATTATCATTTATTGGTTGGAATTCTTCTTTTTGTTTTGTTAAAGAATTATAAATTTTTAGTGACATCTTATTTCTCCTTTTGATATTTATTTTTCATACATTTAAATTTATTCTAGAATACATCTTTATGTTAAAGATATGTGCAATAAATTTGTTATGTAATAGAGTATATATTTTTTTTTAAGTTTTTGCAATAAATAATTGTAAATATTTTTGTAATAGTAAAAAAATCTACATTTAATCTACTTGATTTAGTCTTATATGTTGAAAAATTTAATATAACAAAAACGGCATAATATAGCCATATTTTAGTGTTTGAATATTGCCAAAAACTTGGCAAGTATTGACAAAATGGCAAAGGTGTTATAAAATACTTATGATACTTCGCAAATTTATTAAAGAATTGAATTTGCAAGATATTAAGGAGAAAATAGATATTATGAGAAAAGTAGGTAAAGTATTTATTATTGGAATATTAACAACTGCTTTAGTCACACTTAATAGTTCTGAAGATAGAATTAAGCAAATTATAATAGACAACAATTCAGTAGACGTATCAGGAGGAATTGTTGAGGTTGGACAAGAACTTGTCCTTGTATCTAATAACGATAACAAGCTTTTTAATGAGTTGGGTTTAGAGACTCAAGATGAGAGTGAAAAGATAGATAGTGAAGAAGAAGTTATAAAGAATATAAACACAGAAGAAACTCAAGTGGAAGAAACAATCGTGTTTGATACCGCAATTAACAACGAATCTCAAGCGGAAGAAATACAAGAGGCTGATACTGTACTTGAGGAGGTCTCAAAAGAAAGCTCAGAAGTTTATGTTTCTAACAACGAAGAAGATGTAGAAAGTAAGGAAGAAGTTGTTGAGAATGAGCCACAGTCCAAGTTTATTACAGTTGGCAAAAATACAAGCGGTCAAGAGTATGACGATGGCAAAATTACAATCAATAATGGTGGCGGTTTTGAAATTTCAGAACAGTTACTTGCTACTACATATTCTACGATAGCTAATACTAATAAGAAAGTGTCTTTCTATATTACTGACCCAGAAAGCAATATGACAATTTCATATAACGCACATATGGATATGGAACCAGCAAGTTCAGTCAAAGCTGGTGGAGCACTCCTTGCTTGTAAAATGGTTGATGCTGGAGAACTAAATTTTGATACGGAGTATGAATATACTTCTAACTATTACAATGACGGTTCTGGTACAATTAAGTTAGACAGATATGGTACTAAATATACTCTAAGAGATTTGGTGCATAGATGTGTGCACGAAAGTGATAATATTGCATATGCCATGATACTAGACATTATAGGCAAAGACAACTACAATAATATGATACTTGAGTTAGGCGGAACGCACACTCTTACTTCTTGGCAAAGATATGGATTACATAGTGCACAAGATTTAAATCTAGTATGGCAAGAGATATATAATAGCGACAGAGTGGCAGGGGAAGAAATATATGCGAAGAAGCAAGCAGGAGAAATTGTTGATGAGACCAAGTATTCAGCTTGTGCTATTCTTAACTTTGAATTCCTAGATGCAAAATATAACTTCTTACAAAATTCTATTACTTACCCTTCCTCTCACAAATCTGGATTTAGTGGGGGAAGTTATAACGATTCAGGTGTTGTGTATACAGATACTGGAAAACTTATTGTAACAATCATGACCAATGGAGAAAGTTATCTAAACGCCCAAAGATTTAATTCGGTCGCATCTTGTGTTAACGAAATGATTGGAGAGTATTGTAATTACAAAGCTAATACAAATAATATTAGTGAAGAAATAGAAATGGAATAGATGTAAATCTGCCTTTAAGTGTAATGACTTAAATGCGGATTTTTTTTGCCCGCTAATAAAAAATTCTTAACATTTCTAATCTTTGTATTATTTTGCTTTGAAAATAAATAAAATATTATTAAAATATAAATAAATAAAAAATATAGGGAAAAATGGAAATGAAACAAACAAAAATTGTGGCTACTTTAGGTCCAGCAACAGATAGTTATGATAAGATTTGCGAACTAATTAAAGCAGGTATGAATGTCGCAAGAATAAATTTAAGTCATGGTGTGTGGGAAGAACACCAAAAGAAAATTGATTTAGTTAAGAAAGCGCGTAAAGATTTGGGAGTATCTGTGGCAATCATGATTGATACAAGAGGCCCAGAGCTTAGGATTGGCAATTTTGTAGACGGCAAAGCGGAATTAAACAAGAATGATATCTTCTATCTTGTTACAGACAATATATTAGGAGATAAAACAAAAGCCACAATTAATCAGCCCAAAGCCTTGTCGCTACTAAATAAAGGCGATAAGGTTCTTGCTTGCAACGCCCTTGTTGTAATGGAAGTTATGGATATAAGCCCAAAAGCTGTTAAATTAAAGGTTTTAGAGGGTGGAGTGATTTCTAACCACAAGAGTTTGTCATTCCCGGGCAAATCTTTTAATTTCCCTTATCTTAATGAGGCGGATAAATCTGATATTAAGAAGGGTATTATAGCTGGAGTTGATTATATCGCTTGTAGCTTTGTTAATTCTTTGCAAGATGTAAGAAAAGTAAGACAATTTATACTTGAGAATAAGGGTACACAAAAAGTTATTAGTAAGATTGAAAGTGTACTTGGGGTAAATAATATTGATAGCATAATTTCCGCTAGTGATGGTGTGATGGTCGCAAGAGGGGACTTGGGAGTAGAAATTCCTTTTGAGAAAATTCCACATCTACAAAAAATGATTATCAAGAAATGTAATAGTGCTAATAAAGTAGTTATAACTGCAACAGAAATGCTTGAGAGTATGATTAATTCTCCAAGACCAACAAGGGCTGAGGCTAGCGATGTTGCTAATGCTGTTTTTGATGGAACTTCTGCAGTAATGTTGTCTGGCGAAAGTGCTATGGGTAATTATCCAGTTCAGGCAGTAACTGTTATGTCAAAGATACTTTCTGAGACAGAAAAGTTTGTTGATTATAAGAAGTTATTTGAAGATAATATTGTGACAGAAACTTTGCCGGATATAATATCTAGAACTGTTGCAAAATTAGCATTTAAGATTAAAGAATTAAGAGCAGTTGCTGTGTATACCCAAAGCGGGCATACAGCAAGAATGATAAGCAAACATTTCCCAAGTTGTCCTATTATTGCACTTACTCCAAATAAGGATACCTACTTTTCTTTAAGCGCAGTTTGGGGGGTATATCCAATACTTACTAAAGAGATAAAGACAGCAGATAAATTGATTGTAGAAATTGATAAGATTGTACAAGTTTGTGGCTTTGCGAAAAAAGGCGAAATGGTGCTTCTTGGAACAGGTACAAGAAAGCCAACAAGCACAGATATTATCAAACTTCATATAGTAGGCGAAAAGTAAAAAATGACCAAATCTGGTCATTTTTGTTTTTCTTGCGTAATATTATGTACTATTTTAATCTGCTTTGGGATAAATTTAAGTTCAAAAGATGTGGAGGAGAATTTTTCTCCGTCTATAACGCAACAATTTTCACTTTCGGATATTATATATAAGTTATTAAAAGATACGATAGTTGTAAGCTTATCTTTGCTTGCAAAATCAATTCCAAATAAGAACAATTTCAGCATAGAAATAAGACTTGAGAAATAATTTTTCAACTTAGAATCCTTTTCTTGAATGAGGATTAATAGTGGAGAATTTTTGCCCCTTTTATTTATTTTAAATCCCGCGACATAAGTGCTATTAGTGACAAGTGCTAGAGCAAATTTGCCAGACAATTTTTTGTCATCAATAAAGATATTTAATTGCATAGGTGAGTATCTAAATACTTCCTTGCTTGCATTGACGAAATAGGCTAATTTGCCAAATTTATTTTTCGCTTTTTGAGTTGTGTTATAACTGGTGGAAGAGAATCTGCCTAGAGCAAAACCATACACTGCATAGTTATCATTAACCTTAATCACATCAAATAAATCTGCCTTGTTTGTTTTTGCTAAATCAATCGCCTTTCTGTAATCTTTTGGAATGTTTAGGGTGTGCGCTAGGTCGTTCATAGTGCCGTTTGGGATTAGTACAAGTGTGGGGGAAAAAGTGCTTGTAACAATCGCAGTTATAACATCATTAATAGTTCCATCACCACCAAGTACAAAAATTTTGTCCACTTGACCTAGATATTTCTTTGCTATATCTTTCGCGTCGCCTTTATTCCTAGTAGGGCAAATTATAATTGTAGGATATGAGACTGTAAGATATTTAATTATTTTGTCTAAAGCCTTTGGCTTTAAGCCTTTTCCACTCTGATAGTTGTATATAAAAAGTTGTTTTTCCATAATTTATGCCCACTTCTACTTCTAGTATTAGTGAAAGTCCAAAAAAATATTACAAGTTTTCCCCCCTTGTAATATTTTATTATAAATTATATCTATAGTGTTAAACTTAAGCGTTAATATATTTAATAAGTAAGTTTTCAAAGCGTTCTAGACTAGATATCACAACATACTCATTTTCGCTATGAAGATTATATCCTTCTGGATTAATAGAGACTCCAGCTAGTCCTATGCTAGAGAAATAATGGATGTCGCTTGCACCATTAACTTTAATATGTTCTATCTTTCTTCCAAGCTCTTTTTCGCAAATGTCAATAAATCTTTGTACTTCTTTGTTATTAATATCGCAAACAAACTCTTCTGCTTGATTATGAATAGTGTAAGAAGTCTTGTGCTTTTCACAAACTTGCCTTATACTATCCTCTAAATCCTTACTGCTTAGATTAGAGTATCTTATGTCTAGCGACCAAGTAGCGACATCTGGCACTTTGTTATATAAATCCCCGCTTGAAATCTTGGCTAAATTGATGGATATATTCTCTCCCACAGGGGAGTTATAGTCAAGGTTGTAGATATCACAAAGCTCTTTGTAGATCTCTATTGCTTGCAAAATCGCATTGATTCCCTCATTTGCAAGGCTTGCGTGAGCGGAAAGTCCAATTGTTACGAAATCCGCTTGCAAAAGAGCTTTTTCACTATCTACAAAAGTAAAGTTTTCACCCGCATCAGGGACAATTAGAAGTTTGGTTTGCAGTCTCAAATCTTTAACAATTTGCTCAGCACCATTATGACCACCTATCTCTTCATCAGAAGTAAGTATAAGTCCGATATTTTTATCAAATTTGTTATTTTTTAATAAATGTAATATACAAGCAATTTGACCTTTCATATCAATACTTCCACGACCAAATAGTTTGTCTCCAACTATTTTTGCAGTGAAATCCTCTTCTTTGGCTGAAACAACATCAATATGTCCGTTAAATAAGATATCGAAATTTTCAAAATCTGGTCTAGTGCTAATAATAAGGGAGAGAAAATCGTTATAAACTATGTCTTTATAATAGAAATCTTTGCCTAAATACTCTTTAATAAAATCATAACATTTTTTAACTTCTTCGTGATTGCCAGACACTGTCTTATAACTAATTAGTTTGGCGGTTAATTCAATTATATTCAATTTGACACCCCTGTATTTTTTAAAATAAAATATTTATAAAGTTTGTAGTATTATTCTAAGTATAATTATATTTTTTATGTGCATATAAGTCAAAACAAAAAATACCAAAAAATATAAATTCTTTGGTATTTAATAGTTATTAATTTAATTACTAAATAAGAAATTATTTGTTTAATTCTTCTTCGAATTTAGCAAGAATTAATTTACTAATTTCATCTCTTGTAGGAGTGTTAAGTGGATGTGCGATATCTTTGTATTCGCCATCACCAGTTTGTCTGCTAGGCATTCTAACAAAATAACCTTGGTTTCCTTCCAAAATCTTAATGTCATGAACAACAAAGCAGTCATCGATAGTCATAGAAGCTACTGCCTTTAATTTGCTGTCCTCTTTTTGTAATAATCTAATTCTAATGTCTGAAATATTCACTTCTCTAATTCTCCTTTTGTGATATTACAATTATAATTATAAACTATTTTGACTATCTTTACAACTTTTTTTGTAGGTTTTTGCTTATATTTTTATATATTTTAGCTTGGATTTACAAAAATATTTACCCAAAATTCGATTAGACATAAGTTTTTTCGCAACAATTTAATCGTTTTGTCATATACAAAAAGTATGGAAATATTAAATAGTAACCAAGAAATCTTAAACGAAATAAGAAATATTCATTTTGTAGGTATTGGTGGAATTAGTATGAGTGCCTTAGCTCATTTATCTCTACATTTAGGCTATAATGTATCAGGGTCTGATATCTCAATTAATGAAGAAGTGGATAAACTCCAAAGAATAGGTGTAGGGGTTGCAATTGGTCACAAGAAAGAGAATATAGATACAAGTATAGAGCTTGTAGTGTATAGCGGGGCAATATCTAGAGATAATCCGGAATTAAAAGAGGCAAAGGTAAGGAAATTACCTATACTTGAAAGGTCGGAATTTTTGGGAGAGATCGCCAAGATTTATGATAAAGTAATTGCAGTAGCTGGTTCTCATGGCAAAACAACTACTACTGCGATGATAGGGCATATTTTCAAACTTGCTAAACTCAACCCTACAATACATCTTGGGGGAAATGTGCTAGACTTTGGGAATCTAAATATTGGCGGGAGGGAATACTTTATAACAGAGGCTTGTGAGTATCGAAATAGCATGAAGTATATATACTCTGACACAGCCGTTATAACCAATGTGGATAATGACCACTTAGACTATTATAAAACAGAAAAAAATTTAGTTAAAGCTTTTCAAAATTTCGCAAATCAAGCAAAGACTAATTTGATAGTCGGAAGTGAGAGAAAGTTTAGACAGATTGGAAGGGAAAGTGAACTTATAAGTGTAGGACTTAATAAGAATCAAAACTTATATGCCAATAATATTAGAAAGACCAAGAAAGGCTTTATTTTCTATGTGATTAGAGACGGGGAGAATTTAGGAAAATTTAAGCTAAACATTTGGGGTAAACACAATATAAGAAACTCTCTATATGCAATTGCAGTCGGGCTTAAATATGGTATACCTTTAAAGGTTATTAAGAAGGCTATAAAGACATTTCAGACAGTTGATAGAAGATATCAGAAGATTGGTAAATATAAGGGCATTACAGTTATATCAGACTATGCACATCACCCAACAGAGATAAGAAATAGTATACATGGCTTAAAATCGCATTTTGAGAGAGTTTTTGTTGTATTTCAGCCACATACATATTCTAGAACAAAAATACTGCTTAAAGACTTTTCTAGCGCATTTAAAGGTGTAAAGAATTTGGTTGTATATAAGACATATCCTGCAAGAGAGAAATATGACCATAAAGGTGATGAAAAGGCATTGTTTGATGCGATAAAAAATAACAAAAAGTACTTGGCTGATAGTGTAGAGGATATATTTAGCTATATAGATGGCGTAATTGAGATAGGTAAGATTGATGCGATAGTTGTAATGGGGGCAGGAGACTTGCCTTTGGAGATCGTGAGGTCAATTTAATACTTTATGAGTACAAAAAATCTGCTACTTTGGATTATTTGAGAAAAAAGTGTAATAAAAAATATTATTTTCTTAACAAATTGTATTGACTTGGGATTTATTTTTGAGTATAATAGTCTAGCAAAATAATAATTTGAGGTAATAGAAATGAGAGAAAATATACATCCAGATTATCACCAAGTAGAAGTTATTTGTGGTTGCGGTAATAAATTCACAACTGGTTCTACAATTAAAGGCGATACTTTGAGAATAGAAGTTTGTGACAAGTGTCACCCATTCTACTCTGGTAAACAAAAGTTAGTAGATACTGCTGGTAGAGTAGACAAATTCAAGAAGAAATATAATCTTGATTAGTAAAGTGTTAAGTAGGTTGAAGGAATATTTATGTTGAATCGTTAGACATAAAATTTTTGCTTGAACCTACTTTTTTTAAACTCATATTGATTGGCAAATAAATATTAAAAGCTATCATATGAGTTTTTTTGTTAGAAAATTAATAAGGAATAATTTAGATTATGACCTATAACGAATTATGTAAGAAATACAGAGATATACAAGAGCATAGCGATTTACTTTGTGACTTAAGATTGGTTGTGTCAAGTGTTTTATCGATAGATTATAGCGAAGTTAATCAATTTTTGAAGATCGATGAAGTTAGCATTAAGAAGATAGATAAATTAATGGCGAAACACCTTAAAGGTAAACCATTGCAGAAAGTTCTTGGCTATAGTATGTTCTATGATTGCTATATTGGATATAGCGATAAGACTTTGACTCCAAGAATGGAAACAGAAATCCTTGTCTCAAAGGTTGTAGAATATATTGGCAATAAGAAGTTAAGAGTACTTGATCTCTGTGCAGGTAGTGGCTGTATAGGGATAGCAATTGCAAAGAATACTAAAGCTGAAGTTGTAAGTGCAGATATAAGTAAGCACGCAATCAAAGAGATTAAGAATAATGCAAAACACAATGCGGTTGATTTAGATGTAATAAAGTCAGATATGTTTGATAGTATCAGAGAGAGATTTGATATAATAGTTTGCAATCCGCCTTATATTCCTAAGGAAGAATATATTTCATTAGATAAATTAGTAAAAAAATACGATCCCAAGATTGCCTTAGTTGCAGAAAATAATGGATTGAAATTTTATGAAATACTAGCAAGTGAGAGTAATAAATACTTAAAGAGTGGTGGCAAAATATTCTTAGAGATAGGATATAATCAAGGCGAAAGCGTTATAGGGTTATTTAAACAAGATTATAAAGATATAGAATTAATTAAAGATTATAGCGATAACGATAGAATTGTTATTGCTGGTAAAAAAGGAGAATAGAAATGTTAGATAAGTTAAAGACGATTAAAGAAAAATATGACCAATTAAGTCAGAGCTTAATTGACCCAAAGATTACTTCTGACATCAAAGAATACACAAGGATTGCTAAAGAATACTCAACTATAGAGCCTATTGCACAGGCGTATGATAAGTATCAAAAGATTGTTAATGATATTGCAAGTGCACAAGAACTACTTGCAGTTGAAAGTGATATGGAATTGATATCTTTGCTTGAAGAAGAAATTAAAGAGAACAAAAAATCATTAGAGGCTTTGGAAGAGGAAATTAAGATTTTGTTACTTCCTAAAGACGCTAATGATGATAAGAACGTTATTATGGAGATAAGGTCTGGAGCAGGTGGAGAAGAGTCAAGTCTGTTTTGTCAAGTATTATTTAGAATGTACTCTATGTATGCTGAGAAGATGCGTTGGAAGATAGAAGTATTAGATATGAATGAGACAGAACTTAATGGCATTAAAGAAGTATCTTTCATGGTTAAAGGACTAGGTGCTTTCAGTAAACTAAAATATGAGAGTGGAGTGCATAGGGTACAAAGAGTTCCTGAGACTGAGAGTAGCGGAAGAATACATACATCAACTTCTACAGTTGCAGTTTTGCCAGAACATGAAGATGTTGATGTAGAAATAAATGAGAAAGATGTTAAGGTTGATACTTATAGGTCATCTGGTGCTGGTGGACAACATGTCAATACAACAGATAGTGCAATTAGACTTACACATTTGCCAACAGGAATAGTTGTGTGCTGTCAAGACGAAAGGTCTCAGACTAAGAATAAAGAAAAAGCATTTAGAGTATTAAAGAGTAAACTTTATGATTACTTCCAAATGCAGAAAGATAGCGAATATGCAGAGAATAGAAAGAACCAAGTAGGAACTGGTGATAGAAGCGAAAGAATAAGGACATACAACTACCCACAAGGAAGATTGACTGACCATAGAATAAATTATACAGAATATAATCTACAAAGTTTCCTTGATGGAAATATAGATATCTTGATAGAAAATTTAAGAATTGCTGATCAGAAAGCAAAGTTAGAAAAAATGGAACAATGATACTTTTTCTTGAATAACTTTTTGTCAACTATGCATACTAGAATATAGAATAAGAAAAACAAAATGTATTAACTTGACAACAAATAAGTTATACATATTGTCAAAAAACATCAACTAGTTGGCATAAAACATGAAAAAACCGAATCATATCCATAATTATATTAGTGTAATATCAATACTTGCCGGAATCATAAGTATGATTCTGGTTTTTGTATTAAGTTATCTAAGAACACAGTTTAATATACTTATGACTATTGTTTTTTTAGTTTTGTGCTTTGTGCCATTTTTTCTACACTGGATATTTAAGTGGGATATACCAGTATACATGATAAGTCTTTATTACATCTTCATACTTCTCACAACTTTAGGTGGAACTATTTATGGACTATATGAGATAATTCCATTCTATGATATTTTGCTTCATACAATGAGTGGAGTATTGCTTGGAGGTTTGGGATATTATCTATTTGGAATATTTAGTAAAGATAGAAGTTATAACTTGACACTAATGTTTCTATTTATCATAAGCTTTGCAATACTTGGTGGAGTAGTGTGGGAAATTTGGGAGTTTGCAACTGACCATTTTCTAGGATACAACTCACAGAAATACGCATTAGCTAATGGAGAATTGTTGGTAGGACATTCTGCAATAATTGACACAATGACAGACTTAATGTGTGACTTGGGCGGTGCGCTTGCATTTGCAGTTATAACTCTTGTTGTAAAACTCAAGAAAAGAAAAAAGTCTTAATTACAGGAACTGCAATCGTTCCAGCAATTGTTATTGCAACTGTTACATGAGTTGTTGGTAGATAGTATTAGAAGAAGCAGTAGAAGAAAGTTGGAATTTGTGTTTAGGTCGGTGTCTGTTGCGGAAGAAAGAATTGAGATAAGTAGAATAAGTAACACATCGTTAGAAAATAAATTCATATTTAATCTCCTAATTGAAGTTTAAATTTTGTAATATATATGAAAGAACTTGTATTTTTGTTAAATAATAAAGTAAGAGGTATGTAAATATAGCTCTAATGACAAGGATAGAAAACTTTTATATATATTTTTTTTGATACATAAAATCTCTTTTTCAATACATTTTTAAATTAGGTTTGTTTTTGATTATAATTGCTTATTTTATAAAAACTTAGATTTTTTGCAACAATAAATTGTTCAGTAATTGTTAATTAATATTTCCTTTAGGAAAAATTAAGTAAGAACAAAACTATAAAATTTAAAGATTTTACAAATTTAGAAGCACTAATTGTTAGAATAATTTTGCGAACAATCTTAAATTTTAAATTTTTTCAAAAAGTTAATAGAAATCATTTGACATTGGGGGGGGGGGCGTCTGCTACAATATAAATATAATTAGAAAAGTGCAAAAAATTAGGAGGGAAATGAAAATATGAAAAGCAAAAAATTTCTAATTATAGTTATAGCATTGGTTGTTGCCTTGTTAGGTGTTATGACTACATTAGTTGTTGTATTGGTTAATATGAATCAAGGTGCTTCTTCTAAAATACATATTAAATATACATCTGTAGATGTAAGTGTTAGATTAAGTGCCAAAGCGTATTTAGGTAATAATACGATTATATTAAAAAATGGCACTAGTACTTATGTGGATTTAACTCCATCTAATCCTTATGGCGGTCTAGATCAAGAACAAGATGAATTAAATCTTGATTACGATAATAATAAAATTATATTTGAATATAAATTTCAGAACTTATCAGATATCATAGATGCCAAGATAGATTTAGATTCTAGTGACCTTAATATTGAGAATGTAAATATCAAATATGCTTATTCACTATACAATCCGATTTCCGTTACTGATTTAGATGAAACAAATACCCAAAGCGAATATGAATCACAATTATTGCCTGCTTTTGAAGAAGAAACAAAGAATATTATTTATGTTTATGTAATTGCTCAAGTAGGCGATTTGTTAAGTGATGCATCATTAGAAGGAAATTTTGTTTGGAATTTAAGTAGGGTTACAGCTAGTGCAGTTACTACATATGATAGCAGTGGAAATATTATAGATGAATCGAAATATTTCGAAGGTACAAAGATTTATGAACCAGAATGGACTGCTATAGCTAATAAGAGATTTAATGGATATGTTACAGATTTAGAAGAGTTAACTGAAGCTTCATTTCCTATTACACTATCTGGAAATGTAAATTTGTATCCGCAATATCAAGAAGCTAATTTGCTAGATACTAGTTACTATACTTACGATAGTAGTCTAGGTGGATATGTAATGAAAACTACGGTGTCAGGTTTTACTGATACAGAGTGTATTATTCCAGACACATTTAATGGAAGTAATGGTGTTTTTCCAGTAGTGAAAATTGAATCTATTCCACAGGATGAAAATGTAGATTGGACGCTTGAACAATCTGTATTCAGTAATTGTGGCAGTATAGAAGAATTATACATAGGTAATTATGTGACAGAAATTGAAGATTTATTTTACTACTACAATATGGTGGGCTTAACTCCAACTACTTGTACTTTTATTGACTTTGGAAGATCTCTTGAGGTTTTGGGCGAAAATGGTCATGGATTCGTATTACAAGGATTAACTAATCTTGAATCAATCAAAATATATACAAATATTGAGAGTTGTAGTGGATTTGAAGGGACAGCATTATATAATAGCGAAACTGGTGTAAGTGATTTTGGTTTTGTCGCAATTCCTTTTGCAAATGATTCTGAAAGATATGTTATGATTAATGATAAGGATATTAATATAGATGTTGGTGCTGGAATAAATGTATATTTCTTATATTATGGTGTTAATTGGGAAAAGTTAGCCTTTGTACCATCAAGTGAAATGAAAGATTCTTCTCAAGTTATTACTTCTAGTACATTCCCATCTGCGATGACAACTATTCCAGGTGGAATTAACCTTTCTGACGATTTTGAAATTCCTAATACTGTAACTAAGTTGGGTTATGGAGCATTTAAAGGTTCTTCAAGAACTAGTATTGCAATTCCTGACTCTGTGACTAAAATTTCTGCTTATGCTTTAAGCAATTGTGCTAATTTAACAAATATAACAATTGGTAAAAATGTTACAGATATAGATGTTACAGCATTTAGTGGTGGGGCGTCAAAAACTATTGTATTTGCGGAAGGTAGAACAACCATTGAAGACTATCTGATGGATGGTTGTACAAATATTGCTTACCTTAGTTTCCCTAGTAGTGTTACAAGTATAGGTAATTATGCTTTCCGCAACTGTACAAATTTACTTTCAGTAACAATTCCTAGTACAATTAAGACAATGGGTAATTATGCTTTTTATAATAATTCTGCGTTGACAACACTTTCAATTTCTGAGGGTGTCAAAGAGATTGGCATGCATTGTTTTGAAAAATGTACAAGCTTATTATCTATAGTTATCCCTGATTCCCTTACAACGCTCGGTTTCAATGCATTTCAAAATTGTTCTGCTGTAACATCTCTTACTATCGGAAAAGGGTTAACAACAATTGAAGGATACACATTTAACGGTTTAACAAAAGTTAAGAGTATTATAGTTCCTACTAATATTCAAAAAATAAAACAGAAAGCTTTTAATCAATGTTTTTATTTATATTCTACAAATGGAGGAACAGGTTTAGTCTTTGAAGACCAAACTAATTGGGCAAGATACAGTGATAGTAATTATTCGACACTTATAGAATCCAATGTAGATATGTCTGATGCTGAGTTAAATGCTAGAAGATTTGCTGATAATACTGGTACAACAGGAACAGGTTATAACAACTATTATTGGCAAAGAGTTAATACAACGACTTAAAGATTTGTTATCTCAAAATAATAGGAAAAAAAGGAGAAAATAATGAAAAAAATGACTATAACAGCAGTTACCTTAAGTGTATTGCTCTTAGCTATGATTTCTGCATTAGTTGTTGTACTTGTTTTTACAGGTCAACAAGCTACATCTTCTGTTAAAGTTTTATATTCGGGGCAAGGTGTACATCTTGAGTTGTCTGCAACTGCTTATTGGATAGAAGATGGAGTGAACAAATCAGAAAAATTTGTGACCAGTGAAGGACAAAATAACTTAGAGATATCTCCAAATAACCAAAGTGGTCAATTGTCGCCAGTTAATAATCTAGTTCCTGTGGAATTGACTAGGGATAATCCTAATGTTATTTATGAATTTAAATTTGTTAATTTGTCTTCTACTGCAGATATAAATATTGCTTTAAGTAATCTGCCAGGAGGTACTGATAATGGCGTGTCTAATAATATGATTGTTAAATATGCCTTCTCAGACACAAGCTTAGCGTCTGAAGGGAGCTTGAATATAGACAACATAGGATCTCAATTTAGTGAATATTCTGATAAAATATTGCTTGCTAATGCGACTAAAGATGCTACAAGATATATTTATGTAATTGCAAAAGTTGATGATTTGTTATTTAATGCAGAATATTATGGGGAAATTCAATGGCTATTTACAAGAGCAAGTGTACAAGAATACTCAACAGACGCATCTAATACAACAGAAACTTCTCCTGCAGTTGTGTCAACAGCATCACAACTTCTTAATATAGGAGTTTCTGTTGATGAAAATAGTGAACCAACTGAAGAAAAACATTATATACTTTCTCAAGATATAGTAATAGAAGATACAGAATCCACTACAGTTGCTTTAGGTTATAGTAATGCTACTACAAGAAGTATTGTAGATAGTGCTGGTTATGTTATTCCATATTTTAACGGAACGATTGATGGAAATGGATACACAATACATTTCAAAAATCTTAATTCTGATGGCGGTTATGTGTTGTTTGGATATATCGCAGGTGTTGTAAAAAATATAAACTTGCATTTCGATAATATTCAAGATAGTGTTCAATTTGCAAGTGACACTATTGGCGATGTTGTATTTCAGAATATTACAACTTCTGGTGATATTACTTTAGAATATACAGAGAGAAACTATTCTCCACTTATTAGTTTCACTAGCTATAATATAAGATTTGTCGATTGTCATAATAATTTAAATATTTATGGTGATAGTGCATATGGATCAGTATTCTTAGGCGGTTACATTTACGGGGTAGAAGTAGTTAATCATGTTGCTACAGAAGAAACTTCGGTAGATGTGTCATTTATAAGATGTACTAATTCAGGTAATATTACCATGACACATGCAAGTATGTTATATGGAAATATTCATAGATTACCTAATTTAAACAATTTAACTATAGAAGATTGCTATAATGAGGGTGTTCTTACAGGTCGTCTAAATGCTCAATTGGTTACAGGACATTACTTAACAGCAAGACTTAATGCAGCAAGTTATTATCAAACAAGAGTAGATTGGATTAATGCTGTTAATGCTAGTACAGAAATAAAAAATCGTAATAGTGGAGCATGTATTACTGAGTCTAGAGATACCAGTATTACTTGTACTACTCCTGTGACAAACAACTATGCATCTGATGGTGATCATATTGTTACTAACAATTCTGGAAAAACTTTAAGTTATGAGGTTTCATTATCTGTAAGAATAGAGTTGGTTGGTGGAGAACATTTGATATTAATGACAAAAAGAACTGAATTAACTGATGCAACAACAGTTAATGTAGGTTTAATGCATTATAGATTTATAAATGAATATCTATATCAACAACTAGAGACTGCTGGCACTATTCAATCATCTACCGAAATGACTGATGTAACTATAAATTCGCCAATTGAAGGACTTAAAATTTATTTAGTGCAAGATACTAGCGGTGTATCATATTATTATATTAAATTACCAGATGATGTTTTGGCAGATAATGAAGATTTCACTTTTGATGCAGTAGGTAGTGATAAAACAAAATTTAGTTATTCATTGAATAATATATTTAAAGCCTACAACGAATATGGTGAAGTAGAGTCTTTTGGTTATCATTATTCTGCTCCAGATGGCAAAAGCCATGGCTGGGTTTAATATATAATAGAATTATTAGGTATATCAAGAGATTATATTTACAAATTTAGACTAAAATTTTATAAAATTTAAGTACTTATACTTTAGAAATAAATATAATAAATAAGAGGAAATATTAAAGCATATTTGCTTATATTCCCTCTTATTTTTTATTAAAATATTCAAAGATTAGTTTGGCAGTCTTTTCTCCAATATCATCGACAGATTTTAGTTCATTAAGGGAAGCTGATTTAATATTGTTAATGCTTTTGAAGTGAGTAAGAAGTTTGTCTGCAGTTTTCTTGCCAATTCCACTAATATTGTTAAGTTCAGAAGTAAGCGTAGTTTTTCTTAATGATCTTTGGAAAGTTATTGCGAATCTGTGGCTTTCGTCACGGACATTTTGTAGGAGCTTTAGGGCATAATCACTTTTTGCAAGTCTGACTGGGGTTGATGTTAGGGTTGTGTAAATCATTTCATCTTTCTTGGCTAATGATATAATATCTACATCAATGCCAGCTTTAGTTAGGGACTCTTTTGCTTTGTGAAGTTGCCCTAGTCCACCATCTATTAAGATTAGATCTGGTAGTTCTCTAAAACTTATATCTTCACCAAGCTTGTATTCCTTAAATCTTCTTGAAATAACATTAGACATACTATAGAAGTCGTTTTGTTGGTTGATGTCTATCTTAAACTTCCTATAGTGCTTCTTGTTAGGGCTTGCGTTAGTAAATACGACCATACTGGCAACAGTATTTGTGCCTTGCAAGTTGGAGATATCATATCCTTCAATTCTCACAGGTAATTTTCTTAAATTAAGTTTTGTTCGAAGGGTTTGCATTGCACCTTCAGTTTTTAGCTTAGTAAGAGTTGTTTCTTGAATAGTTTTGTTTAAGTATTCTTTGGCATTATTGTTAGCCATATCAAGAAGTTTTTTCTTAAGAGCGATTTTGGGGTTTGTAACTTTGATTTTCTTACCCGCATTTTCGTTTAGCCAATCGTTTAGTGAAGAAGTATCGCTTAAATCACAAATAATATTATCTGGAATTTTTTTCTGACTAATATAATATTGGGTTATAAAGTTTGATTTTGTATCATCATCACTAATACTACTATCAAGAACGGAATAATTACTGCTACCTACCATTTTCCCACCACGAATAACAAGTAAGCAAATGCACGCATGAACACTATCAGTAGCATATCCAAATATATCAATATCTATATCGTTGCCAAGTTCTGTAATATTAAGGCTCTTTAGGTTCTCAATTAATGCTAAATGATTTTTGTATTCCAGTGCTTTCTCATAAAGTTGATGATTTGATGCATTTAACATCTTATTCGTAAGGATTTCTTTAGCCTCAGACAAGTTGCCTTTCAAGAAATTAATAACTTTCTTTACTTCTTTATCATATTCTTTCTTAATATCTTTATTTATACATGGTGCAAGACAAAGTTCCATTGAGTGATTAAGGCAAGCACGCTTATATACTTTTTTATTAACGATAACGTTCTTGCAGTTTCTAAGCTTAAAAGTGTTTTCTATTATTGTGATAAGTGTTCTTATATCAATCTTATTGAAATATGGGCCGAAATACAAAGCTTTGTCTTTAAGTACTTTCCTAGTAACTTCAATAATAGGATAAGGTTTAGTAATATCGATTCTAATGTATGGAAAAGCCTTGCCGTCTTTAAGTAGTATATTATAAAAAGGTTGAACTTGGTGTATTAGATTACTCTCCAAATTCAAAGCTTCTAGTTCAGAACTTGTAAGAGTGTATTCGAAGTCAAATACATGAGACACCATTTGAGTAACTTTTGGAAGTTTCTTTGTTGCTAAGAAATAAGAACTGACACGTCGTTTTAAGTTGACTGCCTTGCCAATATATATTATGTTTCCAAACCTATCTAGCATACGGTATACGCCTGGTGTTGTTGGAACTGTTATTAACTTTTTCTTTATTCTTTGAAGAGTTTCTTTATCCATAATTAATTCAAATTAATTATATCACGAAAAATATAATTTTAACAATATTAATTAATAAAAAATATATATTAATTAGAATGTATTATTGGAGAAATATAATTAATGCAGTTAAAAAAAGTATATTCAAGTCTTAAGAAATTACTTGAAAAGAAAGTTTTAAAATATAATTTTGATTTGGAAACTTACAATACATACAAGCTAAAATGTGTGGCAAAAGTTGTGGTTATTGTCAATACGATAGAAACATTTGTCAAAACTATGAAAATTTGTGAAGAGAATAATATTAAGCCAATAATTCTTGCGCAAGGTAGTAATGTTATTTTTAAAAATCCAAAACTTAATAATGTTGTGATTATTTTTGGCGATAATTTTTCTAACATATATAAATTAGACGATATGATTATTGCAGAGAGTGGTGCAAAACTTTGTGATATAATTAAATTTGCTAAAGAAAATTCGTTGTCAGGGCTAGAGGAGGCAATTGGTATCCCTGCTTCTATCGGAGGTGCTGTGTACATGAATGCTTCCGCTTTTGGTTATGAGACTGCAAAAGTTGTAAATAGTGTAATTGTATATTCTAAAGGCAAAATTAAATTATTAAAAAAAGATGATTTAAAGTTTGGTTATAGATATTCTAACTTTCAAGAAAATGACGACATTATCTTAAGGGTTGAGCTTACTTGCGCCCCATCAAATAAAGAAGAAATAAATAAAAAAATCATAGACACAATAAAGGTGAGGAATCAAAAACAAAAAATATTTTATCCTAATGCGGGTAGTGTATTTAGAAATGTGAATAATTACTTTGCGGGCGAATTGATTGACAAATGTGGTTTAAAAAATTACAATATAGGAAACGCTTATATTTCTAACTATCATGCTAACTTTATAGAAAATCGTGGTGGAGCAACTGGTGAGGATATAATTGCCCTTATTGAGTATGTTAAATCAAAAGTATTTGAGAAATTTGGGGTTGAGCTAGAGTTAGAACAAAAGATAATAGGAGAATGAAAAAATTATGATTTACGCAGACTATCATATTCACTGTAATTTATCAAGAGATGCCAAAAGTACAGTTGAGGACAATATAAAGGTTGCAGAAAGTAAAGGTTTAAAGCAGATTGCGGTCTTGGAGCATTGCTACTATCACATGTATGGAATACAAAAGGGCGATTTGCAAAAATTTGTAAGTAATGTAGACAGAGCAAAGAGGTCAACAACTATAAGTGTGCTTAAGGCTATGGAGGCAAATCTGATTGACCAAACTGGCAAGATTGATTTGTCAAAGAGTGAACAGGACATGCTAGACATTGTTGTCTTGGGATATCACAAAAGTGCAGGTAGGGGTACTGGTTTTTTTGGTAAAATGAAACATGCTAAAATGCGAAAGAATAATCCAAAAAATATTGAACTAAACACCAAAGCATATATTACAGCTCTAGAAAATAACAAAATCAATATCATAGCTCATCCTAACTATGCTTGTCCAATTGATGTAGTTGAAATTGCAAAATATTGTAAAGAACATAATATTTACTTTGAATTAAATGGAAGAAAACATTGTATAGATGATAAAACTTTCCGACAAGTAATTGAAACAGGAGTTCTCTTTATCCTTAATTCTGACGCGCATAGTTCAGATAGGGTTGGTGATGTTAGATTGGGCTTGACCGTTATGGAGAAATTTAATATTCCAGAATGGCAAATTGCTAATCTAAATAAACTTCCAGATTTTAGTAAAAGAAAATAATCTAAAATTGTTTAGAAGAAATCTTAACTATCAGAAATTTGAAAGTTGAGTAAGAGTCTATGTTGAATTAAAAATTCTTCTAGGCTTTCTAATAAAAAGTTACAAAGGCAAAAAAAAAGAGGGTGTAGTTATGTCATTTGCATCAGATGCTAAGCTTGAAGTATTGAAAGAAGAGATTACAAGTGATTGTTGTGCAATCTCTTTTTTGAGTGCGCTTATTAAATGTTCTGGACAACTTGTCGTTGGGGCAGGGAAGAGTATAATTGTAGAAATATATTCAGAACTTATGGAAGTATATGAGAAAGTTAATTCTATAATCAACCAGTATTATGGAGAAAGTTGTGCGGTCGAAGAGGCGGAGGAAAACACTAAGACCAAAAATATTAGATACAAAATTTCTCTTCCAGCAACTATTACTAGACAACTCCTTAAAGACTTGGGGATAATGGACATCAATAGCGAAGGCTTGATGGAAGTTAGAAACGGAATCGCTGATTTTGTTGTCGCAGATGAGTGTTGCAAGAGAACCTATATCAAAGGTGCTTTTGTTGCGTGTTCGACTAGTAATATTAAGATAAAAGAATATTCTAATATTGAGAAAAACTCAAGTGGTTATCATTTAGAATTCTTATTTGCTTTTGAAGAACTTGCACAAGATTTTATCAAATTGCTTTCAGAATTTGATATCCATGCCAAGATGACAATAAGAAAGAAAAATCCAATAGTATATATCAAAGAATATCAATTAATATGTGACGCGTTGGCGCTAGTTGGAGCAAACAAGGCGGTTCTAAGTCTTCAAAATGAAGCGGCAATAAGAGAGCTTAGAAATAGCATTAATAGACAGACAAATTGTATGAATGCTAACCTTTCCAAAACAGTTAATGCTTCCGTTAGACAATTGAACGCAATTAAGATTATTCAGGATAACATGGGGCTAGAGGCTTTGAGTGACGATTTGATGGAACTTTGTTTAATAAGGCTTGCCAATCCTGACGAAAGTTTAGAAACATTAAGAAAGTTATATGGCAAAGATATTTCAAAGTCTGGTATTAATCATAGGCTAAATAAGATAATTGAGATTGCTGACAAGATTCAAAAAGATAAATTAAAGATGAGTTATTTCTAAAAAAATGAGAGAGTGTAAATATTCCAAATATTGTGGTGGTTGTTCTAACCTTGCAGTTAATTATGACAAACAACTAGAAGACAAGAGTAAATTAGTTGAAGATTGTTTGAAAAAATTTAATATCAAATTATGCGTGCCTAAAACTATAGGCATGTATTTTCCTTATAAATATAGAAACAAAGTACATCTAGCATTTAAGACTTTTAAAGGTAAAACAATTATTGGATTTTTTGAAGAGGGAAGTGGAAAAATTGTTGATATAGACACTTGTCTTTTGCATGATAGTTGGTTAGAAAAATTAATTAAGATTTTGCGTGATTGTGTAAAAAAATACAGAATAACTCCTTATGATAGTTTAACAAAGACTGGAACTATACGATATGCAGTCGCAAGAGTAATTGATAACTCAATAATGCTCACTTTAGTTACAACTACTAAGAATTTTGCCGGCAGAGAATATCTGTTTGCAAAACTTCAAGAAAATTTCAAAACTGTTAGTCTTTATATAAATATAAATAAGCGAACAGATAAACTTGTTTTTGATGATAAAAATTTTAGCTTTGTCAAGGGAGAAAAGTTTATAACAAGTTCCATGCTTGGTGTGAAATATAGTATTGCACCAAATAGTTTTCTTCAGATTAATTCTGAAATTTGCAAGAATATGTATGCCAAAGCTGAAGAATTGTTAGATATTTCAAAAGAAGATAATGTATTAGATTTATATAGCGGAATTGGCATTACATCTATACTTTTTGCCAAAAAGTGTGAAAAAGTTGTCAGTATTGAATATAATAGCGAAGCGACAAGAATGGCGGTTATTAACAAAAAATTGAATTTTGTGGATAACTTAGATATCAGAACTGGGCCATGTGAGAAAGTAATAGAATCACTAGACATATCTCAATTTAACAAAGTTTTTCTAGACCCTGCAAGAATGGGTGCTGAAAATGGAACAATAGATAATATTGTTAAAGCAACAAATATCGATAGAGTTGTATATATGTCATGTGACCCGGAGACTTTAGCAAGAGATTTGGCAAAATTAACAAAAGCATTCGATATAACATATATCCAAAGCTATGATATGTTTCCTCAAACAAGCCACGTTGAAACACTTGTTTGCTTGCAAAGACAAGTGTTGAGATAGTGGGTTGGTTTCGCCGTCTGCGAAAGGCAAACATATACTTGAGAAAATTCTAAGGATACATTTTCCTTAAGCACTTAAAGCTATTTGAAGGATATATGTTTCTGATTTCAAGCGTAAGGAAACACTTGTTTGCTTGCAACGGAATTAGATTTTTAAAGAAATTGAATTATATACAAAAGAAAATGGTTTTGAAAACAAAGCCATTTTTTCTTTAAATATATTTTAGTTAGGTATTGATTTTTTGAAATTCTTCTATTATAATTACTTAATAATATTAAAAAAGGTGCATTATATAGACAATGAGTTACAAAGAGTTTAAGGAGTATTTCAATAACCAAGACTTTAATTTGCCACTTGAGTATTTGGCTAGTAAGTATATGGATATTAGGGTTGATGGCAAATTTCAAGTAATGGACAAATATGCAGTTAACCATGTTACAACCACTGCCTATGCTTTTTCTAATGAAAACTTAAATTCTATGTTTGAGAGAATGAATATAGAAGGCAAGAAAGTTCTAACTGTTGGTAGCAGTGGCGACCAAGCTATTAATGCGTCTTATTATGGGGCAGAAGAGGTTACTATTATTGATGCAAGTGTTTTTGCAAAACCATATATACAGTTAAAGCTTGCAGCGATGAAGAATTTATCTTTCGATGAGTTTAATTATTATTTCAAGACAGACAATGTTTTCGACCATAGACTCTATGCAAGATTTTCTCATGACTTAGATGATGAAAGTAAAATGTTTTGGGATACTCTTTTTCTTGAAACTCCATGTAATGATACTTTATTTTCTAACATAATTAAGGAGTCTGAATATACACATCACAAGAAAGGCTCTAAATTTTATGGCAACGAAGAGGACTACAACAAAGCAAAAGAAGCCATTTCTAAGACTAAATTTAATTTTATCACTGCTGAGTTTGCAGAGTTTACAGAAGTCTTGAAGGATAAAGGCAAATTCGATTTGATTCTTCTTTCTAACATATTTGATTACATTGAGGATAATAAGGTCTTTACTAAAGTTGTAAAGAGTTTATATGATAATCATTTAGCAAAAAATGGTGCTATGCAAGTAGATTATGTATTCGATAAAGAGACTGAGAATCATATTTTGCTTGAATATATGCTTAAAGAGTGTGAGTACAAGAATATGACACATCTAGAAGTGATTGACCTGTTTGTATTAGATTTCTACAAAGATGATAAAAAGTTGATAGAGCAAGAAAATAAAGAAAAAGAATCTAGCGACAAAGTATTTAATAATTTCCAAGATGGAATTAATATTCGCCCAGTAGATAGAAGTATTCATGTAATAATGGAATAAAAAAATCTAATAAGTGAACCCAATTATCGCTTATTAGATTTTTTTTTACAAACCTTCTTGAATAAGTTTGCCTAAATTGCCTTTAACATTATCCAGTTCTCCATATTGTCTAAAACTATAATAGCTTCCGTCAGGCTGAATAATATAGTGGTCAAGTAATTCTATTCCAAGTAAACTTAAACACATAAAGACTGACCTTGTAAATATAGTATCTGCCGTACTTGGAGAAAATCTGCCTGTTGGGTGATTGTGAGCAAGGATTACTTTTGTTGCATTACATTTGCTAACCGCAGATTGAACGTCGGACAACTTAACTTTGATTTTGTCAGATTCTCCCATAGTAAAAACTTCGTAGTGAAGAAGTTTGTTATTGTTATCAAGCATTACTACGATTAAATGCTCATTTCCCACTCTAGAAAGAATAGGAATGATAAAGTTAAGAGTTTGTTGCGGATTGGAAATAATAATTTTTGAGCCAAATTTTACTTTGTGATAATAATCCAAAATTTGTGGTAAGGTGGAAAGAAAAGTTGCAGATACTTCAGAGATACCTTTGGTCTTAATCAAGTGTTCATACTTTGCGTCAAGTACATTAGAAAGACTGCCAAATTCGTTAATTAGAATATGAGCTAAATCGTTAGTGTCTTTCCTTGCGACCACGAAAGAAAGTAGATACTCAAGTATCTGATGTTCAGTAAAGTTTCTTAAACTTTCTTTTCTTGCTCTTTCTCTAATTCTTAATCTATGCCCAGTATGTAGTGGGATAGATTTTGTATCTTTAGTGTTATTAGTCATAAAAAACAACTTTTTCCAAATTGAAATATATTAATATTTTATCAAATCAATAAGTTAAAGAGAAGCGATTTAAAGATAATTTGGAAAATTTTACCAGTTAAAAAAAAATTATTAGTTGCTATTATTGAAAAAGTCTTAAAAATAGCGAAACTTTTTTCCAGTTAAGTCTTGAAATCAATGTTTCGTATATGTTATTATATACTAATATATATTCGCTTATATTGATTAAAAATAGGAGGAAAGCATCTTGTATTTCGAAAAGAACGATTATTATGAGTTACTAAATAATTCTGACTATAATTATGCTCTTGAAGCTGTACTATGTCCATCGACAAAAATTTTTGTTAATGAGGCAGTGCGTGAGGTTTATCAATATAGCAACGAAAATTTAAGGCAATTGTTTGCCAACCTTAATGTATATGGCAAAGATGTTGCAACAGTTGGAAGTAGCGGTGACCAAGCCTTAAATGCAATATATTATGGTGCAAAAAATGTAACAATTATTGATGCTTGCCTAACAGCAGAGCCATATATAGAATTAAAGAAAGCAGCAATTCTTAATTTTGATTTCGAAACTTTTAATAAATTTATGGTAGGGGATCGTATTTTTGACCCTAGATGGTATGCAAAAATTTCTCATGACTTGTCTTATAGCGCTAAGATGTTCTGGGACAACTTATATCTTGACGGCGGAGAAAACGACTGTGATATGTCCATTCGTTATATGAAAAGAGACATGATACAGAAGTTTGGCAGTGCATTCTATGACAATGCGGAAAATTATCAAAAGCTACAAAATTCTTTAAGAGATAAGAAGTTTAATTATATACAGGCAGAATTTGGAGATTTTCCAGAAAAACTTCAAGGCAAGTATGACTTAATAATGCTATCTAATATTTTTGATTACTTTGAACCCGATAGGTTCTTTGAAATAGTAAAGGAGATTGAGGATAGGCATTTAATAGAAGGTGGGGTTATGCAATTACATTATGTATTTGGTTATAATCCAGCTTGGGACCAAGCAAAGCAGTTTCAAGAGCGTTTGGGGAAAAAAGTAGAATCTTTATTTGTAGCAAAAGTACATAGGATTCATTCACCAATTCTTAAAGTAGGCAATACCATAAATGATGAGCCTTCAGACAAAGTTTTGATAAGAAATGATAAGGACTTATTTGATAAGAATTCCCTAAGTTCTAGAGAGGGATATTCAGAAAATTTGCTTATGGAAAAATAAAAAATTTTACGAAGGAGGTAAGGTAAAATGTTAGTAAATAAATACTACGATACTAGACTAGAAACTTTACTAGGACAATATGAGGATAATAGACACTCTATAACAGCTAAAGCTTTTGGACATACTAATGAGGATTTACCTACGATTTTTAAGGTGCTTGCTGTTAAGAATAAAGATGTTGCTACAGTTGGAAGTAGTGGCGATCAATTCCTTAGTGCGATATATTATGGTGCTAAAAAAGTAACACTTATTGACGGCTGTCCTTATGCCGAACCTACTGTTAAATTAAAGATGGCAGCTATTAAGAATTTGACATTAGATGAGTTTATAAAATTTTGGCAACCGGGTCATATCTTTGATTACAAAATATATTCAAGAATTTCACATGAATTAGATGAACAAACAAAACAATTCTTTGATACTATTTTACTTGAATCAGGAGAGTGTAATCTTGAGAGTGAAATGATTAGTATTCACTATAACGTAAATAAGTATTCAAGAATTTCAGATTTTTTTAATGATGAAGCAAAATATAATGAACTTAAAGAAAAACTAAATACTGTAGAAATGGAATTTATTACAGCGGATATACTTGATTTTCCAAAGAAACTTGGAAAGCATGATGTAATTTTGCTTTCTAATATTTATGATTATGTTAATTCTGAGAAGTATTTTCAAACAGTGAAAGAATTGAAAGTGCATAATCTAAGATTTGGTGGAAAAATGCAAATTTATTATGACCTATTTTGTGCAAAACATGATGATATTTTGCCTGATATTAATAAATATAAGGTTGGTAGAGTGAAAGAAGTTCCTTGTATTAACTATGTTTTGTTAGGAGTAGGAGAATACAAGAAAGAAAGAGCCGATGAGTTGTTAAAAATTGCTAATGCACCGTTATTTGAAAGATTTAAAAATTATGTAACAGGTACGCATGTAACTAAAGAAGAATTGAAAAGTAATGGTGATTTTACAAACACTTATATTTTAGAGAAATAAAGGAGAAAACAAAATGACAGAAAATAAAGCGATTGCTAAATATTTGCAGAATGATTCTAAACAAGATTTATCTTCTATAATGGATAAGGTGGAAGGTTATAGCCAAGAAAACCAAAGAGAAGTATATAAGTATTTATTAAAGAAAAGAAAAAATCCACGTGATAAGGCTTTGGTGTACAATAAAAGTGGAGATGAAATTCTAAATCCTATATATTATGGATTCAAAGAAGTGACTGCGATTTCTGATAATCCATTAACAGAAGTTGTTGCTGAACTTAAAGGTGCCGCTATAGACAATCTTAGTTATAAGAATTATTTGTATCTATGGAGACCACAAAATATATTGGATTCTGAATTATATTCAAGGATTTCTTCCAGTCTTAACGATAATGCTAGAGAGTTCTGGGACTATGTAATAGCTAGAAGTTGTGCCATTTGTGAGAATCCAAAACTAAATTCAATATTCAGGTTAAATACGTTCAAATATAATGGACATGGTTCTTACAGAGAGGGTAGTGAGTTCTTTGATAATGAGAAGAAGTTTAACGAAATTAAAGAAAAAAGAAAAGACGCCAAAGTTACATATATTACAGCACCTATTGAAAATATTGGAGATGCAGTTGATGGCAAATACAATTTAATTACACTTTCCGACCTTTATACAAGAATGAGAGGTAAAGAGTTCTTTAAGATTGCTAAGAAGTTAAGAGAGGAAAATTTATACGAAAACGGAAGAATGGAACTCTTATATGACTTAGACCAAGCCAATTATACATTCGATGGAGTAGCGAAAGAAATCTTAAATGAGGACAAAGTCACAAGCAAGACTTTTGTTGATGTAGAATCTTATAAAGACAAGAGAACTTCTCTTGTATATAAATTTATTGACCGTTTGCAAGGTGGAAAAAAAGATATAATCTATGACTATCTAGTTAGAGATTATAGTGATGGATATTTTGT
>CAZVVP010000011.1:0-39581 GCA_964630515.1 uncultured Christensenella sp. | reverse complement strand
GAATGAAAAGAAATGTTACAAAACGAAAAGTCTCAGCACTGGAGGCAGGCTCAGCTCTTGATGGTGGATTTATTTGCGAAGCTTTTACCGAGCTATTAAAACAAGAAATTTATACCGAAGAAGAAAGTTTTCACGCTTATTCTGCTCAAACTTCCCTTATTAAATTACTAAATAATTTAACAGGCACAAAAATTAATATTGAGGATTTCTTGAGAGGTGATTTGCCAAATTATGTTAAAACATTAGGAAGAGAAAATTTTAATAAATTTAATAGGTCTTGTGAAGCTTTTCAAAGGAAGTTTAATACAAACGCATGTATCGATTATGCATCTGATAGTGATTACTTATCTGCACAAGATTATATATGTAAAAATATATTAGAAAATATACAAGAAAATCCTGAACAATATTCGGCAGGGGACTATATAAGAATAGCTAGTTCTATCATGACAGAAGCTCCTGTAGTGATGGCAAATTCTAATTATGCACAAAGATACAGAGCTAGCATATTGTCTGCAGGTAATGCTATAACTCGTCAACAACCATTAGAATTTGAAGAAAAGAGAAAATACAACAAATTATTAAGAGCAACTTTAGACAAGGTTATACAACAAAAGAAGGGGTCTTTTCAAATTCCTTCTAATAATGTTGATTTCTCATTCAAAAAGACTTCTGATGGTTTTGCACTAAATTTCAAGGGTGGGGTATTTATTTCTAGTTCACAATTTCCAAAACATCATTCTTGTCGAGCAGTGGCTAAAATAGGGACCAAGGAAATATCAATTGAACTTAGTGAAAAAGGTACTTATCAAATTACAGCAACTGAACCAAACGCTGAGCCACAGATTATTAGAATTATTCCTAATAAAACAAATGCTGACGAATTACTTATTCAAGATTCAAAAAATGCAGATGTTTTTAAATTAAATTTTAAAGGCTCAACAAAGAAACAAGAACGGAATATACAAGAAAACTTATCTTTATTGGAAAACTTTAGACATTACGACAATATACAAAACATAATGAAAGCTAATTCAGAGAATAAAATATATAATGTCAAGAAAGTAACTGCTGAAAATGGTGAGGAATATTTAGTCGCTAATTCAAATACAAGTTCAATCTTTTATAAAATAACCCCTAATGGTTATAGACGTATTGATATTGACGAACAGTATACTACTGCTCTTGATACTGCAATTAGTTCAAAATTTACAACTGGTAGAGATGACTCAACTTCTATGTTTGGTTATCGAGCAACTGGGGTAAAAACAGACGAAGCAAGTATTTCTTTTAAATTGGCTGATGGGACTATTTTTGTAAGATATTATGATGAAAAAGGTAGAGAACAAATAGGACAGCAAATTACTCCTTTTCGAAATATAGATTCTTCAGTAATTGTGTCTATTGAAAACCCAACACTATATAGCAAATCAAATGAAGATATTAAAGATTTGATGTCTGATGTTACAACATCATTTACCACTCCTTCGATCAAGAGAGAATTGTTACCTCAAAGAGATTTAGAAGCTGAAAGGAAAGTTAAAGAAGAGCAAAAAAGACTGAGAGAGGAAGAGCAACGAAAGAAACAAGAAGAACGTGATAATCAATTGCAAGAAGAACGTCAAAACCAGAAGATTAATCGTGAAGAATCTGTTAGACGACAAAGTCAAATTGACAGAGAAAGAAGAAGACAAAACCAAATAGACCAAGAGAAAGAAGAACGTTTTAAAAGAGTTGAAGACAAATCAAGAGAGCAGGGTCATATATATGATGATTTTGGTATTGAGATAAGTAAAATTGTTGAAGCACAAAGGCAACAACATGAATCGTCTGTTGATATGGGTAGGGGTAAATAAATTATGCAAGAAAATGATATTATTGAAAAATTAAACAAAATTATTACAAGATTAAAAGAGTTTCCTGATTTTTTTAGATTAAAATCTCAAAAACATGAAAATTGTAATACATATTTTTCTAGTACTTTTGGTTGTAAGTATTTACCCATTGATTTTCTAACTTTTATGAAGATTTTAGATGGATTGCATACTGAGATATTTACTATATTTTCTATCGAACAAGATAACGAATCTTTTGTTATGAAGTATGATGAATATTCAACTGATAATGTTGTCAATAGCTATTTTCAACAATTTAACTTACGAACAAATTCTAAACTTTTCTTCTTCGCTTCTGATAATGTCGGTGGACGTTATGCTTTTAAAACAGATGTTCAAGACAATAAAGTGTATTATTTGAATGCTACACAACCAGATATGATTATAATGCACAACTCTTTTTTAGATTTGGTTTATGATACAATAAACCAATATATTGCAAAAAAAATTTAGATTGCTGGCGTGTGTAGTGTACTGAATATATAAAATAGAAATAGTAAAAGCGGAAACTTTAGGGATTTCAGGTCAAAAAGTATTAAATAAAATGTTATTTTTTACAAAAAATGTTTTTAAAAATAGTAAAACTTTACTTGTTTTGCTAATAAAAAAACATCCTACTTTACTTAATTGTATAAGTGGGATGTTTTTTATAATTGTGTAAGTAACAAATCGTCAATGGATATATTAAAAAAATTTGCAATGGTTATTATATTTGTAGCGGTTGGCTCATACTTTTCATTTTCCCAAAAAGATATCATGCCATTGCTAACTTTTAATGCTTTGGCAAGTTCAGGTTGTGTTAAGTTTTTCTCTTTCCTCAAAGTTTTTAAATTGACTGCAAAATAATTCATATTCTTAGTATACTAAAAATTATTAAAAATTATTTGACATCTTAGCATGCTAAGATTTATAATATTAGATAAGAATTTTAAATAAAGATTCTTAAATAAATTTACAAAAGGAGAAAAAATGAAAAAACGTAAATTGAAAAAATTTTTAGTTGGTGCCACTATGGGACTTTGTGTTATGGCAATGCCATTTGGAATGGTGGGTTGTGACAAAGGAGATGATGGAGATAAAGATTTTGAACCATATATTTCAGTAACAGGGATTGACACAGAGTTTGTATTAAACGAAGAGTTAAATTTATCCAACGCTGTATTAAAATATTTTGAAGATAAAGACAGTGTAAAAACTGAGCGCATTACTGAAGAAATGATTGCTTGGGAGGGGACAGATGTTGCCGGTGAGTATACAATGGAAATAATCTTTAATGGAGAGAGTCAAACGATTAACTATGTTGTTTATGATATTAATTCAATCATCCAATTAGTTAAAACTACAACAAATCTACAATCTGAAATTCAAATAAGTCGAATTGTAGATGGAACAGGCTTGGATTATGGCATTTATAAGCCAAATTCAACATATTATTTTGATAACACAGATGGTGGAGATGATGCTACAGAAACTATTAGGCAACATTGGTATGTAGTTGAAGATGATGAAAAATGTGAATATTCTTATCATATAGAATCTGGAGTTCCAACGCGCAAAGATAAGTATATTTTGGATAATGAGGAAGAAATTGGAATTGCAAGCGTTGCGTCATTGTTGGAATCGTATTCAGAATATACAAAGTTTTTAATAAAGAATGCAGACGATACATTTACATTAAAGTTTGTGGAAGAATATGAGGATTCGTATGGTAAAAGAATTTATAGTGATGAATTTATTATTAAGAATGGATTAATTATTTCAGATAAAATTTCTACTACATATATAAATAATAGCAATGAAACGGAATACTATGAGACAGAAAGTGAATACACCTATGAGAACGTATTAGAAGTACCTTCAATTCCTCAAAATGTTGATTGGGAAATTAGTAGTGATTAAGAGTTTTAATATAATAACATATTAAAAGTTTCAGAATATGTAAAGATAAGTAAAGAATTATAAATGCAATACCTAAGTTAAAATTTATTTTTTCAAAATTTTAAAAAATATTATTGACAAAGAGATTTTGTGGTGCTATTCTCTAAATAATTAAATTTAAAAAAATCGAAAAAGGAGGGACAATCGCATGATTAATTATGCGCATATTAAATTTAATTACATTTTAATCCATGCGAATGGTCTTTTTAGTTAAACTAAAAGTTTTTTTGGTAAAATTATTAAAGCCTTCGTTATGGATAATTAACTAACGGAGGTTTTTTTATATGAAAAAAAAGAAAAATGGCTTATGGCAATATTTCAAAAAATACAAATTTGGAGTAATGTCGTATGTTTTGTCCACAGTAATTTCTGGAATTTGTAGTATTTTTATAACTATATACATAGCAAGGGCAATAGAAATCATTACAGATTTAGATTATTTAGGGGCTATCAATTGTCTACTTATTGTACTTGGAATAACAATATTTAGAAGATTTAGTTGGTGGATATCTGGTGTAATGTATGATAAGTACAGTGTTAAAATTATGGCTGACCTGAATAATGACTTGGCAAAACAAGCATTCAAATTAAATTCAAGTACTTTTGCTTCTCATGATACAGGTGTTTTTGTACAAAGGATTGTTAGTGATCCTGAGAAAGTAGTTAACAGTCTTGCAGATATTGTAAATATGGTATCCAATATTATTACTTCATTTGCAATGATTGTATATATAGCTACTCTTAATTTGTATATTTCCTTGATCGTGATTTCTCTAATTTTGGTGGCTCTAGCAATTGAGTTTTGGAGACTTAAATGTAGAAGAAAAAATAGATCAAAAATGAGGGAAGAAAGTGACAAAATTACTACTCTAACGACAGAGATTGTTAGAAGTGAGAAGGATATTAAGTCGCTTGGATTAGAAGAAGAGTTGTCTAAAGTATCTGCAAGTAAGTATGGAGATTACAAGAAAGCGGTATATAAGCATGAATCTACATCAACAAAATTCTGGATTGGGAGAAGTTTATTAATTGAGGTTGTAGGGGTACTACTTTTGATATTTGCAATCTCTTTAATGGAGAAATCTTTAATTACACTTGCGACATTTATTATTATTCACACTAATCAATCAAATATCAATCAATTTGTTTGGGATTTTGGTGGAGTTGCAGACAAAATTGTGGATATAAAAGTTAGTAGTGAGAGAATGTTTGCATTGTTTGATGAGAAAGAATTCGTTACTGAGAAATTTGGAAATATACATCTTGATAATGTCAAAGGGGATATTGAGTTTAAGAATGTAGATTTTATTTACAAAGAGTATGAATATTCTTATGATAAGAAAACAAAAAAGCAAAAATCTAAACTTATATCTGAGAATAAAGTATTGGAAAATTTGTCATTTAAGATTCCAAGAAATTCTACAGTTGCATTTGTAGGAAAATCTGGAAGTGGCAAATCTACTATTCTTAATCTTATTTCCAAAATGATTCTTGTAGATTCTGGTGAAGTCTTGATTGATGGTGTAAATGTGAATGATTTTGATAAAGAGACATTAAGAAAAACTTTTTCATTGGTAAATCAGTTTCCTTATATTTTTGACATGACAATTAAAGAAAATTTAAAACTTGCTAAACCAGATGCTACAGATGATGAAATAAATAATGCATTAAAGTTATCTTCATTATCTGAGTTTGTAGAGAGTTTACCAAAAGGTGTTGATACTAAAGTTGGTGAAAGCGGAATTAAACTTTCTGGTGGACAAAAGCAAAGATTAGCAATTGCCAGAGCAATGTTAAGAAGGTCTGTTATAATTTTGTTTGATGAGAGTACAAGTTCCCTGGATAATTTTGCACAAGAAGAAGTGAAGAAGAGCATAGATAAGATTAAAGGAACAAGTACAATTGTTATTGTTGCACATAGGCTTTCTACTATCAAAGATTCTGATATAATTTTCTTTCTTGATAATGGAAAGATTGTGGATTATGGAGCTTTTGATTACTTATATAAGAATAATGAGAATTTTAAAAGAATGTTTTTGGCAGAAAATATTGACAGTTTTAACTAAAAAAACACCACAGCTTAATGAAGTGAATCCTGTAAAGGGTCACTTCAAAAAAGTGGTGTTTTATTTTAGTCTATCTTCAAAAAGGTTTTTTTGATTCCAACTTATACGACGTCATTATAAATTAATGCATTTGTTTAATTGGTTGTATTTTTTGTTTTTAAGTGGTATACTAAAATAAGACGTTTGATAAATGGAAGAAAAAATGAGAAAAGTACTAGAATTTTTTAAGACAAATTTTATTTTTACAGTAGCAATCATTGCTGCTCTTATTTCTTGTTTTTTTGTGCCAATCGATAAAGAATATTTAGGTTATTTTGATATAGACACTATTGCTTGTATAACGCTACTTTTGTTAGTTATTGCTGGGTTTTCAAATATACAGTTTTTTCAAAAAGTTGCAAGGTGGTTAGTAAAGAAGTTTAAGAATACAAGAAGCATTATTATGTGCCTAATTTTTGTAACTTATGTTTCTGCGCTTGTTAATGCTAATGATATGTCGCTTCTTACTTTCTTACCGCTTGCTTATATTGTACTTAAGTATACTGATAACTTGAAGTATGTTGCATTTACATTTATTATGCAAAATATTGCAAGTAATTTGGGCGGAATGATAACGCCAATAGGCAATCCACAGAATTTGTATATTTATTCTTTCTATGATATGAATTTGTTAGAATTTTTTAAGATTATGGCAATTCCAACGTTGATTGCACTTGTTTTAATTGTTGTAGTGTGTATGTTTGTCAAGAAAGAACCTTTGAAGTTTGAAGATTCAGAAGAGACAAAGTTTAATGTGACTAAGGCAATTATTTATGGAGTTTTGTTTTGCATAACAATTGCAGTTGTACTAGGATTTATTCCTTGGTGGATTGCTTCCATCATTATACTTATTACTATGGCTATATGCGATATTAAAACATATCTTAAGGTTGATTACACAATACCTCTAACTTTTGTAGCATTTTTCATTTTTTCAGGTAATTTGTCTAGAATTCCCGCTGTTATCAACTTGATGGAGTCTTTTATTAATGAATATACTTTTATTACAGCATATATAAGTTGTCAATTTATATCCAATGTACCAACAGCTGTTTTGCTTTCTAAATTTACAACAAATTATCCACATTTGTTAGTTTCAGTTAATGTAGCAAGTTTAGGAATAATTTTTTCATCACTTTCTGGGGTAATTTCTTTGAAAGAATATATTAAGGTTTCTAAAAAAGAAAAGTTTAGGAAAGGAAGAGGTGTTTGGTATTATATTGGCATGGACACTTTATTTAATGTAGTTGGTGCTATTATTCTAGTACCGTTGAGTTATTTAAGTTTGTTTCTGATATAGATTATATAAAGATGATATGTAATAAAAAAAATCACTAAAATATTATATTTACCATACAATAAAGTAGAGCAATAGTGTCAATTCTCTACTTTTTTTGTATAGGGAGATAAGGCAAGTTGTTTGATATACATAATAAGGTTACACTTGTAACTACTAGGAGATAATATGGAAACATTATTTATCAAGGGAGGGCGAAGAATTAGCGGTTCATTAGAAATTACTACCGCAAAAAATTCTCTACTTCCTATTTTGGCTGGTTCTATCATGTGTAATGATTGTGTAGAAATTAAAAAGTGTACTAGATATGTAGATGTTGATATAATGTTAAAAATTTTGGAGGATATTGGCTGTAAAATTTCTTATAACGGAGAAGATGTTGTAATCAATAGCAAAGATATAACTAATTATAATATTAAAGAAGAGTTTTCGCAGAAAGTTCGATCTAGTATATTTATGCTTGGGTCGTTGCTTAGTAAGTTTGGACATGCAAAAGTTGCATATCCAGGTGGGTGTAACATAGGGACGAGGCCAATAGATTTGCATTTGAAAGGATTAACTGCTCTTAATGTAAAAATTGAGGAAAGGCACGGATATATTTACTGTGATGGAACTAATATGCGGGCAAATATCGTACATTTGGACTTTCCATCAGTTGGTGCAACGGAAAATGTTATAATGGCAAGTATATTCTTAAAAGGCACAACTATGATATATAACTGTGCTTGTGAGCCAGAAATAGAGGATTTACAAAATTTTCTTAATAGTATGGGGGCTAAAATATATGGTGCAGGAACAAATGTTATAACCATAGATGGCGTAGATAGGCTACATGGCTGTAGTTATATGCCATATCCAGATAGAATCATTACAGGAACTTATATTATTGCTTGTGCAATGACGAAAGGAAATATTATGCTTAATAATGTCGTGCCAGAGCATAATTTAGCATTGTTTAATAAATTAAAACAGGCGGGGTGTAGAGTTAAGATTTCCACAAATAGTGTACAGGTGTTTTGTAATAAAACATTGAAATGTATTTCAAAAATATCTACTCAGACATATCCTGGATTTCCAACAGATTTGCAGAATCAAATTCTTACCTTACAGACAATTTCCAAAGGTGTTAGTGTAATTACAGAGAATTTGTTTGAA
This sequence comes from uncultured Christensenella sp., assembly GCA_964630515.1. Lineage (GTDB taxonomy): Bacteria > Bacillota > Clostridia > Christensenellales > UBA1242 > UBA11490. Next base: position 31,191 of record CAZVVP010000011.1, on the reverse strand, counting down.
ACAAGATTTAAGATAGTAAATGAACTTAACAAAATGGGTGCAGATATTTCTATACACAAACAGTCTGCTATTGTTAAAGGAGTTCCTAAATTATATGGTGCAAGTGTTGTGGCGTCCGATTTAAGAGGGGGTGCGTCTTTGGTACTTGCTGGTTTAGTTGCAGAAGGTTATACAACAATTAATGGCGCTGAGCATATAGATAGGGGATATAAGAATATTGAACATGACTTTAGTAAGTTAAATGTCGATATTAAAAGAATTACATAAAAAATACACAAAAACAAAAAAATAAAAGTAAAATTTAGTTAAAATAATTTTTGCTAATACAAAATATCTATGTTATAATTATGTCAGATAAATAAGTTGTTTGACATAATTTTTTTATATGTTTGTCAATAATATAATAATTTAAAAATGGAAAATTTTAAATGAAACTTAAGAAGTTGGCAATATTAATCTCAATACTTGTAGTTGTTGTAATGGTAGTTGTTTTGGCTAGCACAATTTTTACATTAAAGACTATTAGTTTCAATTTTCTTAACCAAAGAAGTTATCTAGCTGATAAAGTTACAGAAGATTATTTGACAGGAATTAGTGTTCCTTATGGGGATAGTATTTTTCTTATCGATAAGGAAGAGCTGAGTTCAAAAATTGAGAAAGAAAATGCTTATATGGAGGTTATAAGTATTGAGACGACATTTCCAAACAATCTAGTAATTCATGCCAGTGAGAGGGAAGAGGTATTTGCTATTAAGTTTGATAATGATACCTATGCAATAACTGATAAAAGCCTAAAGATATTGAAATTTTGCGATTTTGCATACCTTAATAGAGATGGTTATGTGGCTCCAATCATTGTAGAAATTAACTATGATGATGTTGACTTAGATGTAAATAATTATAAGATTTGTAGTTTTATAAATGAGACAAGTATTACACCAATCCTTAATAGTCTTGTAACTTCTTTTCAGAGGTCTGGATACAGCATTACATCGCTTAAAGGTTTTGCTACAGGAATATATTTAAGAGAAACTGGTTCATTTGTTAGCGGTGATGATGGTTATGATTTGTCGTTTGTTAAAACAATTGAGATTGTTACTAAATATGGTATAAAATTAAGCATTAATAATGCAGTAGATAATTTGTCTACAAAGCTTGCATTGGCTTTGAGTGTTTATGAAATAGAACATGATAACCATAATACTACTGGAGAAATTTTAGTATTTGAGAAAGCAGATGAGATAATCGCTAGATATAGGCAGGGAAACTAACTTTGCGTAGTTTTGATAATTTATGAAAATTTCTTTGACTATGAAGTTAATTTTAGTTATACTTAAACTAGTATAACTAGTTTATATCAAGCATGGTGTATTCTAGGGAATACACTTTTTAATTTTGTAAGGGAGGCGGAAATAGAATTTTGTTTGGCAAAGATGTTATTGCTGTGTTAGATTTTTTGGCAACAAAGATTGAAATAACTATTGCAGAAAAGTCTGTCAATGATAATATTAAGATTTTAGCTTCTCAAACAGGTGATTATGCAGGATTCATTGACGGGGAATTCTTAGAGCCAGATAATTTAGTTGAATGTGTTTCGGAAGTTTTAGGTAGAGTTTGGCGGATTTATCAGAAAAAGTTTGACCATATTTATGTGGGTGTTCCGGCGGAATTTCTTAATTATGCGATTAAGAACTTGAGAGCAGATTATTCTAACAAAACCATAATAAAGAAACGCAATATTGATGAGTTATTTGAAACTGTAGGCGATGGAGATATTGATGAAAAATTTACAGTAATTTCTAAATCACCAATATATTATGTTTTGGATGATGGAGTACAGACTAACGACCCAGAATTAGCTTATTCTAAGAATTTAGCGGTTAAAGCAAGTTTCTTACTAGCAAAGACGACATTTATTGAATTTATTGAGAATGTTTTGGCTCAGTGTGGAATTAGAGAAACGATTTTTGTTCCTGTGCCTCTTGCGATTGATAGTAGCCTCCTTAGTGAAGAGATTAAACAAAATGGTGCAATTGTAGTAGATTTTGGTTATGTTTCAACTTGTATTACTTCAATGGTTGGAGAAGGTGTTGTTGATATGAAGACTTTTGGTATAGGCGATGGACACATATCAGCAGATTTGAGCGAAATATTAAAGATTAACTATTTTGAAGTTGAAAAATTAAAAGAGCAAATAATATTAACTTTAGAAGCTAATCCGATGGACAACTACGAAATTAGTGATGAAAATAACGAATTGAAACGTATAAATGCAGGAACAACTAATGAAATAGTAGTAGCAAGGTTAGAAAGTATCGCAGAGATTATAAACAAATTACTGTTAAACTTTCAGTACAAACAAGATATAAATCGGCCTATTTATATTACAGGAATAGGACTTAATTACATAGATGGAGTAAGAAATATATTATCTAAAGCTTTGGGCAGAAAATGTCAAATTTTAACTCCAAAACAGGTAGAATATTCCAAACCTAAATTTGCATCTAAATTAGGATTGATTAATTTTATATTTAATAATATTATTTAGAGATAAGGAGAATGAAATAATGGAAAATGAAAGAACTTATGACCCAGTTTACACACCAATTTGTAATATTAAAGTAATAGGTGTTGGTGGCGCTGGAAATAACGCAGTTAATCGTATGATTAGAGCAGGAATAAAGAGTGCTGAATTTGTAGCGGTTAATACAGACAAGCAAGCGTTACTTATGAGTAAAGCTCAACATAGACTACAGATAGGAGAAATTCTTACAGGTGGAAAGGGGGCAGGTTCTGATCCAGAGATTGGAAAGAAAGCTGCAGAAGAAAACAGAGAGATGTTGACAGAAATATTGACTGGCACAGATTTGGTCTTTATTACTGCAGGTATGGGTGGCGGAACAGGAACAGGTGCTGCTCCAGTTATTGCTCAAATTGCTAAAGAATTGGGGATTCTTACAATTGCAGTTGTAACAAAGCCATTTGGTTTTGAGGGGAGAACAAGGCTTGCTAATGCAGAGCGTGGGCTAAAAGAATTGAAAGCAAATGTTGATACATTGGTTGTAATTCAGAATGAAAAACTTCTAAAAATAGTTCCTAAAGGTACAACAATCGTAGAAGCTTTTAGAACAGCAGATGATGTGTTAAGACAAGGTATTCAAGGAATAAGTGACTTAATAGTGACTCCTAGTTTGATCAACCTTGACTTTGCTGATGTTAAGACTATTATGAAAAACAAAGGTTTAGCTCATATGGGTCTTGGTAGAGGAAAGGGCGATAATAGAACTATTGAAGCAGTTAGACAGGCTGTATCAAGTCCACTACTAGAAACTACTATTGAGGGAGCAACAGGAATAATTCTTAATATTAAAGGTGGCTTAGATTTAACTCTAGACGAAGTTTATGAAGCGGCAGAACTTGTTAAAGAAGTTGTAGACCCAAGATGTAATATTATCTTTGGTAGTGGAATTGATGAGAATATGGATGATGAAGTAGAGATTACTGTTATTGCAACAGGATTCCTACCTGCAACTTCTATGGAAGAAAATAAAAGAGATTATCAACCTCAAGTAAATGATGAAGAAGTGGAAGAAGAGTCTGATAATAAAGATAGAGGTGAGGAAATACAAAGTTCTAGAGTGGAGCTTGAAGATGCTGATATTCCACCTATATATAGGAAATTGATGCAGAATAGAAAATAGTTTTATTAAGCCATTTATTTATGGTTTGCATAATATGAAAAAAGTATGTTAAGTCAAAAACCTAACATACTTTTTTTGTTATACTATAATAAATACGCTATAACTTCTCCAGCGCAAAGATATTCTTCAGGATATCCTCCTTGTAGACAATGTAGAGCAACCCTAACCCCAAAGTTATGAAACTCTGGGTCATCGTGTTCGTATAAGTATTTAAATGTTTGATATTGAACATAATTTTCTTGGGATATAAGATTTGTCAAATGTATCATTTCGTGTGCAAAAGCACTACAATAGTAGAAATTATCGATGTAACTATCCATAGTAATAGTTCTAAATAATAGAGAACATTGTCCGTCGACTCCTTCTGCTAAATCAGCTTCTTTATAAATATAAAAAGAGCAGTTGAAGTCTTTCTCAATTATTTTTCTATAATCTTCTCTGGTTCTATTAGTTTCAATATTCATATATTCGTTATTAAGCAATGTTACAGCTTCTCTAACAGACAAATCATCACTATTTGCAAGAATTGTTTTTTCACGCCCAAAAATAGCTAAGCTGGAAAGTAAAAGGATAACTACTATGCAGTGAATTGTTATTACAATTTTTAGTGTTTTAAACATATCAGGGTTTACCTTTTTTAGATATTATTTTACACTTAGTTGATTTTGTTTCTCCGTAATCCACAAGAAATAGCATTTAATCAAAAGTTCTGACTAAATACTATTTTCCATTTTCTGTTATTGATTATATCTTAAATTTTTAAATATTGCAAGTGATTTGATATTTTTATTCTGGAATGATAAAATTTTGGCTTTCGCCGTCTACGAAAATAGAACCATTTATTTCATAATATGTTAGTTCACTATCTGTCACTTTGTTATAAATTGATGTTGTAGATGAACCATTGTTTGTGATTACTACAATATTATTGGCATACAGATAATAGGTATTGCCATTCTCTTCACAATCATATTTACTTAAATGGGCACCAGTAGGAACATAGTAACCAGCAGTATTATTGCTATTTAGTTGTAGACATGCTATATTATTTTCAGATAGTGATATGCTTATAACATTGTCATTTTTTATTATATAATCAAAAGTCTCTTCTGTTCTATTTCCAGAGATATCAACTATAATTGCTTTGTTGTTATCATAAATTTCGATTGTGCTAATATTGTCTATTCCAGTTATAGAATAAGAATTGTATACTTCAATGGTTTCTACTATAAACTTATTTCTATAATTTATTCTCACTTCATAAGTTCCTATTGTGTTAAAGTCAACAGGGGAATAGGTGTCGTTATCCACGAACATATCTTCAGAAACATCAATAGTTTCACTAGTACCATTTTCGTATTTAACATTAATTTGTAGATTAGAGTGTTGTCCTGCTTGAAGTTTAGTTTCGTTAACTAATGACATTTCTTCAACTCTTTGAGGGAGAATGCTTTCACTAGATACGATTTCTGAGCCGTCTGACATAGTGAAAACAAATACAACATTTAGATTTCCCTCATTATCGTATCTATATTCAACATTAACTTCTTCAACAGTAGGCGCAGATTCTCCCTTCAAACAACCAATTTCCTCCCAGCCGTTCGCACTATTATATCTATACAATATAGAGGTAGATTCTTCCAAGAAGAAGTCTCCAGCAATTTGTCCGTTTATATCTTCAAAACTTTCACCATAGAACCATTTAGTGCCAGTGGCTCTTATATTAGTAGTTGAGCCGTTGATGTACCAGATTTCTCCTCTTATCTCAATATTTGGAGTTACTCCATCAGTACCTTTAATTACTCCAAGCGAATCCCAAGTATCGTTGATCTTCTTGAAGATTTCGTAAGTTTCAGTGTTAAGATAGAAATCACCGTTGTTTGCTTCAATAGTGTCTAAGACATTATCAGTACCTGTAATCCATTTAGTACCGTCATCGCCATCTTGACCATTTGTTAAAGTGATTAATTCTTGCCAGGTTTCAGAATTATCTGTAGTTTTGTATCTCCACTTGATAGTGCCATTTACTTCTGTTAATTCAATTTCTCTACCATCTGTTCCACTAATTCCTGTAGCAATAACTCCTGTATTTTTTCCGTTAATATACCAATAATTATCATTTCCTATTTCAATTTCTGGAGTAGAGCCATCTTCTCCTTTGATTATTGTCAAAAGAGACCAAGTGTCGTTATTTTTGTACCACAAAGAATAATTTGTTGTATTGAGATAGAAATCACCATTATTGCCGTCTATGTCTACTGGATTGATTGTTCCAATATCCCACAAAGTCCCATTAATTCCATCGCTTATAGTTGTTAAAGGTTGCCATTGCTGTGGATTTGTAGTATTAACATATCTCCATTGCAAAGTTTTAGTACCTTCATCAAATTGAATTTCAATCTCCTTGCCGTTTTCACCTTTGATGTTAGAAACAAATATCCAATAATCGTTTTTCTTCTCAAAAACATCAAAAGTAGTTGTGTTGATGTACAAATCACCATTCTTTCCTTGTGTTATTAGTGGATTTGCTGTACCAGAAAGTATACTTGTACCATTTTGACCTGTCTCTCCGTCTTCTCCGTTAATACCAACTGCTGTGATATTAGTTTTTGATCCATTGATAATCCAGTAGCCATCTGCACTAACGCTTATAGTAGGGGTATAACCATCATTGCCTTTCAAAGATTCTAACCATTCTTCAAGTGTTCCGTCAAAACCATTCTCAACAGCAAGCTCATATGCACTTTTGCCATCTTTAGGCGGTTCTTCGTTGCACCCAACTAATCCTATTCCGCAGCCAACAATAAGAGCGACTGCTGATATTTTACAAAACTTGTTCATTATAACTCCTAATATTTAGTTTCTTACAAATAATAGAATTTAATTCTATTAACTTATAAATTAGTATACATTTATCAAGAGGAATTGGCAAGCAAACTTAATTAATGTAATAAAAATAGTATATTTTGTAATAATTTGTCGAAAAAAGCATTTGTAATAAACAAATGCTTTAATTTTTAAAATTCCATAGTATCGTGCAAATCATTCATAATTTTATTTTTTCGCTCTTGGGTGATTGCTTGGAAATTTAAACTTCTAGAAACATCATCGGAAAGATTTTGTAAGTCTTTAGTGGTTACTGGAATGTGAATATTAATATATTTGTCGTAATCAGCATTCTTATCGTTTACACCAAATTTCTTTAAATATTTAGAATTTTCTACTGACGTTTCAATATAGACGGTTAATAGCTCATAACTATCTAAGCTATTTGCCTTCTCACTGCCATATTCTTCTTTAAAAGCTTTAATTGCAGGTTTAGAAAAGTCATCTGGTCTTGAGAAAAATGGCAATTTTGATATTGTGTCAGAGAAGACATTTTTTATTTTTGTTCTTGCGTTATTATGTATATAGGGGATTACTTTGTATTCCTCTTTACCTGTATTTTCGTCTTTGACTTGACCATAAATCCATGTAATATGTTCTAAGGTGTACTTTTCATTTTCTTTTTCCATAATTTTTTCCTTTCAATATATTAATGTTTTTTCTTACTTTCATTTAATTGGAACTTATAAGTACTTTCACACATATCATCGATAGTTTTCTTTGCTTTCCAGCCAAGCTCTTCATAGGCTTTGTCCGCACAAGCGTAACATTCATCAATATCGCCAGGTCTTCTTTCTGTTATAGAATATTTAACTTTATTGCCACAAACTTTGTTAAATGCTTCTATTAATTCTAGTACGCTATATCCATTGCCTGTGCCTAAGTTATATGTTACTAATCCGCAATTTGTAGTTAATTTCTTAAGTGCAGCAACGTGTCCTTCTGCTAAGTCAACAACATGGATATAATCTCTAACACCTGTGCCATCTTTGGTATTGTAGTCGTTTCCAAAAACTTTAACTTCGCTTAATTCTCCTACTGATACTCTAGAAATATATGGCATAAGATTGTTTGGGATTCCTTTAGGATTTTCTCCAATAATTCCACTTTTATGTGCCCCGACTGGGTTAAAATATCTAAGGATAGCAATATTGAAAGAATTATCGCTAATATACAAATCTTTTAATATTTCTTCTATAAATAGCTTAGTTCTTCCATAAGGATTTGTTGCACTTGTAGGAAAATCTTCTCTGATTGGCATTGTTTCCGCTTTGCCATATACAGTTGCAGAAGAACTGAAAACTAAATTCTTAACATTATGTTGTTGCATTTGCTTAAGTAAATTAACAGTTCCGCCAATATTGTTATCATAATATTCAATAGGTTTAGCAACACTTTCTCCCACAGCTTTTAGTCCTGCAAAATGTATAACTGCATCAATCTTGTTATTATCAAAGATTTTTTCTAAAGCTTTTTCGTTTCTTAAATCTGCTTTGTAAAATTCTATTTCTTGGTTTGCTATTCTCTCAATTTTTTCTTTAATATTTCTTTGACTATTAGATAAATTATCCACAATAATAATTTCGTAACCAGCTTCTATAAGTGAAACTGCTGTGTGTGAGCCAATATATCCAAGCCCGCCTGTTAGCATTATTTTCATACACTTTCATCTCCTTGAATTTTCAATATTTTTCTTATAGTTTTTATATTAAAAATTTTTAAAAAAGTCAAACAAAAAAACAAAAATTAAATAATAAGCAAGCACTACAAAAGTAAAATTTTAAGTTTTATGATTAAAGTTAATATAATTGGCCAAAAATAAAAATAGTGAGGTGAAAAATATGAATCCAATTAATTTAGAAACAAGAAAAATTGATGATTACTTTATGAGTATGACTAAGATGTATCCTAAAGCTTATAATAAGCAAAAGACTGATCCGTATACAAAGACAAGAGTAATACTTATGAATGGTACAGAGTATGAGTCTGTATGGTTTATGCATCAATTTGCAAGACATTGTAATGTTCCAGAGATACTAGAAGCATTAGCAATAGTTAGAAAACAAGAACAGCAACAACAAAAACTAATTGCTTGCCTAAAGCCAATTAATGAAAGTATTCTAGAGACGACAATTTCTTATGAACAATTAGCAATAGATTTAACAGCTTCGCTTGCAATTAAAGAAAAGGATAAGAATAATAGAGAAGCATTAAATTTTGCACTACTTGAAGACTTTGACCATCTATACAGATTTTCTAATCTTCTTATGATGGATAAGGGGATTGATGCAAGTGAGTTGGTTGGATGCTATACCGAAATTATGCCTGGTAGACCAACAATTGCAGAACATAGACACCCAACAGACGATTTAAAAAATAGTATGAATGCCCAAAAAGCAGATTTGTTTAGTAAACTAGTAGCTTGCACAATCACTGCAGCAGAGCAACAGACAATGAATTATTACATGAATATTTCTCAATGGTACAAAAACGATTTGGGTAGAAAATTATATGCAGAAATTGCTATGATAGAAGAAGAACACGTGACTCAATATGAATCTTTGAAAGACCCAACTATGACATGGCTAGAGCAGTGGGTTATGCATGAATATGCTGAGTGTTATCTTTATTATAGCTGTTATCAAGATGAGATTGATGAGAATATTAAGGGTATTTGGTATGAGTTTTTTGAAATGGAATGTGCTCATTTAAAACTTGCCGTTGAATTGTTAGAAAAATTTGAAAAAACATCCTATACAAAAGTTTTTGGTGATGGAGAATTTCCAGAACTTCTACAAATTGGCAGTCATAAGGAATATGTAAGGGAAGTATTACAAAATACGATCACCATGACAGCTAAAGATAAATCTTATAGAGATATTTGTGAATTGAAGCCAGAAGATAGATATTTCTTGTATCAAGAAAGAATTATTGGGGATAAGGAAGCAGAAGTTCCAAGCCATGCTGTAATTAACTTAGCTATCGAAACTTTAGGCAAAGACTTTAGATATCAAGATTCCAAACACCCAGTAGAAGAATTAGAAGATAGAAAGAAAGATAATATAACTATTGGCAGAAAATGTTAAATATAATAGAATATATACTAACATATTAGATATTATAGGTCTAATATGTTTTTTTGCTTGAAAATTGAAAAAGTTATTAAATTATTTTAACAAAATATTTGTAATGTGATAAAATCCTATTTGAGAAAAGAAAAGGGGCTTAAAATAATGAAAACAACAGCACTTATAATACTTGATGGATATGGTTATTCTACAACAAAGAAAGGCAATGCTATCGAAGGGGCAAAAACACCATATATAGATAATTTGATGAAGAAATATCCTAATACATTAATTAATGCAAGTGGGGAATATGTGGGGCTTCCTGAAGGTCAAATGGGCAACAGTGAAGTTGGGCATTTGAACATTGGTGCGGGAAGAATTGTATATCAAGATATCACAAGAATAGATAAGGATATTAGAGAAGGACAGTTTAATACTAACCTAGCTTTCTTAAAAGCGATTGATAATTGTAAGCAAAACAATTCTGCCTTGCATCTAATGGGGCTACTTTCTGATGGCGGAGTACATTCTAATATTAGTCATTTGTTTGCTTTGTTAAAACTTGCTAAACAAAATGATTTAAGCAAAGTATATGTCCATTGTTTCTTAGACGGTAGAGATGTTCCACCTACAAGTGCAATTAATTATGTGGAAAAACTTCAAGAAGAGTTGATTAGAATTGGTATTGGTCAAATTGCAACAGCAATTGGTAGATACTTTATTATGGACAGAGACAATAGATGGGAGAGAGTTGAGAAAGGCTATAACTTAGTTATTAATGCTAAAGGCGACAATGTCCAAAATATTGCTTCTGCTATAACCGATTCTTACGCTAATGGCATTAAAGATGAGTTTGTTGAACCAATTTGTCATGTTGACTATGATGGAGTTAAAGATAACGATTCTATTATATTCTTTAACTTTAGGTCAGATAGAGCAAGAGAAATTACAAGAGCTATAACTTTTGATAATTTCGATAGCTTCCAAAGAATTGGTGGAAAGAAAAACATTGTCTATGTTTGTATGACAGAGTATGATGCAAGTTTTGAAAATGTTGAAGTTGCTTTTGCTCCAAAGAGTCTAGAGAATACACTTGGGGAGTATTTGGCAAAAGTAGGAAAAACCCAAGCTAGAGTTGCAGAAACAGAGAAATATGCTCACGTAACATTTTTCTTTAATGGTGGGGTTGAGAAAGCTAATTTAAATGAGTATAGATATCTAATCCCTTCTCCAAAAGTAGCAACATATGACCTAAAGCCAGATATGAGTGCTTATGAAGTGGCAGATAAGGCAATAGAAGTATTAGACAAAGGTGTTGACTGTTTGATATTAAATTTCGCTAATTGTGATATGGTTGGGCATACTGGCAAATATGATTGTGCGGTAAGGGCAGTTGAGACGGTTGATACTTGTTTAGAGAAAGTTGTTAAGAAAGTATTAGAATTAGGCGGAAATGCAATTGTTACTGCTGATCATGGAAATGCAGAAACTATGACTTTTGAAGATGGAAGCGTGTGTACTTCTCATACAACTAATTTAGTTCCTTTAATTGTTATTGGTGAGGAATACAAAGATATTAAATTGATTAAGAATGGAAAATTAGCAGATATTGCTCCAACTCTTCTAACCATGATGAATTTGCCAATTCCTAATGATATGGAAGGGGACATTTTAATACAGAAATAAATATAAAGAGTCTTCATTTTAACAAAGAAATGAAGATTTTTTGTTTATTAAATAAGTGTAAAAAAATAAATATTGTCAATTATTAGATGCAAAAAAATTTTTTAAAATTTTGACAAAATTAGCACTCTTTCGTTGACAGTGCTAATTTTTGGGTGTATAATATGCGTGTAAGTTGATAAAACTTATATAAGGAGGATATTTAATATGAGAAGAGATTTAATTAATAAGGATGGGGATTATTTTGGAATTTTTGACCCATTATTTGATGAATTTTTTGATTTTCCAGTAATACCACAAAGAAGAAAAGAACTGGCTGATATCATGAAGACTGATGTTAGAGAAGTGGGGGAAGAGTACAAAATAGATATTGAACTTCCAGGCTACAAGAAAGAAGATGTTAGTATGGACTTAGAAAACGGCTATCTTATTGTTTCTGCTAAGAAGGAAGAAAACAAAGAAGATAGCGTCAAGGAACATAACTATATTAGAAGAGAAAGAAGATTTGGAGCTTGTACAAGAAGCTTCTATGTAGGGGATATTAAAGAGGAAGATATCAAAGCAAAATTAGAAAATGGTGTTCTTACAATTTCTATTCCTAAAGAAGTTAAAAAACTAGAAACTAAGAAAAAGATTGAAATCGAATAAAATGGCTAAATATAACGCTAATTATGTGTTTTGCATATTAGCGTTTTTTATGTAAAAATAGAGGTCGTAAAAAATTACAACCTCTATTTGTTATACTAATTATTTAATAATTAAAATATATCGCTTCTAACGTTACCACAACAGTCAAAAGGACTACAACAAGAATTGCTTCTATCGAATGTGTTATTGCAATTGTTACAACCGCAATTATTATTATTTTCGCAACTATTATTATTCCAATTATTATTGCAATGACTTCTTCTACAATTATTCCAACACATAGTTTACTTCCTAAAAAAATTATTTTGTTAGCGTTAATTAAACCGCTACTTCATAATATTAATTTATTTGATTTATTGTGCTTTCAAAGAATATATTTTTGTGATAGAATACATAAATAAATTATTACTTTTTAAAGGGGAAAATAATGGAAGTAATTAGTCTCAAAGAAAAATATTTCGCCTGTTTAACTTATCTTGTTATTAAAGATGATAAATGTTTGATTATAGATGCAGGAGCTAGTATTCAAACTATCAAAAATGCAATAATAAAGCACAATATTACTAAAATTTGCGGAGTACTGGTAACTCATGCTCACTTTGACCATATGTATGGATTAGAAAGCTATGCACAAGAGTTTGATTGTAATATATTTATAAGCAAGAAAGGGATTAAAAATCTTAAAGACCCAGTAGCAAATCATAGCTATTTTGTTGATTGCGGTGCTATTAAATTTGAATCAGATAAAGTATTGGTCCCAAGTACTAAAAAGTTTAAATTAGCTGATTTTGATGTGGAAATGATTTCTACACCAGGTCATACTGATGACGGGTCTTGTTATGTTGTGGATAATGAAGTAATGTTTACTGGCGATACTTTATTTTATTATGCAGTGGGTAGAACAGATTTGTTAAACTCTAGTAATTCTGACTTAATAAATTCACTAAAGAAATTAAGAAAATATGACAAATTTAAGAATTATTATGCAGGGCACGGCAAATCATTTACAAGCAGTGACATGGTTACTTATCTTAAATCACTTGGAATTTTTTAATTAAAGTTGGAATTATATGATATTTATAGACAAATCACAAAAAATTTGTTATTATTCTAATTATAATAATACTTATATAATGTTAAAATTGCAGAACATTTTTTGATTTTGTGTTATATAATTATTCATAATGAGAAAATAAAAGAGGAAGTGGAAATTATGGAAATTTTTAATTTTCAAGTAATTGATTTTGTGCCTGATGTGTGGCAGTTAATACTTCGTTTAGTTATAGCTGCAGTTGCTGGATTTTTGTTAGGACTAGAGAGGCGTGCTAGAGCTAAAGATGCAGGTATTAGAACACAAACTGTTCTATGTGTAACTGCGGCGTTACTTATGATAATATCTAAATACGCATTTGCAGAACTGATTAATGTTGAGGGAATTAGTGTAGACCCAACCCGTGTCGCTAGCACAATTATTACTGGACTAAGTTTCTTAGGTGCGGGAATGCTATTCTACAAGAGAGAAAGCATTAAGAGTTTGACTACAGCAGTTGGAATATGTCTAAATGTAGCAATTGGTATGTGCTTTGGTGCTGGTATGTTTGTTATTGGTGTGGTTGCTTTGGTTTTAGCTTTACTTATTCAATTATTTCTTCGTGCTCCATTCAAAGCTTTTTCTTCTAAAAAAGTTACAGAAGTTAGAGTTCAATTTGTTGTAACAGAAGACTATATTGATGAATTTAAGAAGAAATATAACGTAGAACATTTTGTGCAATTTAGAACAGTAAGAGAAGGTGAGCAAATGATTGCTGATGTCGCTTTCTATATTTACAAAAAGATTACCAGTGAGGAACTTTTTGCCAAAATGTCAAAAGATAATAATATTAGATATTTTGAAAAAATGGAAGAGAATTAAAATAACTTAAGGATAATATTTCTATGAATATTAAATTTTACTTAAATGAAAAACTATCACAAATTTTTAAAAATTTAGGCTTTGATGGAAAACTTGCTACCGTTACTTTTTGTACAAACAATTTAGCGGATTTGCAATGCAATGCTTCGTTTGCAATTGCTAAAGAAACAAAAATGTCACCAATTGATATTGCAAACAAAATAATAGAGGCTAGCGGTGACCTATGCAAAGAGTTTGAAATCACTAATATTAAGGGCTTTATTAACTTTAAAATAAAAGATGAATTCTTATCAAAAATTAGCAATAAATGCAAAAAAAGTGATAGATTAAATGTCCCAAAGTTGAAAAATCCTAAGCGTATGGTCATTGATTATGGTGGAGCGAATGTTGCAAAGCCTTTGCATGTTGGACACATGAGGTCAGCCGTAATTGGCGAAAGTTTGAAAAGATTAAATGTCTTCTTAGGTAATAATGTTATAAGTGATGTGCATTTGGGTGACTGGGGACTTCAGATGGGACTTACAATTGCCCAACTTATGGACGATTATAACATGGGTTATTATTTTGGTGAAAATGTAACTAAAGTAGATATTACAATTGATATGCTTGATGATGTTTATCCTAAAGCAAGTGCAAGAAAGAAAGATGATAAAGAGTTTTATGACAGGGCTTCTGAAATTACTTTACTTTTGCAAAACAAAGTAAAAGGTTACTACGATATCTGGCAAGAAATGGAAAGAGTAAGTGTTGATATGGTCAAAGCAAGTTACTTAAGATTAGGTGCTTCATTTGATTTATGGAACGGGGAGAGTAGTGTCAATGATTTAGTCCCTTATGTAGTTGATTTGTATACAAAGAAAGGATTGGCAAAAGAAAGTGAGGGAGCTATGATTGTTGATGTCTCAGAAGAGAATGAAATAGCCCCAATGCCACCACTTTTGCTTCAAAAGAGTAATGGTGCTCAAATGTATCCTGTGACAGAAATTGCAACTATTGTTGACAGAATGAAATTATATAATCCTGATGAATTATTATACATTACTGATAACAGACAAATGCTACACTTTAACCAAGTATTCAGAGCTGTGAGAAAAGCTGGTATTGTGAACGATAATACTATTTTAAAACATATTACTTTTGGTACTGTTAATGGCAAAGATGGTAAACCATTTAAGACCAGAGATGGCGGAACATTTAAGCTAGATGATTTAATTGATATGGTTTGTGATAAGGCTCTAGACAAGCTTCGTAGCAACATGGTAGATGTAGATAATATGGGTGATTTGGCGGAAAAAATTGGTCTAAGTGCGCTTATTTTTGGCGATTTGTCTAATATTATTAGCAAAGATTATATTTTTGATTTAGATAAATTTATGACCTTTGAGGGTAAGACTGGGCCATATCTTCAGTACACTGCAGTTAGAATTAAATCGATTTTGCAAAAAAGCGATTTTGTTCCATTTGATATAACTATAACTGAAGAGACTAGAGATATAATTATTAAAATTTTGAAATTAATTGACAGTTTTGATATTGCATATAGGGAGTATTCCTTGCATGGAATTGCTCTAGCTGTATATGAATTATGTAGTAGCTTTTCTAATTTCTATGGCAATGTGAAAATACTTGCTACAGAGGATTATGAAGCAAGGCAAAATTACTTAAATATATGTAAATTAACTTATAATGCAATTGAATTAGCTTGTTATATATTAGGCATAAGGATTCCTGAGAAAATGTAACAAAATAGACTAGCGTATAATTTGCTAGTCTATTTTTGTCCCTCATTTGTTTCAATATTTTCTTCATGTTTTATAATACAAGAACCATTATCGCAATCTACCGACTGATTCTCTCCAGCTTTCTTATATTCTTCTGTTTTTCTTCTTAATTCTTCGGAATCGATATCTCTTCCAGCCTCAACTTGAGAAGAATACTGAGGTTTTGCAAAGTAGGTTGTATTTTTTTCTTCCACTGCCATATTTTTTTGCTTTTTCTTGAAATTGAATTTAATTTTCCCTTTATTTTCTATTAAATTAAATAGTAAAATTAAAGCTCCAAGACCAACTACAATGTAGACAATTCTAGAGAAAATACTGCTTTGACTTCCAAAAAGTCCTGCTACAAAATCGTACTGCAATAGACCTATGCAAAACCAGTTAATTGCGCCTATAATAACGGCTATAAATGAAATTAATGCTAACATAATTTTATCTCCTTGATATCTATACTCTTACTATGTGCAAAGATTTTTTGTTTTATTCAGAAAGGAAATAAAATCTAATGTAAATTTATGTTTCGTTTACTAATTCTAATTTATCAAAGAAGACTTTTTCCACAAAGTCTTCTTTTTTGTAAGTTGTGTTGTTAAAAAGCATAAAATTTTTAATATGTTTTACAAGAGTTATTGGGTTAGGGATATCAAGATTATAGCAAATTTCTGCTACATAATGTTCAAATTCGCCTATTTCAAAATCATCATAACTTTCGAATATATATGTAGATAATATTTTATCTTTTAATTTAATTCTTCCACATATTTTAACCATACCCAAGCTCCTTTTATTATCATTATATTTTACGCTAAATTTATCTCTCTAGCAAGTAATTTTTGCTTATAAATTGAAGGAGAAGGTTTTTGGCTAAGGGGTATTGAAATCTATATATCATATATGTTATAATATATAAACTATAAACATTTATGCTTTATGGGTGGTATTTTAGTGTCTGATTATTAATAAATTAGGAGGGTAGAAAAATGGAAGAATTAAAAGATTTAAAAAGAGACAAAAACGGATTTGTTATTCTAGATGGTTTCTTGACAGGTCGTGAGAAACTTTCGCTTGCAAGAGATATTAATCCAGCAATTAATTTTGACATCGATGGCAAATCATATTTTGTTAAAGAAGAAGGTGGATTTCAAGCAAGGTTTTTACCAACTTTCCTAAAGGTGAATAAAAATCATGACAAGAACAATTTTGTGTTTGGTGATTACTATATCATGAATGAGTTATATCTTTCTAAACTTGCTAAAGCTATGGGTATAACTAGTGTTGATTATTTGCCTGCAAAGGTCAAAAACAATATATGTGTTATGTCTAATGATTATAACGAAATGGCAGACGATGTCAAACCACTAAGTTCATATCTTAGAAATTACAAACAAATGTCACTTAAGCAAATACGTTCTTTAAAGGTTGAGTGGGAAAGTAACATTATTCCTGATTTAGAATTCTTGGCGCTATTTGATTTTTCGACTCTTCAAAGGGATAGAAATTATACAAATGTTGCAATCGGTATAAAAGGTGAATCTAAATTACCAAATACTGTACTTGGCTTTGATTATGCTAATAGCGGAATTGGCTTGTATGGTTATAGTACTGCTAAATTTGAGAAGGAATTAGATAAAGCTGGCTTTGTTACATTTGGCATAGATTCATTTTATCAGAAAGGTAAAGATTTCTTAGATAATTTATCTCATAGCAAAAACATATCCAATGAATCAATAAGTAAATTTATATCGAAATTAGATGAAGTGTTGGTTACTGGCAAATTAGATGCTATACACGCAGAAGTGAAAGAAGAATCACATATGAGCGAAATCGGAGATACTTATAAGAATTTATTACATCATACACTTTGTGTAATGGGTGAAAAAATTGAAGGCGCGTATGCGGAAAGAATATAGTGGGGGAGAAGTAATGATACAAGAGAAATTTGATAGAGATAATGCAGGCTATCTAGTTTTAGACGATAAAACTGATTATAAAGAATGGAAGACAATTGAAGTTGATGGTTTAAAGCATTATTTCAAGAGTTTGTTCCATTTGGACGAAAAGGATATAGCCAGTAATCTTTCATTTGGTTGTGGTTCACAGCACGCTTATGCAGAAATAGTTAATAGTAAAGTAATAGAAAGTTTTGGTATAGATACAGCAAAGTATGATTTAGCACGTTTTGGAAGTAATAGAGGAGTTGTTTCTGAAGATTTTAATTCAATTAATCCTAATTCTATACTGCTTGGAGCTTATTTAATTCAAGCATTAAAAGTTCCTGCAAGTTATTTAAGACCATCACTACAATTTTTTAAAAATTTTTCAAGATTATTTTCTGAAGATGCTCAAAAGCAATTAGAAATGATTTCATTAGTGCATGTAGAAACAGGTCAATTTGATGGACATTATAACAATTTGGCATTTAACGGAAAACGATTTACTACTTTTGATAATGCTTATTGTTATCCATCAGATTATACAGAAAGTGAAATAAAAAATATCTATGATAATTTCAGCGCAGAAGTATATCTTGGTGTTACTACAAAAAATCAAAGATTAGATTCTTATTATAATGATTTAGCATTTTCTGATGCTATATCTGCAGATACAATTAGACAGAATTTAGTTATGCTTAAAAATTTTTTAAAAGAAGATAATGGCTTTAAAAAAATTAAAGAAGAACTTAAAGAAGAATATATTAAACCATCTTCAAGGACAGAATATGGATATTGGGTAGGATTAGATAAATATTGTGACAAATTAAAATTCGTAATGGAAACAACTGGTGAGCATATAGAAGATGCTTTAAGTCAAAGATGTTAAAAATTAAAGGAGGTAGAAAAATGCTAGAACAGTTCAAAAGAGATAAAAACGGTTTTCTTATACTAGAAAACATAGAGGGAGATCCTCTTTACAAGTGTATAAAATTTATAGCAGAAGATGGTCAAACATATTATTTCAAATCAATGACACCTGATAAGATTTTAGATGAAGATGTTTCACTTGCTGGACATGAATTAGGGCCTTTATCAGAGATTGTGTCTTATAGAATTATAAATAGACTTGGTGTAAAATCAGTTGAATATGATTTAGCAAGAATTGATACTTCACGTATTGGTGTCGTTAGTAAAGATTTTAGACATATAAAGGAAAGTACGCAAGAATTAAGCAAATTACTCCGTGCTAATGGGTATGGCAGAGAAGGTATGAATCTAGCGACCTTTAAGAAATTATTAGATGATGGCGTTATTTCACCTAATCTAAAGAGAGAATTAGATTTGACATCACTTATTCAGGTTGGTATTGGTCAAACTGATTGTCATTGGAACAATGTTTCTTATTTTGATGAGAATGGTGAAGATGGTGTAATACTTTTTGATAACGCTAATACAATCTCTGCACTATTTCCAGATAAAGATGAAGATTTGAGAGGTCTTATATGTACTTATAAAATATTTGGCATTGAACACAAAAATCAATCATGGAAAGATTATACAACTAGTTTACATTTGTCTAACAATATATCAACTAATAGTATTAAAGAGTATTTAGATAATCTACATACACTTTTGTACGAAGATAAGGGCTTTAGAGAAATTAATGAGGAAATTACTGAGATGTATGGCAAAGCTCCAAATGTTGCCTTTATGGATAGTATGAAATTTGGTTTGGAGTATACTGGAGAAATAATCAAAGAGGCATATGATTATAGAGTGAATCATATAGGAGAATAAAAAATGGAAGTTTATGAATTGTTGAGTAAATATAAAAAAACTGAAGATGGTAGTTATATTCTAGATAGTGAAGATTTCGATGTTTACGGCGGAGTGTTTCGTGGTGGTAAAAATGGTTCTTTATATTTCAAAGCTTTTTCTCTATTATCTTCTACTAATTCAGGATTTGTAAAATTTTGTAACGAGATGGTATGTGCGGAAGTTATTAATTCAATGATATATAGAAAACTTGGAATAGAGTCTGTTAATTATTTTCCTGCTATGTTAGGAAAATGGGGAGGTTGTGTTTCCAAAGATTTCAAATCAGACTATCCTAATGCACAAGAATTAATGGATTATATGATAGAGAAAGAGGGTAATAAGCCTTATAATTCTTCATTGGAATTTATAAAGAACTTGTCTTGCCTAGATACTGCATCACAAGAATTTAAAAACGAACTAGAAATGGTATGTTTAGCTGATTTTGGTTTAGGTCAGCATGATAGGCATCTTGGAAATATGGCAAAACATGGAAAGCATAAAGATAATCCAGATGGACTATGTTTATTTGATAATAGTAGTACATATATAGCAGAATGTTCGTTTCATGATCTAAAATATAAGTATGAAAGTGATGAGACATATTCGGTTTTGGGGATTGATGCAATGTCACAACTAAAACAAGATTATTTGCAAAGCTTAAGAATTTCCGAAAATATTGAGACAAGCTCAATTAAGAGATATTTAGAAATTGCGAATGATATTTTGGATACAGGGTATCTTAAAGATGTTAAATTAAGAGTGGACTATGAGTTTGGGGCATTAAGAACAACAGATTATTTCAACAATCTAGAGTATTATTTGACAGCGACAACTCATGATATTGAAGAGGCTTATAACGATAGATTAAGAATTTTAGGATAGTAAATGTTACAAAAAGGAGGAAGCAAAATGATTTTTGATGAATTGAAGAAAGATGATATGGGTTATTATGTGCTTGACGATATAATAGAGCAAGACAAAAATATTCCCAAAGCAAATATAAATAGTTTAAAAACAGTTATTATTGATGGTAAAAGATATTATTTCAAAAGCAGTATGCTAGTTCCTGAGCTTAAAGCTGGCAAAATTGCTGGAGATAGGTCCTATTTATACTCTGAAATGGCATATTCCAAACTATACAAAATGTTTGGCTTAGATACTGTAGAATATCGTTTAGCTTCTATAAATGGTGTTAAAGGAGTCGTATCAGAAGATTACAAAGAAAATTATTCTGGTGCTTGTACTTTAAAAGAATATTTGTCTTCAAAAAAGACAAGTTCTAGTAATTGGTCTTTAAAGTTCCTACATAGCCAAAAGTGTATTGAGAAACAAAAAACAACATTCAAAGATCAATTAGAATTGGCATGTTTATTATATACGGGTACTGGAAATGTTGATGGTCATTTTTCAAATATTGCAGTAGCAGGTAATAGATGGTTAACAAAATTGGATAAGGTTTTGTTGTTAGATTTTGGATTAACTTTACCTGCGCATCATAGTATGGAATATTTAGAAAAAAAATTCAGTTTAGAAGCTCCTAGCATTTTGTTTAAATTTGGTATTGATGATGATTTCTTAAGACTTGGTGATTTTTACGAAGAAATGAGTCTTTCTCAAAATATATCTACAAGTAATATTAAGACTTATCTTGACAAATTAGATGATTTGTTAACGAATGATAAATGTTTTAAGAACTTACAAGCAGAAGTAGAAGAAGAATATGACCTGCCGTTGCCTCAAGAATATCTTGACAAGTTAAAATTTGTAATGACAAAAACTGGAGAAGGGTTCCAGAAGTCTTATGAAACAAGACTATCTGAAATGGGTGAGTAATATGAATAATGTTAAAAGAGATAGATATGGATTTATTGATTTGAGCAAAGGTTTCTCTATAGGGACAAGAAAGCATTCTATGGATGTTTTTGAACATGATAGCAAAATATATTATTTCAAAGAAATCGCAGGGGGTAGGGCAAGTGGATTTTTTAGAAATTTTGCACTTGATAATCCATATATTTTGGCAGAAGTTATTAATGGTAGATTTTATAAGAATTTTGGAGTACAAGCGGTAGAATATTTTCCAGCAAAGCATAGTGGTTGTACAGGTGTAATATCCCGCTCTTATACTGACGAATATGGTGCTAAATATGCCCAAACTTTAAGAGAGTATTTAAATAGAGAGAAATATGGATTAGAAACGAACAAATCACTAAAAGAATTAAATAATTACAAAGTAATAACAAAAACAGAAAAAAGTTTCCAAGAGCAATTGCAAATGGCATCACTACTTCATTTAGGGACAGGACAGTATGATGGACATGTTGCTAATATGGCAGTTAAGCTAGATAGGGATAGTTTGCTTGCTTCTGATTTAATATTATTTGATAACTGTCTATGTACACCTGCTGGAGAGAATTTTTGTGATTTAAGAGCTATGTATGGCGAAAATCATGATTTGTTTAACAAGCTTGGCTTATCTAAATGTACTCAAAATTTGGAAGAATATTACAAGGAACTTGAATCCACAGATTTGATTTCTACAGATGTTATTAAGAGATATTTAGAAATATTAGACTATCAATTAAGAGACGATAAATTTTTTAGAAATATCAAAGAAGAAACTTTAGAGGAAACTGGCGCTAGAATAGATAATAAATATTTAGACAAATTGAAATTTGTTTTAGAGGCAACTGGAGAAAGAATTTCTCAAGCATATGACAATAGAATAATTGAGTTAGGAGAATAAGAATAAAAGGAGGTGTGAGATGATGTTAGAAGAATTACAAACGGATAAAGATGGCTATGTAATACTTGACAAAGAAGAAGTTTGGGCTACTAAGCAAGATGGTGGAATTGAAGTAATGGAAATATTTAATTTTGATGATATTGAATATTATTTCAAAAAGTTATCTATTGGCAGTATTCGTGGAAAATATCAAAGAATGGAAGAAATGGCAGAAGTTGTTAATGGCAAATTGTATCCAAGATTCGGTTTAGATTCTGTTCAATATCGTCTTGCACGAAGAAAAAAAGATTTTGGAGTAATTTCTCAAGATTTCAAGCAGAAGTCTCCTAGAGCAAAAACCTTATATGATTATCTTAAAATTAATAAAATAAAAAACTATTCTATGACACTTGCTAGTTTAAAAAGGTTTGATTTTATAAAAAATAAACCTAAAGATTTTTTGGATAAATTGGATATGGTTAGTTTGGTTCATGCAGGGCTTGGACAAGAAGATGGACATTTTGATAATATTGCCGTATATCGCAAATCTGGTTTGGAAAATTTCATACTTTTTGATAATTCGATTTGTGTGCCTACATCAATTAAAACGGTGACAAATGGTATTCCAGATGACTACTTTGTAGATGTTAGATTTGGAATTGATAGACAAGACACTTCTTTTGCTGATTATTTGAGAGATTTGAGTAAATCTCCTAACATATCTTCTAACTCTATTAGAAAATATTTAGATAATCTGCAAGTTGTTTTGACTAACGGAGTACTTAAAAGTATCCAAGAAGAAGTTGTGGAAGAAAATAAAATATTGTCAAGTTCAGAAACAATTGTTCATTTAAATCAATATGTTGATAATCTTGGAGATGTAATGGAAAGAAATGGGGAAAAGTTCCAAAAATGTTATGATATGAGAACTGCAGAGTTAGGAGAATAAAATGTTTGATGATTTGAAAAGAGACAGATGTGGCTTCTATAAGTTGGATAGTTTTAAAAAAGAATTGAGAGAAGAAAAATCAAACTCAGTTTACTCTTTCTTATATAATGGCAAAAAATATTTTTTCAAAGAGTTGCAAAATCGAAAAAGTTTAAATTTATTTAATTACTTAGCTGATAATAATTATGAAATATTATCAGAAATCTTGACTGGTAAATTTTATAAAAAATTTAATTTGGAAGTCGTAGACAATCATTTAGGAAAGATTGGAGATAAATTAGGTGTATTTTCTGAAGATTATGCGATTAAACATTCAAATGTGAAACTATTGACTAATGATTTGAATGTTATGGGGATAATAAGGTCAAGTTTGTCTGAGTTGAAACAAAAATACAAAATAACAGAAAATGCAACAGAGAACTTTGTAAAACAAATTGAATTACTTCCGCTTGTATATGCAAGTGCTGGACAAATTGATGTACATTCTGGAAATATTGCTGTATATTATAACAAAGATAATCAAAAAGATGGCGTAATACTGTTTGACCATGAAGGTTGTTATATGGCGCAAACTTTTTTTAGCAATTTAGAGTTGTTGCAAAGCTATTCTAATAATCCGTTTGAAATAGATATTAATATGGGTATAGAAGATAATCTTCTAGGTTTGGAAGGTTTATATGTAGATGTTAAGAAATCTAAAAATATTTCAACCTATACAATCAGAAGTTATTTAGAAATTATGACTGGGTTGTTAAGTAATGGAAGTTTCATTAAGGAAATCAATGCAGAAGTTGAGGAAGAATATCACTTACCTATACCAGAAAATTATTTAAAAAGGTTAGATACTGTAATGACTTCTGTGTATAGTGGTATTGAGGAATATTATGGTTATAGGATTAAAGAATTAGGAGAGTAAAATCTATGGAAGAGTTACTACAAAAATGTGGTAAAGATAAGTATGGATATTATCAGCTAGATTCTATTGCAGATAAAATTAAATATGATAGGAATCGTGATATTTATGTGATTAATTTAGATGATATAAGATTTTATTATAAAAATACTAAGATGATAAAGAAAAAAGGAATATTTGACAAAATTTTTCCAAAACTTGCAGATAATGATTATTCTATGATCGTGGAGATTGTTAATAGCAAGGTTCAAAGAAGGCTAGGAGCTAATGTTGCCGACTATCATTTGGTCAAGCATAACAATTGTAGAGGTGTAGTTTCAAGTGATGTTTCACAAAGTTATAATGGTGCTAAAACCATAGCTGAGTGTCTTAATATTACAGTAAATTATGAACGATATTCAGTAGAAGAGCTAAAAAGTTATTTTTTAAGTCTTCGAAGTAGTAAAAATTTTAAAAAAGAAATAGAAATGATACCTTTTGTTCATGCTACAACTGGACAGACTGATGGTCATATTCAGAATATTATGGCATACGTTAATAATAAGAGAGAGTTTCAAGGGTTAATTTACCTAGATAATGCAGATTCAAGTATAAGTGATTTTTCTTATTATAACAAGAAGAAAATGAAAGAAGAATATAAGAATGGTCAAATTCCTTTACCGATGGGGATAGCTACAAAGTCTGATACATTAGAAGATTTTTACAAAGATATATTTAATTGTCCATCAATAATATCCGATGCAACTATAACAACTTATTTGTCTAGAATGGAAAAAATGTTACATAATGATAGTTGCTTATTAGATATCAATGCGGAAGTGATAGAAGAATATAATATGCCAATCCCAAAAGATTATTATAATAGACTAAAATTTGTAATGGAGTCTGTGGCAGAAGGTGTTGAAAGTAGTTTTGATATGCGAAAGAAAGGAAATATTGACAAGGCATTTGAACTATAGAAAGTGGGGAAGGAACAGATTCACTTTCTTTTTAAAATCAAATTCAAAAAACTGAATTTGATTTATAATTTTATAAATTTCGATTGGTTTAATTAATTTCAAAATTAATTTCCATAACTGTGAATTTTTATTGACAATTTAGCATAAATAATATATAATGTGTCAGGTTTTAGATAGGGATGTTTATCCCTAATATTTTTTAAGGAGGCTTAAGTTGTTATGGCTGAGCAAGTTTATTTAACTAAAGAAGGATACAAGGAGTTAGAGGCTAGATTATTATATTTGAAGAGTGAGGGCAGGGTTGCTATTGCTGATAAAATAAGTGTCGCTCGTTCTTTTGGAGATATTAGTGAGAATAGTGAATACGATGCTGCAAGAGAAGAAGAAGCTCTTTTAGAACAAGAAATTGTTGAGATTGAGAACACTCTAAGAAATGCTAAAATTATTACTAAGGCAAGAGTTAACCAAGATGTTGTTAATGTTGGAGCTACTGTTAAAGTTTTTGATAAAGAATTTAATGAAGAGTTAACTTTCAGTATTATGGGAAGTTTTGAATCTGACCCATCTAAAGGTCTTATAAGTAACGAAAGTCCAACAGGTAAAGCTTTGATTGGAAAAAGCGTGGGAGATGTTGTAACAGTAGAAGTTCCAGGAACAAATGCTAAGATTTCTTACAAAATTTTAGAAATTAAATATTAATATAGATAAAAGATAAGCTACAAGATTTGGTGGCTTATCTTTATTTTTTATTATTTTTTGAAAAATTATGAAACATCTTGTTTGGAATTAAATGTTTAATTGGTGTATAATAACCATGTTTGAAAATATTTATATATTTGTCATAAATAATTATCTAAGAAGGCTAATTTGAAATATATATAGATATGAATTGATTATTTCCAAACTAAAACAATTATTTTTTGCTAAAAGGAGAACTAAAAAATGAGCGAAAACTATATTTGTGTTCAAGATATTGAATCACTAGAAAAGACTTTAGCTAATGTAAGAAAAGCTCAAGAGAAATTTGCGAAATATTCACAAGAAGAGGTTGATAGAATATTTAAAGCAGCGGCGCTTGCTGCCAATAATATGAGAATTCCTCTTGCAAAGCTTGCAGTTGAAGAGACTGGTATGGGCTTAGTAGAAGACAAAGTTATTAAGAATCACTATGCTTCAGAGTATATCTACAATGCTTATAAGAATACAAAGACTTGTGGGATAATTGAAGAGGATAAGAGCTATGGAATAAAGAAAGTAGCAGAGCCAATAGGTGTTATTTGTGCAGTAATTCCTACAACAAATCCTACATCGACTGCGATTTTTAAGACATTGCTTGCATTAAAGACAAGAAACGGAATTGTTATCAGTCCACACCCAAGGGCTAAAAATTCAACTATTACTGCTGCCAAAGTGGTACTGGAAGCAGCTGTAAAAGCAGGTGCTCCAGAGGGTATTATTGCATGGATTGATGTGCCATCGCTAGAGTTAACTAACACACTTATGCAATCTGCTGATATTATACTTGCGACAGGTGGCCCAGGCATGGTAAAAAGTGCTTATTCTAGCGGAAAACCAGCTGTTGGTGTAGGTGCAGGTAATACACCTGCAATAATAGATGAAAGTGCAGATATTGTACTAGCAGTAAACTCCATTATTCATTCTAAAACTTTTGATAATGGTATGATTTGTGCGTCTGAGCAATCAGTTATTGCATCAAGTAATGTTTATAAGCAAGTTAGAGATGAATTTGAGAAGCGTGGTTGCTATTTCTTGAAAGATGAAGAACTTGACAAGGTAAGAAAGACAATAATTATAAATGGTGCATTGAATGCTAAGATTGTAGGGCAAAGTGCATATGCAATTGCTGAATTGGCTGGAGTAAAAGTTCCACAAAGCACAAAGATTCTTATTGGAGAAGTTGAGAGTGTTGATATTGAGGAAGAGTTCGCTCATGAGAAGTTGTCTCCAGTGTTAGCTATGTATAAGTCTAAATCTTTTGATGATGCGTTAGATAAGGCATATAGATTAATAGAAGATGGTGGTCTAGGACATACTTCATCTATATATATTAATACTAAAGAAACTGAAAAAATTGAGAAATTTTACAGCAAAATGAAGACTTGCAGAGTATTAATTAATACTCCATCAGCACAAGGTGGAATTGGGGATTTGTATAACTTTAAACTTGCTCCATCACTAACTTTGGGTTGTGGTTCATGGGGTGGAAACTCAGTTTCAGAAAATGTAGGAGTAAAACATTTAATTAATATTAAGACAGTTGCAGAAAGGAGAGAAAATATGCTTTGGTTCAGAGCACCAGAAAAAGTTTATATTAAGAAAGGTTGTCTTCCAGTAGCACTAGATGAATTAAAGAATGTTATGGGTAAGAAACGTGCATTTATAGTAACAGACACTTTCTTGTATGAGAATGGCTATACAAAACCAATTACTGATAAGTTAGATGAGATGGGAATTGTTCATCAAACTTTCTATAACGTTACACCAGATCCAACTTTGGCATGTGCTAAAGAAGGAAGTAAATTAATGCATGACTTTAAACCAGATTGCATAATTGCAATTGGTGGTGGTTCTGCTATGGATGCAGGAAAAATAATGTGGGTAATGTATGAGCACCCAGAAGTAGATTTCATGGATATGGCTATGAGATTTATTGATATAAGAAAGAGAGTATATACTTTCCCAAAAATGGGTGAAAAAGCATACTTTATTGCAATTCCTACATCTGCTGGAACTGGTAGTGAAGTTACACCTTTTGCAGTTATAACAGATGAGACTACAGGCACAAAATATCCACTTGCTGATTATGAACTTATGCCAGATATGGCGATTGTAGACTGTGATATGATGATGAATGCACCAAAAGGTTTAACTTCTGCTTCTGGCATTGATGCAGTAACTCATGCACTTGAAGCTTACGTTTCTATGCTTGCTACAGATTATACAGATGGATTGGCAATACAAGCATTGAAGGTTATTTTTGAATATTTACCTAGGGCATACAATAATGGTTGTAATGATGTCGAAGCTAGAGAAAAGATGGCTAATGCTGCAACTATGGCAGGAATGGCTTTCGCTAATGCATTCTTAGGAGTGTGTCACTCAATGGCTCACAAGCTTGGAGCATTCCATCATTTGCCTCATGGTGTAGCAAATGCATTGATGATTGATGAAGTAATAAGATTTAATAGTGTTGATGCACCAACTAAGATGGGAACATTCTCACAATACGATCACCCACATACATTAAGAAGGTATGCAGAAATCGCAGAAGCGCTTAATTTAGGCGGAAAAACCGATTATGAGAAGATGGAAAACTTAATTAAGAAGATTGATGAGTTGAAAGAACAAATAGGCATTAAGAAATCAATTAAAGAATATGGAATTGACGAAGACAAGTTCTTAAATCAGTTAGACGAAATGAGCGAACAAGCTTTTGATGACCAATGTACTGGTGCTAATCCAAGATATCCACTTATTAGTGAAATTAAAGAAATGTACCTAAATGCATATTATGGAGGAATGAAATAATGGAATTTAATCTTAATAATGTAATAGTTGAAAGAAAATCAAAGAAAGTATATAAAGATAATGGTAAAACTATTAAGCTTTTTGTGGAGAATTATTCTAAAGCAAGTATTCTAAACGAAGCACACAACCATGCAAGAGTAGAGGAAGGAACAAGTCTTAATATTCCTAAACTTCTACAAGTTTGCAAGATTGATGGGAAATGGGCAATTGTTTTGGAACACATAGAGGGAA
The DNA here is from genome assembly GCA_964630515.1 of uncultured Christensenella sp. Taxonomy (GTDB): domain Bacteria; phylum Bacillota; class Clostridia; order Christensenellales; family UBA1242; genus UBA11490. Next base: position 2,437 of record CAZVVP010000011.1, on the reverse strand, counting down.
CAACCTTAGAGGAGTTGATTAAACAAAATCCGGAAAAAGAGAAAGAATATTTAGAATTGCTGGTAAAAATTCAATTAGAAATTTTATCTAACCAAGTACATTTACTTAATCCAATTAAAGAAAAGTACAAAAGAAAGATTAGTGAATCTAGTTTAAATGATAATATTAAATATGAATTATTACAAAGAATAGAGGGAATGAAAAACCACACTAAGCTTTGTCATGGAGATTTGGATCCTAGTAATATTATAATAACAGAGAAAGGCGACTACTATATAATCGACTGGGCTCATGTCACACAAGGTAACGCTTCAGCAGATTGCGCTAAGACATATTTGTTGCTTTCCTTGGAATATGGCAAAGATTTTGCAGATAATTATTTGGATATGTTTAGCCAAAAAAGTACTATTGAGAAAAGTTTAATTCAAAGATGGATTCCAGTTGTGGCGGGTATTCAACTTATTGATGGAAGTGACAATAAAGAAATTTTGAAAGAGTGGATTGATATAGTAGATTTCCAATAAAAGATAGGGAGTGAGATAACAAAATAATGAAACTATTAGTTTGTTCAGATATTCACGGTTCTAAGTACTTTGCAAATAAGCTAAAGCTAGCTATAATAAGGCAAAATCCTGACAAAATTATAGTACTGGGTGATATATATTATCATGGACCAAGGAATCCTCTGCCTAAAGAATATGATCCAATGGCTGTATGTGAAATTCTCAATTCTTTTGGAAATAAAATTACTTGCACTAAAGGGAATTGTGATGCTGAAGTTGACGAAATGATTTCTAAATTTCCATTTAAAGAAAATGTTAGAATGATTGTTGGCGGGGTTAAATATATGTTTACTCATGGACATAAATTTAATATGGATAACATTCCTTCTAATATTGATGTCTTAGTATATGGACATTTTCATACTGGGTTTATTAAGGAAAAAGATGGAGTTTTTTGTGTAAACTCTGGTTCAGTTTCAATTCCCAAAGACAATACTCTTAATAGCTATCTTGTAATTGAGGATAAAACTATTACTTTATTAGATTTAGATGGTAACGTCATTGAAACAAAAATTATTAAATAATGGGAATTTTTATTTGATAAAATACTTGTTATGTAATATACTATTAGTGTTATTATATTAACAAGTATTTTTTTATAAGGAGATGAAAATGGATAAAAAATTAAAAGTTGCACAAATTGGTTGTGGCAAAATGTCTGTATACACAATGCGTTATGTATACGAAAAAGGTGGAGAAATTGTTTGTGCATACGATGTAGTTCCTGATCGTATCGGCAAAGATATTTCTACAATTATTGGTGGAAAATGTAAAGGAGTAAAAATTGAAGATGCTAAGAATTTAGAAGCTTCACTTAAAGCTAATAAACCAGATGTTGCAATTATTACTACTATGAGTTTAATGAGTGATATCTATGATGTTATGATGACTTGTGCTAAATGTGGTGTTAATGCAATTTCTACTTGCGAAGAGGCTTTCTTCCCTGCAAATTCTTCTCCAAAGATTACTGAAGAATTAGACAAAGTAGCCAAAGCTAATAACTGTACTCTAACTGGTAGTGGTTATCAAGATACTTCTTGGGGTAGTTTGATTTCTGTTCTTGCTGGTAGTACTCAAAGTATTAAAAAGATTAAGGGTAAATCTTCATATAATGTAGAAGATTATGGTATTGCTCTAGCAGAAGTTCACGGGGCTGGATTATCTTTAGATGACTTTGATAAGAAGATTGCTTCAGTTGATAGAATTTCTGATAAAGAAAGACAAAGCCTTATTGATAAAGGGGAATATTCTCCATCATATATGTGGACTGTTAATGGTTGGTTGTGTGAGAAATTAGGTTTGACAGTCGTTAATCAAACTCAGAAATGTATCCCTCACACTTACAAAGAAGATTTGAAATCCTCAACTCTAAACATGGTTATTCCTAAAGGCATGGCTACTGGTATGAGTGCTGTAGTTACAACAACTACTAAAGAAGGGATTATCTTAGAAACTGAGTGTATCGGTAAGGTTTATGGTCCAGATGAATTTGATTGCAATGAATGGACAATTGAAGGTGAGCCAACTACAACAGTTGTTATCAATAGACCTCAAACTGTTGAAATGACTTGTGCAAGTATTGTTAACAGACTTCCTGATGTTGTTAAGGCGCCAGCAGGTTATGTAACAACTGACCGTATGGCAGATATAAACTTTAAGTTAAATATTAGCAAATAATTAAAAAATATTAATTAAAATTAAACGCTTAAATCAATATTGTTTTAAGCGTTTTTTTATTTACAAAATTGTTGATTTCGCTTTAATTACGTACTTTTTTAATACTTTGCATTGTATTTGAGTCAAAAGTCGGGGGGGGGGGGGGGGTTGACTTTATTAAATTACATATGTTAAAATTAAAATAAGAAGTATGTGGT
>CAZVVP010000010.1:0-39692 GCA_964630515.1 uncultured Christensenella sp. | reverse complement strand
TATTACGTTAAGTGTATATCTTGATAGTATTAAACAAAACAAAGAATTTACATTTAGCGTTTGGCTAAACAACAGAATTGACTCAACTATTATATATTGTAGTATTCCATTTGGAACAGAAACTACAGATACAATTACCTTGAGTTATAATTTAGCTAATATTTATAATAATGTTGGTGAGTCTTATATAACTATTAATGACACAATCATTGAGACTATTAATGCTGATAGTTTATCAGAAACCAATGCTAAGACTTATGATATAACCGATAGAGGAACTTATTGGATTAAGATAGTTTCTGCAAATGGTCAAATATTAGCAAGCTACAAAGTTACTAAAAACGACCCATTAAACGCAACTGCTAAGATAATAATTATTGTAGCAGTAATTGCAGTAATAGTACTTGTTATAGTATTTATAATTCTTCGTCGTAAGACTAAATTTAGATAAAAATAAAAGATATATTACAAAACGTAATATATCTTTTTTTGTCAACAAATATCAAGCTTATGACTTAAGTAGATATACCTAATGTCACCAAATCTATGTTTTGTGTCGCAATCTTATCACTTTCGTTATATTCTGTAACCCCACTTTTGTAATAACTGAGGTCTATTTGTAAGAAATTTTCACCGCCATTAAACACAAAATCAAAGCCACCATTTTCATTGTATTTTGCATTAAACACAGTACTGTATTCGGTATCTTTAGAAGATTCTGTATTGTCTTTGACAACAGTAGCTCCTTTTTTAAGTCTTAAGAAAGCACCTCCATCTATTTCAAAGAATTCTGTATTAATTGTTCCATCATCATTAAACACAGAAGCACCACTGAAATCTTCCAGTCGCTTTTGGTTGTCGTCCATATAGTCTTGAAGCATATATCCACCCTCTTCGTATCCAGTCTGATAATATCCTGCAGAAAGTAGCAAGCTATAATCATCATAATAAGCTTCTGGAACTGTCAAATTCAGCTGTTTATAAACACTATAATTATTATTTTTTACTTTGCCGTATTCACTATCAGGAATCAATGATTCTCCCCTAGCGACAAGAGTAAACTTAGGCAAAATTACGAATTCATCTTCATCAGAGCTTGGATTATTAAAACTAATATTAACACTTGCCAACTTGAACGAATAATCTGCCTGTTGATTCTCCCCAGTACTTTCGTTATATTCTTTCAAATCTTCTTCGTAAGCCTGTCTTAAGTCTTCACTCATTTTGGGCAAAAATACAATTTGTTTCAGTTTAACATCGGTAAGTATTGGAGGTAAATTAATTTGTGTAATGTCAGTTATGCCTTCATAATTTTCTTCATTATTTTGTTCTTCAAAAAGTGCACTACACTTCATAATTGCGATAGCTGTTCTTGGCATCACAGAATATGTCATTATTTTATTTTCTTCAGCCTCACTGTCAAACCCTTCTGATGTAATATATAGTCCTTTAGTTGTAATATCCGCCATTCTCTCAACAAGTAAATTAACAGCATAATAATAAGCTCTGTAATAATGATTATCAACCGCATTCTGAAAAATTGTATTTGATGCAAAAGAAATACTTGTTGTTGGAAAACTTTGTCTAATTTGTTCATCTTTAGAAAATGCTGAACCAATTATATTTTCACAAATATAATTTGCGATATTAGTTAAATCATTCTTTGAAAATCCTAAATATTCAATGTTTTGCAAAGAAGTCTCGTAAGGTTCACCAACAGTTTCTGATGAGCCACTGCTAATTATACTTGCAATAGCTTCTTTAACAGTATCATTACCAAATTTGTTGGTTATATCTTGAGACCAAGCATAAGCAGTATTTAAATCTTCAGTAAAAGCACCAGTCCCAGCTTCTTCGTTAGTTATTTCGTAAATGTAGCCACCTTTAATTGCATTATTAAAGTTTAATTGATTATTTGCAATTTCAACATCTCCTAAATGTGCAACCGCAGAAATTGAAGTTGAAACCTCTTTTCTTACATCTTCATTATCAAAATTACTTTGTGGATTGAGTAAAAAGCTTGACTGATTTCTTACATTATCTGTAAGTATAGATGCAGGCTTTACTTCTAATGTATTACTACCCCATAGCCCAGATAAGTCACCATTTAAAGACAATAAATCTTGTGTTAGCGCTGCCCCAGAAGGAGTTGATTCATTGTCTCCGTATAGAACATTAAGTCCATATAACAAATGTGTCGTAAATGTTGCCATTTGTCTATCTAAAAGTTCTGTAAATTTCTTCTTGGAGGCAGTAGCATCATCAAAAAATTCACCACTATGCCCAGCATCGTACATAATAAGAACACCTGAAAAGTAATCATCAACATCAGCTGATTGAGGTTGAACTTTGTAACTTTCTTCCTCTTCATCACCAGAGCTTCCACCTGAGCCACCACTTCCGCCACTTCCACCAGCTGTACCACCAAACTCACAAGCACATAAATTAAAACAAGTACCAAATAGTAGTAATATAATCAGTAAAAAATATAAACTTTTTCTTAAACTAATTTTCTTCTTCATTTTTCATCCTTTTTCTTTAGTTAGTTTAACACAATTTTACAAAAATAACTACTAATATAATTTCGTTTTAAAATTGATAAATATTATAATACAACAAACATTAAGAATAGATTACATAGCAAGCATTGTAAAAATAACAAAATTATTATTAAAATTGTTAGTATAATAAATAAATTATTAGTCTTTATTGTACAAGCTTGAGTACACCATTTGCCAAATTTTTTTATTTCTCTATTTCTAACCCAAACTATAGCCAGAATTAAACTATAAAGAAAATTAATAATTAAATTAAATAGTATGATTACTAATATCACTAATATTATTGCTATAATATTAAAAATTTTAAAATATATACCTAAGTTGTACCCAAAACAAAATCCTATTATAAACACTATGCAAATATTCAAAATATGCCAAAACGTAGCCCTATTTATAAAAATTGAATAGCATAATAACAAAGTATAAGTTAATAGATAATTTATAAACAAATTAGTATAGATTATTTCTCTGCCTAAAAAATCTAAAAAAGATCTATCTAGGATTATATCGCTAGTTATATCTTCACCTAACTGAGATACAATACAAAATCCTAGAATTATACCAATAAAATATATGCCAAAAATTATTAAAGCTTTGACACCATAAATCTTAAATGTTTCTTTCACGCAACTATTAAACTGATATTTTTTTCTTATAAAACACGAATTATTCACATTATATAATATGTATTATAAAAATTTTATTTTACAAAAAAAAGACTTAAAAATAACTTTAAGCCTTTCGTTTATTTATTTATTGTCTGTACTACCAAAGCCACCTTGTCTTGTATCTTGTTTGCAATTATCCACATCGGCACATAGATATTTCATAAATATTCCTTGACCTATCTTCTCCCCTTTCTTGAAAGTATATGGATTCTTTCCAAGATTATAAATTCTAAAGCCGATATTTCCATCATTATTTTCGTTTCCATAATAATCACTGTCAATTATTCCTACACTGTTTGGAAGCATTAAACCTCTCTTTCCCATTCCTGAAGTTACTGCAAGCATAAAGAACTCATCAGGGTTGCAAGCGACCTTGATATTAGTCCAAATAACTTCCGATTCTCCACTAGGAATTGTAATCTCAATTGGAGAAAAGAAATCATATCCGGCAGAATTATAAGTAGCTCTTATTGGCATAATTATATCTTTATTGTCATATTGAATTGCAAAATCTTTAACTAACTCAAATTTTCTCATAAGTAAAAACTACCCTTTTTTTAAATTATATATTTCTTTAAATCATATTTCTTAGTTGTGTCTTTAAACGCATTTTCAACATATGCTCTATCTATATTAACATCACTTACTGGATGATTACCATTTGCATTAAAAGATATATCCTCAAGTAGCATTTCCATTAAAGAATGTAATCTTCTTGCACCAATATTTTCGTTAGTGTCGTTTTCTTTCTCTGCCAATTCAGAAATAAATTTTAGAGCGTCATCAGTGAAATTTAAATTGATATTATCCACTCCAAGCAATGCTTTGTACTGCATAATAAGAGCATTCTTAGGTTGAGTCAAAATCTTGAAGAAATCATTTGCACCAAGACTGGATAATTCTACTCTTATTGGGAACCTACCTTGAAATTCTGGAATTAAATCTTCTACTTTGCTAATATGGAAAGCACCAGCACAGATGAATAAGATATAGTCAGTTCTGATAGTGCCATATTTAGTATTAACAGTACTACCTTCTACCAATGGAAGTATATCTCTCTGAACACCCTCTCTACTTACATCTGGGCCTTTCTGTTGTGACTTACCTGCAATTTTGTCAATTTCATCGATAAAGATTATTCCCTCTTGCTCTGCTCTATAAATTGCTTCTGAGTTAATAGAATCATTATCTATTAATTTCTCCACTTCTTCATTAAGCATAATTTCTTCTGCTTTAGAAACGGTCACTTTCTTTCTTTTTCTTTGAGGTGGAAAAATGCTACCAAGTACATGACCAAAATCCATATCTCCACCCATACCACCTGGCATAATATTGATTGACTTAGGTGCATCAACCAAATTCAACTCAATTAATTCATTGTCATATAGTCCTGCTCTTAAGTTGTTAAGAATTTCCTCTTTCAACTCATCAGCTGGTCTTTCTGGATTTTCCTGTTTCTTTACATTAAATATTGCCTCAACGAGTCTTTGTTCAACATTTTGCTTAGCTTTGTCTTGAACATTTTGTCTTTTCTCTTCTTTAACCATTCTAACAGCAACTTCAACAAGGTCACGAATCATGCTTTCACAATCTCTACCAACGTAGCCTACTTCTGTAAATTTTGTTGCCTCGACTTTCAAAAATGGTGCTGATACAAGCTTAGCTAATCTTCTAGCAATTTCTGTTTTTCCGACACCAGTTGGACCTTGCATGATAATATTTTTAGGAGTAATTTCATCACGCATGTCTTTAGGTAATTTACTTCTTCTATATCTATTTCTTAAAGCTATAGAAACAGCTCTCTTTGCCTTGTCTTGACCAATTATATATTTATCTAATTCTTTAACTATTTCATTAGGTGACAAATTCATAAATTATACCTCCTCACAAGTAATATGATGATTAGTAAATACACAGATACTTCCTGCGATTTCAATTGACTTCATCGCTATATCTTTAGCAGATAAATCAGTATTATTGATAAGTGCAAGACCTGCTGATAATGCATAATTTCCGCCACTACCAATTGCACAAATTCCATGTTCTGGCTCAATTACATCTCCACTTCCAGAAACTACCAGCATCTGATTTTTGTCCGCAACAATCATTAAAGAATCTAATTTTCTTGCATATTTATCATCTCTAAATCCTATTGCAAGTTCAACAGCACTTCTCATCAAGTTTCCGCTGAATTTATGCAGTAATTCATCAAATCTATTAGAAAGACTAAAAGCATCTGATACAGAACCTGCAAAGCCAATCACAACTTTGTCATCATAAATTCTTCTAACTTTTACAGCATTTCCTTTCATTATAACTTGTTGGCCAAGAGTTATTTGTCCATCGCCAGCAATAGCTATCTTTCCATTTCTCTTAACGCCTACTATTGTAGTTCCTCTAAATTCCATATCCATATTATATCCTCTTTACTAAAATTCTATTTCTTCTATTTCTTCCAATGCCCTATCTGACAAAATCTTATTCTTTTCCTTCTTGTCTTTAATCCTCATTGTTAGATTGTTTATAAGACCCATATTGGCACTCATTGGTTGAAAATTAATTTCACTAGCTGTTGCCAAATAATTTTGCAAAGCTCCACTCATTGTATTAGTTGGTAACTCTATCAAATCTTTTTCATTAAGATAATTATACATATTAACACCACTTAGAAGTCCACTAAATATACTTTCTACATAACCTTCCACACCGGAAATCTGCCCTGCAAAGAATATATTTTCGTTAGTTTTCAACTGCGAATATTTGTTTAGACATTTTGGTGCGTTAATATATGTGTTCTTATGCATTGTGCCATATCGCAAAAATTCAGCATTTTCCAGTCCTGGAATAAGCGAAAAAACTCTTTTTTGTTCGCCATATTTCAAGTTTGTTTGAAATCCCACCATGTTATAAAAGTCATGGTTCTTTGTTTCCCTTCTAAGCTGAACTACGGCATAAGGAGTCTTGCCATCTCTATCAGTTAGACCTACTGGCTTAAGAGGGCCAAACCGCATTGTATCATATCCTCTCTTCGCCAATACCTCTATAGGCATACAACCCTCAAAGACTTTTTTGTTCTCAAAATCTTTAAGTTGGACAATTTCTGCATTAACTAGCTCTTGATAAAATATATCGTATTCTTCTTTGTTGAAAGGACAATTAATGTAATCTCCGTTGCCTTTGTTATATCTATCTTGAATAAAAGCTTTGTCAAAATTGATTGAGTCATACGTTACTATTGGTGCAATCGCATCAAAGAAATATAAACTTTCTTGCCCTAATAATTTGGCTATATAATCACTAAAATCGTCACTTGTTAGTGGTCCAGTAGCAATTATCGTAGGAAGGGTTGTGTCAAGTTTTGTAATTTCTTCGTTACAAATATTAAGATTATCAAAAGATTTCAAAATTTCTGTAACTCTTTCACTAAAAATATTCCTATCTACTGCTAAAGCTGAGCCAGCAGGAACAGCTGTTTCATCAGCGACTCTAATTAGCAAACTATCTAATCTTCTTAATTCTTCTTTAAGAAGTCCTTCCGCTGACAAAATATCATTACTTTTTAAACTATTAGAGCAAACTAGCTCTGCAAATGTACTAAGTTTGTGTGCTGGAGAAAATTTCTTAGGCTTCATTTCGTATAAGTTTACCCCAACTCCCCTCTTTAGAAGTTGATAAGTAGCTTCACTACCAGCAAGTCCAGCACCTATAATATTAACATTCATTCTTACTCCGAAAAATTTTTATTCATTATCTGTATCTTTTTTTTCTTTCTCAATAGTGACTGTATGGTTACACTCTGAGTTAGCGCATTTTCTTCTCAACTTGCCATATACAACTTTTTCGGTCATATAAGAGCCACATTTTTCACATTTTTCTTTACTTGGGATTTCCCATGACCAGAAATCACAACTATTTGGTCTATTGTTACAAGTATAATACTTGTCACCCTTCTTACTTGTTCTTTCAAAAACTTCTCCGCCACACTTAGGACAAGTTGCAATAGGCTTAGCTAATGACTTGATATTTCTACACTTAGGGAAGTTTCCACAAGCTAAAAACTCACCAAATTTGCCATTCCTTATAACCATTTTTCCACCACATTTATCACAGATTTCGTCTGTTTCTTTAGGTGGTTCTTTGTATGTTAAAGCATCTTTGTCAGCATTTTGCAAAGTTTTTGCAAAGAAATTGTAAAACTTCTGAATAACTGCTTGCCACTCTAGTCCAGTATTTGCAATTTCATCTAGCTTATCTTCCATATCTGCAGTAAATGTAACATTAAATATAGAAGAAAAATATTTTTCTAACATATCTGTTACTTTAGTTCCAAGCTCTGTTGGAATTATAAATTTGCCATCTTTGTCAATATACTTTCTATTAGCAAGCAGAACAATTGTTGGCGTATATGTCGCGGGTCTACCTATACCCTTATCTTCCATTTCTTTGACAATAGTTGCTTCTGTAAATCTTAGAGGAGGCTTAGTAAACTTCTGAGTTGGTACCAAATCAATTAAGTTTAGAATATCCTTCTTTTCAAGTTTAGGAATCTTAACATTTTCTTCTTCTTCCTCTGTGTTCTCATCTTCTGCCTTCTTTGTCTTCTTGGCAGAAGTTAAGTTAAATACTTTAGTAAATCCATCAAAGACTAATGTTCTACCAGAAGCTTTAAAAGTATACTCTTTGTTATCTATTTCAACAGTTAAAGTGTCATAAATGGCTTCTGTCATCTGGCTTGCAAGGAATTTGTTATAAATTAATTTGTACAACTTATAGTTATCTGGGCTCAAGTATTCCTTAACACTTTCTGGAGTTCGATCTAACGAAATTGGTCTAATTGCTTCGTGGGCGTCTTGAGCAGATTTTTTTACCTTATATACATTTGGTGTTTTTGGCAAATATTCTTGACCAAAGTTACTTGCAATATAATCTTTCGCCATTGCCATAGCTTGTGGTGACACACGAACAGAGTCAGTTCTTATATAAGTAATAAGGGCAGTTTTTCCTTCAGCACCAATGTTGACACCCTCATATAACTCTTGGGCGCAAGCACTTACCCTTTTTAGCGTCATATTTAATTTGTTAGTTGCTTCTTGTTGCATTGAGCTTGTTGTGTATGGAGCTGACGCATGAACTTTACTAACAGACTTCTTAATATTGCTTACAACAAATTCGCCATCTTGCAAATCAGCCAATATTTTGTCCATTTGTTCTTTGCTAGAAACTTCTTGTTTCTTGCCATTAATTTTAATTAATGTAGTCTTAAACTGGTCATCAATTGAGTTCTTAAACAAGTTTGCGTTAAGAGTCCAATACTCAACTGGTTTAAAATTAATTATTTCTTTCTCTCTATCAACAATCAGTTTCAACGCAACGCTTTGTACCCTGCCCGCTGATAAGTTTGGTTGCATTTTTTTGCAAAGAATTGGGCTAACTTTATAACCAACTAATCTATCAACAATTCTTCTTGCCTGCTGTGCATCAACTAAATTTAAGTCGATTGCTCTTGGCTTTTGCAAAGCTTCAGACACAGCATTCTTGCTTATTTCGTTAAATTCAATTCTAACTTTGTCGTTAGGATTAAGTCCTAAAATATGGCATAAATGCCAACTAATAGCCTCTCCCTCTCTATCTGGGTCGGTTGCTAAATAAATATTTTCAGCCTGTGCTTGTTTGACTTTCAACTCTCTAACGATAGTGTGTTTATCATTCATGATTTCATATTGAGGTCTAAAGTTATCATTAACATTGACACCAAGAGATTTTACAGGCAAATCTCTAATATGACCTTTTGTTGCAACGACTTCAAAATCTTTGCCTAAGTACTTTTTTATAGTGTCTTTTTTACCGACACCCTCAATAATTACTAGATTCATTTCAACCTCTTTTTTACTTTTACGCAATCTATGTTATTGTATCAAAAATAATAATCTTTTGTAAACTAAATTTTTATGCTAGAATATATATTTCCTGGTAATTTTTTGATAATATTCTTAATTTCTAATTTCATAAGAATTGGATTTAGTTGCGATGTTGTCAAGTTTGACTTCATTAACAAAGTTTCATAATGCAAATCATTAACTTCTAATAAATTGACAATAATTTGTTCTTCCATAGATAATTGAAGAATCTTTTGGTTCTGTTCTACACCGCCGACCTTTCCATAAAATGCTAATATTTCGTCAACACCCAAAACCATTATCCCTTGACAACCCTTAATAACATCATTAGAGCCTTTGGAGTAGACATCAGTGATTCTGCCCGGAACTACAAACACTTCTCTATTGTACTCAACTGCATATTCTTTAGTAATCAAAGCACCACTCCTAGCAGGAGCTTCTACTATAAGAACGCTAAGAGAAAGACCTGCAATTATTCTATTTCTAGCTGGAAAGTGAAATGCTTGTGCTTTCTCTGCGGGTTCATATTCTGTTAATATTAACCCATCAGATTCTATAATTCTATCTGCTAATTTGGCATTATTAGCTGGATAAATATTATTAAAACCGCTACCCATTACTGCGATTGTTTTTCCCTTGACTGAAAGAGCTGACTCATGTGCGATTGTATCAATACCATCAGCAAGTCCACTTACGATACAAATGTCTGACTTAGCTAAAGTCTTGCTAAAACTCTTTGTCACCTCTTCTCCATAATTAGTGCATCTTCTTGTGCCAACTATTCCGATACAATTAGTATGCTTTAGCAAATCTAAATTTCCCTTAGCATACAAAACAATTGGAGGAGAGGAAATTTGCTTTAAGTTATATGGATACATATCTGATAATAAAGTTATTACATATATATTAGATTTTTCCAAATTCGCTATAAAATTATCTAAAATTGACATATTAACGTCAGAGAGCTTATTATAATCTTTCTCATCTAAGAAGTTTAGCTCTTTTCTTAAATCTTTATTAGAAAAAATTACAGAAACATCTGGCAATGTTTCTATAATATTCTTTATTTTTGTATAAGATAATTTTGATTGAGTAGACAAAGCTAGCAACGCCTTATCTTCCATTGTTAATTGACGCATATTAACTCCAGTATTTATTATCAAGTGAACGATACGAAATCGCTTCAAAAATATGATTATCTTCTATATTTTCACAACCTTCCAAGTCAGCAATAGTTCTAGCGACTTTTAAGATTCTATTATATGCCCTTGCAGACAAAGTAAGCTTATCAAAAGCAATTCTTAGAATCGTATCACTATCTTCACTAATTTTGCAGTATTTCTTAATTTGTCTATCGCTCATCTTGGAATTAGAGTAGTTTTCGCTATCTTTAAATCTTTCTAATTGGATTTCACGTGCTCTATCAACACGCTTCTTGACTTCAGAACTAGGTTCTTCATTTGCCTCCACCCTCAAATCATCATAATTGACATTATCAACTTCGATATGCATATCGATCCTATCCATTAAAGGACCAGAAAGTTTGTTTAAGTATTTCCTTATAGCTTGAGGCGTACATTTACATTCTTTAGTTGTACTCCCAAAGTTACCGCAAGGACATGGATTCATGCTGGCAATCAGTGTAAAATTAGCTGGATAAACAATGCTTGCTTCTAGTCTTGAAACAGTTATTACTCCATCTTCTAGTGGTTGTCTTAAGGTTTCTAGTGCATTTCTGTTATATTCTGGCATTTCGTCTAAAAATAAAACGCCATTATGAGTAAGACTTATTTCTCCCGGTTTCGCCGTTCTTCCGCCACCAGTCAATGCAATAGTCGTTGCAGTATGGTGTGGTGACCTAAACGGTCTCTTAGTCAATATCCCCAAATTAGAGTCTAGAGTTCCAGCAATACTATGAATTTTTGATATCTCTAAAGCTTCTTCAAATGTCAAATCTGGCAAAATTGTAGGAAAGGCCTTAGCTAACATTGTTTTTCCGCTACCTGGAGGGCCAATTAGCAAAACATTATGTCCGCCAGCTGCAGCTATTTCTAATGCTCTTTTTGCTTGAGTCTGACCTTTGACATATTTGAAATCACTTGTAAGCTTAGTATTAGATAATATTTCTTTAAAGTCTGTTACCTTTATCTTTTCAATTACTGTTTCACCTTTAATAAACGAAACAGTTTCTGATAAAGAGCTTACTGGATAAACTTCTACGCCATCTATAAATCTAGCTTCTTTAGCATTGCCTTTAGGAATAATTATTTTCTTTATTCCTACCTCTTTAGCATAGATTAGCATAGGAAGTATTCCATTTACTTTGTTAACCGAACCATTTAGACCTAGTTCTCCTAACATTACATACTCTCTTGCTTTTTCTATTTCTAACTGGTCGCTTGCACAAAGAATACCAATTGCTATTGGCAAATCATACATTGGGCCTTCTTTCTTAGTGTCTGCAGGTGCCATGTTTACAATAATCTTTAGTATAGGATACTGTAATGCACTGTTTTTTATAGCACTTTTTATTCTTTCCTTGCTTTCTTTAATCGAAGTACCAACAAGTCCTACCACGTCATAACCAGGTAATCCTTGATTGATATCCACCTCAACTTGCATTTTGTATCCATCTAGCCCTGCTAAGCCAATAGAATTAAGTATTGCTAACATTCTTTACTCCTTAATCTTTCGTAATCTAAATTCTTGTAACTATATCTTTCAATCTTTTCTTACCAAGACACATACATATAGAATATAAATCTGGTGTATTAGACTTTCCTGTGATAGCTACTCTTATAATGTTACAGAAAGTCGCTGTGTTTCCGTTGTATTTACTTGGGTCTTTCTTATACTCTTTGTTGTCTGTACAGAAATTATATTTTTGTGCTAAAGCTTTTACATTAGCAAACCACACATCTTTGTCTGCATTGAAATCAAAAGTATTGACATAATCTTCCACTATCTTCTGTATAGTTAATAAATCTACATCAAATTGAGTTAAGTCTATATTTAATTCGCCATAATCTTTGAACATATAGTTATAGTACTCTTGAATATCCTCCCATTTAACTATATCCTTTCTTGGCTTATCTCCGCCTCTCTCAATCGCAAAAGTACTAATTGCAAATTTCTTATTTCCTTCTAATACAGTTGCAAAATCTTTGTTATATTCTTTAGCCCATTCTAGGACTCTGTCATAAACCTCTTCTGCAGAAAGTTTGGCAATAAAGTTCTTAGAGATATCGTTTAGTTTAACAAAGTCAAACATTGGATTGTTTGAACCTATTTTTTGGATAGAAAAATCGAACTCCTTATATGACAAATCTGGATTAGCAATTCTCCATTCCTCAAAGTCGCTGTTTGCTAGTGTTATTAGATATTCAATAACAGCCTCTTTAGGATAACCTAGAATTCTAAATGCTCTTGAATCCGCCTCCATATCTTTTCTTTTACTAATCTTTCTTTTGTTTCCATTATCGGACTTGCAAATAACTGGAGTATGTGCGTATTTTAGTATTTTATAACCAAAAGCATCAAATAACTCTAGATGGCTAGCAAGAGACTGAAACCACTCTTCTCCTCTAACAACAGTAGTTGTTCCCATTAAGGTATCATCAACCAAATGAGCTAGGCTGTATGGAGGAATACCATTACTTTTCAATATAACAATATCTTTGCCATTTTCTCTTATATCCCTTTCGCCTTTTATCTCATCTTTGATATGAATAATTTTACTAGGGTCGCCAGTTGAAAGAAGTCTTATTGCAAAAGGTTTGCCTTTAGAGAGATTCTCTTCAATTTCTTCCATAGTTAAATTTCTACAACAATCATGCTCAACTATTGTTCCTTCTTCTAACTCTTTCTCTCTTCGCTCTAAAATATCCGCTTTGTCTTCCGCTTTATCACAGAAACATGGGAAAGCTCTTCCTATACTAACCAAATACTTGGCGAAAGCTTGATAGATTTCTCCTCTTTGGCTTTGAACATAAGGACCATAGCTTCCTATTTCCGCATTATCTCCCATATATCCTTCTACTGGTGCAACATCATAATATCTTAGTGATTCGTAAGCAATATTGCCCGCTTCTTTAATCTCTCTTTTTTGGTCAGTATCCTCTAATCTTAAGTAAAATACGCCTTGTGTTTTATCAGCTGCAAGCTTATCAATAATAGCACCATAAAGGCTTCCAATATGGAAATATCCAGTTGGGCTTGGTGCAATTCTTACAACTTCAGCACCCTCTGGAAGATTTCTCTTTGGATACTTTGCAAAATAATATTCTGGTGTTTTGTCTATATTTGGAAACAATAACTCTGCTAGTCTCTCATAATTTTTCATTTTAAGTTTTTCCTTTTTTTGTATAGTGTTTTTTTACGCAGTTAATTCGTTTAATGCTGGAAAATAAGTGTTAACAATAAAATTTTCAATTTTTGTTAAAAACTCATAAGTTGTTTTCTCTAAATCTGTAAGTGTTGTCTCATAAATATCAATTCCACCATCTATTTCGCCATATCTGTACATAGATAGTCGATAATAATCAATATTAGACGATATTGAATAAAGAGTCAAGATATCTTGTCTTAAAACATTGGAATAATACAAATATTTGTCTACTTTATTAATCAATTCCAAGTTTTCGCTATTTCCCAAGGCTTGTGTTACTTCGTTAGAAAGTTCCACATTGAACATATTTAGATAACTTATTTTGGAATAAACATTATTATCTATATGTGCCTTGATAAGTAGATCCAAATCACAGAAATAAGAGTCTCCGTTGTTTATATTGAAAGGTCTGATATTGTCAATATAAATAAGCTGTGCCAAACTAAGTAGCATATCGTCCATAGTTCTTAATACAGCACTGTATGAAACTGATGTATCTTTAAACATTTTTTGAATATGCAAATCTCTAAAATAAATATTGAAATTAAGTGATTTTTCTACTGCATCATTTAGATAATATAAATATTTTCTTAACTCAACACTTGGGATATTATTAAGTTCATCGTTTGCCATCAAAGTCTCAAGGGTATCTCTTTTCTGAGACAAATCGCGCAAAGAATTGTTTAAAGCATTTAATTTGTTATAAAGATTTGTAAATTCCTCCGCAGAAAGTGTAGAATCTGCGTGTTCGTAGAAATTTTCGTTCCAATCTTCATAATATTTGAATATTGCCATAAATAATTTATTGTAAAGGTTATTTAATGTGTAGAGGTTCAATTCGTTTTTTGAAGACGATTCACTTACACTTACATTGTAAATATCAAAAGTATAAACAATATTGACGGTGTAGTTCTTGGTGAACATAGTGTTTATACCTGTATCATCATCAATTTGGTTCTCAATAGTTGTCTTGAATAGATTCTGAACATCTTGAGACTTATATTTACTCACATCACACGACATAACAAGGAAGCATGATGTTATAAATATTGTCAAAACAATTATTGGACTAATAAATTTTTTTAACATTAATAAGCCTCCTTATTATAATCCTAGAATTGAGATAATTATCCTAGCATAATCAACATATCCAACTTTAATCTGGGCACTAATATCATTATCTCCTCTAACAAGTTCTTGTTTTTGGAAATGGGTAAATTCAAATAATTTGTTGTAATCTTCCCTGTTATTAGTATACATATTAGTGTATGCAGTAAGATAATCAACCTCATCAGCGAAGCCGTAGTCTATTGCGTTGCTTGATACATAAGCTTCATACAAATCAACATAAATTGTTGCGTCGTGTAAATAGTTTATTTCTTGTTCTTGTTTGTTTGTCATTGCAGTATATACTGTATGGGCAACAGAATCATATAACATAGCAACAGTATCAAAAGAATAAACTCCGTCAAAAGACTCTTTAATAACGAAATCTCTCAAATTAATAAGCAGGTCTGATGAAGTTTTTAAATGATTTCTATACAAATCTCTTAAGTCTTGATATTGTTCTAGAATCATCTCTTCTGTAACTTCACTATCTTCTTTGCCAAATACGTTCTGAACAGTTTTTAAACTTTTTGCACTATCCCAAAGTTTCTCTATAGAAGCTGTATAGCTATCTATCTTAGAACAAACTTGATTGGCATACATTTTGCTTGCTTTATCAGCCAACACTGCATAGTTAGAATAGAATCTAATACCTTGTACTATAATTTCCTCATATTTTACGTATCCATAATAATAGAAAAGCCCACTTTGTTCTGTACCACCTACAAGTTTAGATGAAGAATCGCTTTGAAATAACTTTTCTCTTATTATATAAATCGATGGATATTCTGCTTCAGTAAATTCTTGAGTTCCTTCGTTATAACCAAGTACTGATAATCCATATAAATCTTCATCGAAGTCAAGGTCATACTTGTATTGCATAGCATCTTGAACTCCATGATAAACAGACAAGTTCCTATCTATGTCAAAAAAAAGGAAATAAGCACCTACCGCCAAAGCAACAATAATTAATATAACAACGATAATCTTTAAAGCTTTTTTCATGATTCACCGCCAACAAGTATATTAATATTATATATTTAATAAAAAAAACAGTCAAATAAATGACTGCATAATTAAGTAGAAGTTTTTTTGGAAATTTGAATTTTAAAATTATTTTTTGGTAAATAAAGTTTATAGAAAAGCAAGATAAAAAATATAATCGAAATAAAAGCATTGAGTTTGTATAAATAATTTACAATATTAGCGAAGCCTAGAAAAGATATTAATATGCCTAAGAAAAGACTTAAAAATATAGCTGAATTATTACTCATCTTATCAGACAAAATATTAATTGTGACATATGTTGAACTAACAAGAGTAGTAAAGATTCCTAAAAATTGACAAATGGCATAAACATAACTACAAATGACACTTATATTTCTTGCCTCTTGTAGTAATGGCATATCACTATAAATAACAGAGGAATCAGTAAATATCATAGAAAGACACATTACAATTATTAAAGAAACAATAATGATTGAAGAAATAATTGATGCACGACTTATTTCTTTGTCCTTATATTTAGCACCAACTTGAATAAGCAATACACCCAAAGATAACATATTAAAAAATATATAAAGTATAGAGTCGACCACTCCTCCTAAAAACATTCTAAATACGTTAGTCACAGCTATAGTTAAACCATCTGAATTAAAGCAAGAAATTAAAGGAATTGCAATTAATAAAAAGATTATAACTGGAACAATTAAGATGTTTATTTTTGTAAAACCTGTATATTTGAATTGTAATAAAATTATACAACCTATGACACAAATAATTGGTAGAATAATTTTTAAGATTGAGATATCTAAAACATCACCTACACTACCAGCTCCTGCAATCATAGCCCCTATACCAATAAAGCAATTTATTAGAATCAAAAAGTTAACAATTGGAAAAATTTTGCCAAATATACTTCTTAAATTATTGTTACCGTCTCCAAGCTTTTTGCCAATTTGTAAACACATTTTGACAAAAATGTAAAACAATATGCCAGAAATTATCGAAAAACAGATTGAAAGAAATCCATATTTTGCAAAATATACAGCAACCTCTTTACCACTTATAAACCCCGCACCTAAGAATGTACCTATTATTATACTAACTAGTTCAAATGTTTTACTTTTCATATTTTTTCTTGGTTGATAAGCCTCCCCTTATATGCTTTTCTTTAAAATTATATCTTAGGATTTTTTGCACTTCTTCATACAGGTTATAATTATATTCTTTTAATCTATTAGACACATCGTTGTGTACTGTACTTTTGCTTATATCAAACACTTTGGCAGTGTGTCTAATTGTTGTTTTGTTTTCTATTATAAATCTAGCAAATTTCTCCGCCCTTGACACAAATAACATATTTCAATCCACCTCCAAAACATAAATTACAATACATCTTATGTCGAAAGTTGTTGAAATATATCTAAAATAAAAAAATAAAAGACAACTTATTTTTTTTGAAGATATCCTATAAGATATCTCTTCACTCTTTTTGTCTTTTATTATCTTAATGCGTAAGAACTACAGTTACACCGCTATTAATTCCTGAGACTTGATTACTTATACTAAGTTCAGGAGCTACTTTATATATTTCTTTGACATCTGGATTAGTTTCAGTCCAACTATCACCAGATACAAATGTAACAATCTTTTTCTTATGTTTTAATTCTTTTAACCTAATTGCCACCTTCTTTTTTATCTCACCACCATAGCCTTTAGAACCATAACCGTGTATAAACACTAAAACTTTTACTCCTTCCATTTTGGAATATTCTATTTCTTTCTCTAGCAGAAAAACTGCATAATCAGAATCAGGAAAGCCTTTCTTGATATTAACAAGTTTATACATCTTGTTCACCACCCTTCTTTCTAACCAAATAAGTAACAGCAATTGTGCCATAATTCTTTGTGTCCATTATTTCAAAATTATATAATTCGTTATTAATTATAGTTTCTCTTAAATGTTCATAAATTATAACACCATCATTAGCTAAGAGGTCAAACTTATCTATAAACTTAACAGCATCTAATCCATAGTTTGTATTGAATGGAGGGTCTAAATATATATAATCGAATTTTTTATTCTCATTTTTTAATTGTGTTAGAGCTTTGATATAACCTTTCTTGATTAAGTTGGGTTGAATTCTACATTTCTGATAATTCTTAGTTATTAAAGATATACTATCTTGATTATCATCAACAACAACTACCTCTTTAGCTCTTCTACTCAAAGCTTCTAAACCAACTGCCCCAGTCCCGCCAAACAGATCAAGCCACGAACTATCTACAATATTAAATTGAATTTTGCTAAACACAGCCTCTCTAACTTTGTCTGTTGTGGGTCTGATATTATCATAGTCAAAAGTATTTAATACAACTCCTTTATATTTACCAGCAACTATTCGCATTTTTTACGCCTCCCATCAACCTATAGTGTAGCACATAATTTTTCATTACTACAAACAAAAAAAGAAAACCTCAAAGTTTTCTTAAGAATTATATTACTTTACTATAGGCTCAAATCTCTTGTTATTAAAAGTAAGCAAAGCCTCATAAACCGATGTGTTATATGCCATTGCCCAATCCTGAAGCCTTAATTCTTCATTGTAAGAACGCCCCACTATAATCACCTCTGAACCTATAAAAACATCTTTAATATCAGTAACATCTATCATAAAACAATCCATGCAAACATTGCCTACAATCTTTGCTTTTTTTCCATTTACTAATACATAAAATTTGTTACCAATTTGCCGTCTTATCCCGT
The DNA here is from genome assembly GCA_964630515.1 of uncultured Christensenella sp. Classification (GTDB taxonomy): domain Bacteria; phylum Bacillota; class Clostridia; order Christensenellales; family UBA1242; genus UBA11490. The sequence continues at coordinate 21,303 of CAZVVP010000010.1, read as the reverse complement.
CAGCATATCCAAGTGGAACTACAGCAATTTTTGAGTTACGTGTAGCAGTAAATGTCCTATCATATCCTACAGTTTGATTCTTCTTAACATCATTAATAGCCACAATTTCAGAAGTTATTGATACCACATTCTTAAGAGGCAATTTCTCATCTCTTAAATCGCCAAACATATTAATTCCAATTCTAATCATGTCCATTTGATATGTACTACTTAGCATTGTAGCAAAACTATTTGCACAGTGCTTTATAACATTCTTAGGAACTAATGAACAGTAGTCGTCAAATATATGTTTTTGTATATTTATAAATTCTAAATCATTACTTTTAGTTGCAAAATGAGTGAATACACCTTCTAGATTTATATATTTATTTGTATCTATTAAATGTAGTGCTTTTTTGAAATCACAAATACTTTTAAATCCATATCTATTAAGTCCAGTATTTATCTTTAAATGGACATTTATAGTACTATGCAAAGTATTTAAAACTGCATTTAAAAAGTCAATATTTCCAATTGATATGGAAATATTATTTTCTACACAATACTCAATATTTTCTATAGGAGTTTCGCCAAGCAAAATTATTTTGGTCACATATCCCAGATCTCTTATTTCTTTTGCTTCTTGAACACTTGATACAGCATAGAAATCTACATATTTATCAATAATTTTGCATAAATTTGCAACACCAACACCATATCCGTTAGCTTTAATAACCGCACAAAGCTTTACTTTATCTTTGAGCATTCTACGAATTATGGTTATGTTACATTTTAAGTTATTTGAATCCAAAAAATACTTGTTAAAATTTCTCATAATAATTTATATGGCAAAAAAAGTCAAATAGTGCCTTATCCTGATTAGTAATTATTATGTTTTTATTTAAAATGGCGGAAAAAGTTTTGCAACAATATATTGTTTTGTTATAATAATATAATAATTAATGTTAAGTGAAGTGAAGTGAAGTGTAATGAATGATAAAAAAATAGAAATGAATTTTGATATCTTAAACAGTTATAGCATACATAATTTAAGAACTATAGCAAGAGACTCAGGAGTTAAATCCCCTACAACTCTCAAAAAAGAAGAACTTATCAATCTTATTTTAGCAGTAAAGTCAGGGAATGTGCAACCCTCTTCTTCTAACAAAGGAAGAAAACCTAAAGTTAATCCTATGCTAGACATGTCTATATGGGGAGAGGAAGATAAGAACGATTCTCCTTATCTTACTGGAGATTATACACTATATTCTCCCGCTGTAGAGTTTGACACCAAAGCTGTTATATTGGAAGGTCAAGTTAGATTTCTTAACAATTCAGCTCCAATAATAAGAATAATTGAACCGTCGGACAGAATCCTTGATATTCCCGTTCCACCTTCTTTCATTGCTAAAAACAATCTTAAGAAAGACGATGTAGTTCAAGTCAAATTAGTTCAATCTACAAGTTCTTATGGGTTTAATGTCGAAGGTGTATTAACTATTAATGGAACAGATATCCATGACTATAACAGAGATATGTTTTATGAGCTTCCTTCTAACCCAAACTCAAATAGTTATTTAGAATTAGATTATAACAAATATAAGTACATTCTAAAAAATACTAAAATATTAAAAGGTAATTCGCATTTTTACGAATACAAGAATGAAAATATTTCTGTTAGTGAATTTGTATACGATTTCTGTAAGAATATTAAAGAAGAAAATTGCAATTATATTATTCTAAACGGCAAAAACACTAAAGCTAACGCTATTACTCCCGACCAAAATAATATTAAGATATTTAACTTATTTGTTGAAAATTCTTATAACGAATCAAGTAAAGATATTATACTTGCCCAAGAATGTGTAAAAAATTTAATTACACAAGGGAAAAAAGTTGTTTTTATTATCAATGAACTAGAAGAAATATTCAAAATTCTTAACTACACGACACAATATGTAGTTAACGAAGAAGTTAGCCCAGACACTTTAACTGCGATTAGAAGATTAATAAATATCGCAAAATTTGTATCTGAGGAACAAAATTCCACTGTAATTATATTTAGCTCTTTTGCAAAAAGTAAATATCAAAATGTTCTTGAAAACGACATTCTTAGAACTATTAGTTTTTGCGAATACGGCAAGTAATCTTTTTATGAGGTAAGATATGTTTGCAAATCTTTGGAAAAAAATTAAAGAAGCTTTTTTCGCAGTAATACCCATATCGCTTATAATAGTTGTTGTTTCTATTACGATTTGCCCTATTCCTGCAGAAATGTTTATCACATTTGTTATAAGCATTTTCCTTTTGATACTTGGGATTGCCCTCTTTACGACAGGTACAGACATTTCTATGTCACAGATGGGAGAAAGTATTGGTCATAGTTTGTGCAAAAGCAAGAAATTATCTTTGATGTTAATATGCACAGCTTTTATAGGATTTATTATTACTTTTGCTGAACCTGACCTTGCAGTTCTTGCAAGCCAAATTGCCAACATGGGAATTCTAAAAGAACAATATTTATTTATTTCTGTTGTATCAATTGGAGTTGGTGTTTTCCTTCTTTTTGCAATTCTAAAAGTTGTATTTAGATGGAAATTATCTGTCATACTTGCAATTGGATATACCGCACTATTTGCTTTAGCTTTCTTAGTTCCTGATTATTTAGTACCTATTGCTTTTGATAGCGGAAGTGTGACTACAGGACCTATTTCTGTACCTTTCTTAATTTCTTTTGGGTTAGGAATTTCCTCTATTACAAGTAATAAAGATGAAGAGAATGCTCTTGGATATATTGCCCTATCATCGCTTGGTCCAATTATTGCAGTAATGATACTAGGACTATTCTTACCTAGAGATATAACAATTATCAGTGATGCAACAACTGCAATAGAATCAATAAATGTTGTTGAAACCTTACTACATTCTTTTGTGGAGTACCTTAAAGATGTAGCTATAACACTTCTTCCAATTATCATTATTTTCTTAATATTCCAATTTACAATGCTTAAACTTTCTAAACAAACTATAAAGAAAATATTAGTTGGTTTAGTTTACACATACATTGGTGTAGTATTATTCTTAACTGGTGTTAATGCGGGATTCCTTCCAATCGCATCAACCGTCGGAGCAGGAATTGCATCAAGCGAATTCAAATGGATTTTAATTCCACTTAGCGTTATACTTGGATACTTTATAATTGCTGCAGAACCAGCTGTCCATGTATTAAAGAAACAAGTCGAAAAAGTTACTAATGGTGGAATTAAACAAAAGACAATACTAATATGTGTATCGATTGGTGTTGCATTATCAGTATTGCTTGCTATGTTAAAGACTCTTTATAACATTCCTTTGCTAGCAATACTTATCCCAATATACGCTATATGTATAGCTTTGGCATTCTATGATAGCAGTCTTTTTGTTTCAATTGCTTTTGATGCTGGAGGCACTGCGACAGGTGCTATGGCAGTATCATTCATTCTTCCGTTTATATCTGGTGTAGCTGATGTAGTAGGCAATAATACTTCTAACGGTTTTGGAACAATTGCACTAATCGCTGCTATGCCAATCCTTACCTTACAAATTCTGGGTGCTGTTTATACATTTATCACAAAGAGAAGAGTTAAGAAAACAAGAAGAACTTCTAAAGTTCATATCGAAATTATTGAATTTGAATAGGAGTAATTATGAAGAAAAAAACTATATCTTCCCCTTTTGAAATACTAGTAACAATTGTAGAAAGAGGAAAAAGTGAAAAAGTCTGCGAAATATTATCTGTTCACGATTGCCAGCATAAATTAATCACATTGGGCGAAGGAACAGCCAAATCAGTAGCTTCTGATATCTTTGGATTTGGTATTGTTGAGAGAGAAATTATTTGGGCTCTTATTAATCCTTTAATGTCTGACAAAATTTTAAAAACTTTAGATGATATTTTGGAATTAACTAAACCACAAAGAGGAATTGCCCTAACAATACCTTGTAATGCGGCATCTAATCTAATGCTGGATATTCTTGGGATAAATTATTAATAAGGAGTATGCTATGGAAAATAAATACGATTTAATCTTAACAATAGTAAACAAAGGTTATTCTGATTATGTAGTTCAGGCGTCTAGAGAGGCAGGAGCTACTGGTGGTACAATAATCAATGCCTTAAGCTCAAACAGCAAAGAAACAGAAAAATTCTTAGGCGTAACAATACAGCCTGAGAAAGAAATTGTACTTACAGTTGTTGCAAGCGAAAATAAAGCAAAAATAATGAAAACTATTTGTGAAGCTACAAGCTTAGATACAATTGGAAGAGGAATGTGTTTCTCTTTGCCAATATCAAAACTTACAGGACTAAATGCTTTAACTCAACAAAAAGAACATAAATAGAAAAAAATGACATATTAGAAAAATAATCTAATGTGTCTTTTTTTTATTAATTTATATTTTTATATTTAATTATTATATAATAATCAGATTAATTAAAGTTTCTACATTATCTTTTTTGCCTTAAGTCTGTCCCCTCAAACATAAAGATGATAGAATCATTCGTATCAACCAATCTACTACAAAGCCTGTAATCATACCTTTCTCTTATTTCATCAACAGATAAGTTAGAAGTGATAGCTGTTTTTCTATTATAAGTATTTCTCTCATTAATTAACATAGTAAGCATTGGAACTGTTACATTATTAAGTAGTTGTTCACAACCCAAATCGTCAATACATAGAAATTCACAATCGATTAGAGGTTTTAGAATTTTATTTTTCTCAGACATTGGACTTGTGTAATAATTTAGGAAAATTTCGTTTAACTTAAAAGCAGATAAATAAATAACATATTTGTTTAATTCCAAAGCATATTTTGACATACATTGTAAAAGATAAGTCTTTCCTACCCCAACCCCGCCTAAAAGTGTGAAATTATTAAACTTTGTTGTGTCCATTTTGTCTATAAATTCTTTAGATTTAGCATACAAAGACTTAACAAAATCTTTATTCTCAAATAAGTCGAAATTAGAATTTTCAAAACTTATATTATTACCTATATCATTTTTCATGCTTAATTCTGCAGTTTTTGCTTTAACACATTGACAAAGTTTATTTCCGTTAAGTCCACTATCTTTACAAACTTTACACCAATAGTGTGGAACAAAATCTGAGTTTTTGTAATTGTAACCACTTGCAAGCTTTAGAAGTTTCTTTCTATCATCTGCAATAGTTTTCTCTAATTTCTGATTTTTCTTTAAATCATTGCTTGCAATTATTTGTCTTTTATTGTCTTTGATTTTGTCATAAAGAGTTTTTATTTCTGGATATTTAAGGAGCTCTATTAATTTCTCATCTGCAACCCTTTCAACCAAAGTTTTGTGGTTTGTAATTTCTATCAATACTTGTTGTTGAATTTCGTTATAATCCATATTTTCTAAATCTCCACCTCAAATAAATTGTTAATCAAGCTATTTAGCTGTTGTTTAGAATATTCGCTCCCCTTTGCCTTTTCGCAATCTTTCTTAGTTGCAGGTTTCTTGTCTGCTTCTAACTCTTTAGCCTCATCAACTGTTGTAATTTTCTTAGAATAATATGTGGAAAGCAACTTATTTAGATATTGCATAGGCATAGACATTCCAACACTTTTGTCTGTAGCATAGTCTATCAACTCTTCTGTCATCTGCCAAGTATATAGCCATATTCGATACATATTTCTATCATTACTATTAACACATCTATCTAGTCCTAATTTTTGTAATATTATCGATATTTTATCATCATTTTTTGCCAAATCCTCTAAGTACTCATCAATAGCATTAGATGTAAGAAGTCCTAGTTTGAATAGTTGATTAATCTTGCCATTCATTCCCTCTAAAGTTCTTATACTAAACTTAAAACAATAATTTGCAATCTTAATAATAGCATCGATTTCAAATCCTAGATTGACCCATGTTGCAATATAATTATCGACAATGGTTTCTAGGTTATCATATCTTAAACCTAAACTCTTGCAAACTGTCTTGGCAACATCAAACATAAGGTCAAGATTATTAAAATAACTATTAATTTCAACAATACTATCTAGCTTCAAGGAATAACATTTAGAAACTAGACTATCTAATTTATTAAAGCCTGCACCTTTTGCTTTAGCTTTCTTTGCTAAATGCAAAATTATTTCTTGCGGTATTTCTAGTTGATTACGCCACTCTAGATATAGGCTATACTCTTCTTCTGTTGCTTTTCTTCTAATACCCAAAGCTTTTAAAACTGCTTGGATATCTTCACTATTTCTTGCTAAGTCAAGAAGTCTTCCTTCAACTGCTTCGCAATTTAAGATTCCATCAAATATCCAATTCTTTGCCACAGTCAGAATATAGCTTGAAGCAATATTTGCAGACTTAATCTCAACGCAGTATTTAATAATCATAAGTAGTGCATCTGGCTCTATATGCTTATTTTCTATCAAATAATAATATTCTTGATATTCTGATGGAGTAATCATTCTCTTTTCGATAAGTTCTTGTGCTTTCATATTGAAAGATTTATATTTCTCAACATTAAATTTCTTTAACTGATTAGTACCTTTCTTAACAGGAAGAAACCTTACTTCTAACGGCTCTTTTGTAATAATCTGAACCAAATTTAAGTCTTCCCAGTACATAAATGCACTGATAATATCCTCTTCTGAATAGTTAAGAACTTTTGCCATATCCGATAAATTATTGTCTAAGCTATCTGGGTTATTACATTTGTATAAACCATAAAGATAGACCTTAACACACTTTTCTGGTGCGTTTATCATTAAATCATTGATAAAAATGTTTGCTATACTAGTTTGATTCTCTGAAATAAACTCTGAAGAATATTTGCAACAGCTCATTTATATACTTCCTTATACTTTTGTTATTATAAGTTATTATACAATATAAAAATAATTTTTTCAACAATATGTACCAAAAATGCTAATGTAAATTAAATATAATAAAATTATAAAATTATAGATAACCTTAATTATTTTGCCAAGTAAAGATATATTTGATATAATTGTATAGAATAATTTTTATATATTATTTAGAATTTGATAGTTACAACTTTCAAATAACAATTTTTTGGGAAAATGGAGAAAAAATAATGAGAATACTTCATACAGCCGACTGGCATCTAGGTTGCAAAACTGATGATATGTCTAGAATTGATGAACAAAGAGATGCTTTAAAACAAGTTGTTAATATTGCCAGAGAGAAAGAGGTAGATATTGTTTTAATTGCTGGAGATATTTACGAATCGTTAATTCCTAGCTCTGAAGCAGAGGATTTGTTCTACAAGACAGTCAAAGAACTTAATAATAACGGAAATACAATTGTGGTAGTAATCGCCGGTAATCATGATGACCCAAAGAGACTTAGCAATGCTAGCGTTTTCTCTAATAACTATGGCATATATCTAATTGGGCAATTGGACAAAATTGAATTGCCTGATAGTGAGTCAAACGCAAGAATTAAAGCAATCGAAAGCGGTAAAGGATATTTGGTTTTTGAGAAAAATACAGGTGAAAAAGCTGTTGTTGCATACCTACCTTTTCCTAGTTATAGCAGACTTAATGAGAAGAAAGATGATGAGAAAACATACTCTGACAAAGTTCATGAGTGGTTAAGCTACGGAACAAGCAGATTCGGTCATGATACTGTCAATATTGTAGTATCTCACCTACTTACTTTTAGTTCCAAGATAAAGCCTGAAACTTATCAAGATTTGTCCCTTATAGATAATAAATATGGTTTTGTCAGCAACGAAGCACTTTTTACAGGAGCTCACTACACCGCACTAGGACATATACATAATTGCATACCTGTTAATAGAGAGAAAAATATCCATTACAGCGGTTCTTTAATAAATCAGTATTTTGATGCTACAAGTGAAACTGTTACTAAAGTAATTGTTGCAGATATTAATAATATGGGGTTGCAAAGAATTGAAAAAGTACCACTAGATGTCAAACTTCTTAAGAAATTTACTGTTACCTCAATTTTGCAAGCAGAGATTATTTGCAGAGATAATCCTGATTCTTGGATAAAGATTGAATTAGAAAATGTTGACAAAATTACAATTGATGAACTTAAAAGTTTGCGTTCTAAGTACAAAAATTTGGTTACTCTTGCTGTTATTACAAAAGAAGCAAGACAATCAAAAAGTGAAGTGATGTCTAAGAAAAATCTTACAAATGCTGAAATTTTTGAAAATTTTGTCCTTAGACAAACTGGAGAGCCAGCTGATCCAGAAGTTAAAGAATTATTCTTATCATTAATGTCGGAGGAATTATATGAGACCGATTAAAATTACAATTAAAGGTATTAACAGTTATATAAGTGAACAAGTCGTGCATTTTGACAAAGTTTCTGAAAATAAGCTTTTTGGAATCTTTGGAGAAACTGGTAGTGGAAAAACTACTATCCTAGACTGTATCGTAATGGCACTTTATGGAACAAGTGATAGAGATACAATGCAGAATGTTATCAACTCTCACTCCACTGAGGCATATATCATATTTGATTTTGAGATGTTCTTTGAGGGAGAGAATAACTTATATAGAATTGAGAGGTTTTTCAAATTACAAAGAAGCGGAATTGTCAAAGCAAACGCAATGCTTACTAACCTAACCACTAAAGAAGTTTTGGCAGATAAACAAGAAGATGTTAACGAAAAAGCTCAAAACATAATAGGTGTTGGCAAAAAAGAATTTCTTAAATGTATTGCAATCCCACAAGGCGAATTTGATGCTTTCTTATGCGATACCCCTATCAACAGAAAGAAGACTATTGCAAAACTTTTCAACTTAGAGCATTTTGGTGTTTCTTTACAAGAGAAATTAAAAAACCGTAAAAATCTATTTACTAACAAAAAAGTTAATTTAGAAGAAAAATTAGCTATATATAACGATATAAGTGAATTTAGTCTAAGTAATCTTGAATTACAAATGATAGAAAAAGAAAAGTTAAAAATTGATACTGAATTTAAGTTAAACTCAGAAAAAACTAAAAATATAATTCTTGTTAACGATTATGAGAATTTGACTAAATTAAACACAGCAAAAGAAAATTTACAAACTTTACTAGACAACAAAGACAGAATTGACTTTGTTAGAAAACAAGTAGAATATACTAACCCGTATGGCAATTATCTTGCAGTAAACGATAAATACAACTCAATCCTCAAAGAAATTAATGCAAACAATTCTGATATTACTTCAATAAAACAGGAATTGAGTAACACAGAAGGTTTGTTAAAGCAAGAAAATATTTACAAATCAAAATTAGACAAGGAAAAAAATGCTTTACAAGAAAAGTTAAGTTCTTATAAAGCGAAAGCGAATGAAGTTGAACTTCTAAACGATACTATCAAAAATCTTGAAACAAAAATTAATAGTTATGTAGACAAGTCTGACGAATATGATAACCAAATTGAAGAATGTAAGAAAACTATTAAAGAATACAAAGACAATATACAAGTTGTTTATTTGCAATTAGATGATTATAACACTGTATACAAGCATTATGATAAAATCCTATCTAAACTAAATGAGACAGCTACTCTTGATTTAAGAAAAAATATTTCTAACAAACTTGGCGATATTTCTAAACTTGCAAAGCCAGAAATTATTGTTAATCTTACAAGTGAAGCAGAAAAGCTTGTCTGCGAAATGTTATCTAAGATTGATGAATTAAAAAATGAACAAGATAAAGTCATTAAAGAAATAATTGAGAGCCTTGACATTGATTTCAAAGGAGAAAACATCATTACTATTAAGCATGAAGCTGAAGGTAAGAAAAATGATGTAATGGCGTCTATTACTAAATGTAATAACGAACTTCTTGACCTAAATAACAAGATAAATCTAACAAACACACATATTAATTCTATCAAAGTTCTAAAAGCTAATGTCGTTAAAGAATATAAAGAGAACTTGACTGAATTTAATAGATTAAATAAGAAACTCTCAGAGCTTCCATCTGAGAAAGATATTATGGAACTTGAGTTTGAGATTAAATCATTTGAACAAGACATTGAAGTTAAACAAGAAACAATTGATGAGATTCTTAATCTTAAGAACAAAATGCTTACCGATATAGAAGTTAAGAATGCAGAAAATGAGAAATTGAATAAATCTGCAAAAGAAATCAAAGATGTGTTAAAGATGTTTGATTTAAACAAAATGCAGGACGAAATAAACAGCAACAAAGATTTGTTACTTAAATCTGATGCAGATTTGGACAAAGCACAAGATGAGGTTGCAACATATGATAATGACTATGCTTACCTTACTACCCTAATCAAAGATTTACAAGCTAAAATTCACAATGATAAAGTAACTAAGGAAGATATAGAGAAATCAGAAAATGAAATAAGTGTCGTTCAAGACCAATTAAATGAAATCATTTCTGAGATTGGTGCTTTAAAGAATAACATTAGAATTCAGACAGATAGTTTACAAATTGTTAAAAATCTTAAACTTGAGTATAAAGATGTTATTAAACAATTACAGACTATTCAAAAACTACAGGATTTGATTGCTAATGGTGCTCTTATGGAATATATTGCAGAAGAGTATATGTATCTTATTACTGAGTTTGCTAATAATTATGTTTATTCAATTTCTAAAGGCAAATATTTACTAAAATATGACAAAGATTTCTATGTTCTAGATAACTTCAACGGGGGCATTTCTAGAACTGTCAAGACTCTTAGTGGTGGCGAAAGATTTATAGTATCATTAAGCCTTGCATTAGGAATTACTCAGTCTATTGCAACTAACAATAATAAGAGCTTTAATTTCTTCTTTATTGATGAGGGATTTGGTAGTTTAAGTGATAGTTATATTGACAAAGTATTACAAAGCTTTGATTCTTTAATCAAGTTAAACTTTACTGTAGGCTTTATCACTCACGTTGAAAAGATGAAAAATTATATTACTAATAGAATTGTTGTAACTAAAGAAAATAACGACCAAGGGTCAAAGATTAAAGAAGAATATTAATATTATTCAAAAGTTAAAAAATTGGCTATAATTATAGCCAATTTTTTGCTTTGCATACTATTTATTAATATTATAAATCATATAAATGATAACAAAACATAACTAAACATTTAATGTTTTATTTTTAATTTCCTCTAAGATATTTGAAATAAATTCATCAACTAATATTGCACCAGTGTCGCCCTTGCCACGAACCCTAACCGATACACTACCATCAACTTGTTCTTTATCTCCTACAATTAATACATAAGGAATTTTCTCATTAGTTGCTTCTTTAATCTTCTTAGAAATAGTTTCATTTCTTGCATCTAACTCTACTCTAATATTATTATTAGATAATTTTTCAACCACTTTCTTAGCATACTCTTCATGAGCTTCACTAATAGTCAAAACTTTGACTTGGGTTGGAGATAGCCAAGTTGGGAAAGCCCCTGCATATTTCTCAATCAAATATGCCAAAGTTCTCTCATAACAGCCAATTGATGTTCTATGGATAATATATGGATTTTTCTTCTTACCATCTTTGTCTACATATTCCATACCAAATTTCTCTGCAAGCATTTGGTCTATCTGAATAGTTATAAGAGTATCCTCCTTTCCCCAAACATTTCTAATCTGAATATCAAGTTTAGGGCCATAGAATGCTGCTTCCCCTATACCAATTACATATGGCACTTTTAAATCATCAAGGATAACTTTCATTGTATCTTGTGCTTCGTCCCACTGCTCTTTTGTACCAATATACTTTTCTCTGTTTTTTTCGTCCCATTGAGAGAATCTATAAGATGCATCTTCATAAAGACCAAGTGTCTTAAGCATAAAAGTAGTAAGCTCTAGGCAACTCTTAAATTCCTCTGCTAATTGCTCTGGAGTACACATTAAGTGCCCTTCAGAAATTGTGAATTGTCTTACACGGATAAGTCCGTGCATTTCGCCACTAGCTTCGTTTCTAAATAATGTTGATGTTTCATCATATCTAAGAGGCAAATCCTTATATGACCTTGTTTTGTTTAGATAAGCTTGATATTGGAATGGACAAGTCATAGGTCTAAGAGCAAAAACTTCTTTGTCTTTCTCTTCGTCTCCAAGAACAAACATACCGTCTTTGTAGTGATCCCAATGCCCTGAAATCTTATATAGGTCACTCTTTGCCATAAGTGGAGTTTTTGTTAACAACCAACCACGTTTCTGTTCTTCATCTTCTACAAATCTTTGAAGAAGTTGAATAATCCTTGCACCTTTTGGAAGCAAAATTGGCAAACCTTGACCAATATAATCAACTGTAGTAAACAATTCTAACTCTCTACCTAATTTGTTATGATCTCTTGCAATCGCCTCATTAATTCTCTTGATATAGTCTTTAAGTTCATTCTTGTTCATAAAGCCATAAACATACACTCTTTGAAGCATTTTATTCTTCTCATTACCTCGCCAGTATGCACCATTTACTTTATTGATTTTGAACGCAAAACTTCTTAAAAACTTAGTGTTTTCTACATGAGGACCTCTGCATAGGTCAACAAAATCATCACCTAAATAGTAAACAGAAATAACTTCATCATCAGCTAGCTCATTAATTAATTCTAGCTTATATGGATTATTAGCGAACATTTCCAAAGCTTTAGCTTTAGTCACTTCTTCTCTCACAAAGTCTTCGTTGTTGCAGATAATCTCAGACATTACTTTCTCAATTTCTTCAAACTTATCTGCCGAAATTGACTCATTTAGGTCAACATCATAGTAAAACCCATTATCTACAGCTGGGCCTATAGCAAGTTTTACATCAGGATAAAGCTTTGTTAATGCCTTAGCAAGCACATGACTCATACTATGTCTATACATAGTAACATCAATCATTTTTTCTTCTTTCATAATTTTATCTCCTTTTTTAATTTTTCAAAATAAAAAAATCGCCCATAAAAGTTTTTTTAAAAACTCTTAAGGACGAAAAAATTTTTTCCGCGGTTCCACCTTAATTGCATGAAATACATTTCATGCCACTTTATTTACAAATTGGCTTTGTATGGGCCTTGCTATTCTAAAGTGGTTTCGATTGTAATCTTCCTTGCAAATCTCTCAGCCTAGAATTTACTCTCTGGATAGTGACTAATTACATCTACTTGTCTCAAGATTAATATAGCAAATTTATTTTGATATTCTTATTATATCCAAATTAATCATATTGTCAAGAATATTTCCATACCTAAATACAAAAAAATATATATCATTGATTAAACATTTCAAATTAATTATTCCATTTCTGGCAATGTTTCTAAGTCTACTACTATATTACTCTTTGGGATATTACCAGCGTATACAAAAGTCGCCAACTCCTTAGCGTCATAAGGGGTCAAAGGTTCGTTTTCGCCACCTATAAAAGGTATAAACGTAGGTTGTTTTTCATCTTCTGGATAATTAATTACGCCATAAGTATACTGACCATTATTTTTTCCAATAGTTATGTATTTATGAGAAGTAAATAAACTTACAGGACTTCCATTACTTATTCCATCTAATACTTCTTGATCCAATTCTTCTATCCAGTCAGTATTAAAAAATGGCATTTTAGTATAACCACGATATTGCAAAGTATTGTAAATTGTATTATCTAATGCTAAAGGAAATCTGGTTATTTCCTTAGTAAACTTTCCCCTATCTTCACCTTTATTAATAAACTCATACTTAGATACAAATTTAGTACCATCTTCCAAAAAATTAACTGCAACTAGTTTCTTTCCATTAGGAATTTGATAAGCACGGAACAATACTTTATCATTAGTAATTTCCACCAAATCTTCTATGTTGTAATCCATGTAAAGTTTCCTGTCATTACTGATAAAGAATGGTGGAATTTGGCAAAACATTTCTCTAAATACATTTGTTAAAAAGTTCCGTTCTGTAGGTTTAAAATCTTTAATTTTATCATTAAATTCGTTAAAAAAATCTTTAGATTCTTTCATGTTAATTCTCCAATAAATCTTATTAGATGTATTATATACGACCTAGTATTAATTTGTCAATACCCAAAATCCGTAAAAAAGATAAAAAAGCAGGCTTAACGCCTACCTTAATTAGCTATTGATTGTATTTTTCATATCATCAGCGATATGTTTCAAGTCAACAAAGATTTGTCTTACATCTTCATTATCTGACTTCAAACCTTCACCTTTAGAAGTCTCTGTATTAACAAATTCTTCAATATCTCTAATTAATTGAATCTTCTTGTCCATATCGTCATTAGTAGTGAAGTCAAGTTCGTTATATCTTTCTACGATATCATTAAGAACAACACTTACATCTGTGATATCAGAATAAGCTGTACTTGTCTCTTCTTCTTCCTCTTCAACAATTGGAGCAACAATTGGAGCAGTCTTCTTTGCTTTAACAACTGACTTCTCTTCTTCTTGAATATGAGATAATTTCTGAGAAATTTCTTCTAATTCTTCAGTCTCAACTACTTTGTTAGAAGTAATCTTGATTGGAGATTCAACTTTCTTTCTAGTAATGCCAGAAGGTTTCTTAGGAGCTTTCTTAGTCTTAGGAACATATGTCTCAACATTATCATTTAAGCTAGTTAACTTAATATGCGCGTCAAACATATGAGTATTTTGCTCTTGATAAGCTGTGTTAATATCGATTAAGAAACGACCACAACTCTTTAATTCAACCAATAATGGAATCAAATCTCCATCACCTGCAATAATACAATAAGTGTCAATTTCAGTCTTTGTATAATTAAGTTTAATTGCATCTACGATAATTCTTATATCTAATTGGCTAAATCTCTTCTTGTATCTCATGAAAGGTGCAGTCTCATAACCATATCTAGCAATAGCATCTGATAGGTAAATGTGCTTTCTATCGTTATAACCATAGAATTTGCAATAAACAACATCTCCTATCTCATTCAATTTGGCATAAAGCTCATTGAAAGCCTCTCCACCAATCTTTACATTATCTACATCTACAAGTAATGCAATTTTTCTATTCTCCATTATTTTCTCCTTGATTATTCATCTTTTCATAATATAAATATTGTTGTGCATATCCAGAATTTACATTAAAAAGTTTTGCAAAATAATTGCTAACAAACACAGCAGGCTTTTCCTCTCCATACAAATCCTTATATAACTTAACTATCCAAGTATCTGTCGGAAAAACATCAGTCTTATGATAAGCGAACAAAAGTATACAATCGGCAACCTTCTTGCCCACGCCCTTAAGCTCCATAAGCTTATTTCTGGCGGAAATTGTATCCATTCCATAAAGCTCATCTAAGTCAAAGCCATTTCTTAGTTTATTAATAGTATCAAATAAATATGCACTTCTATATCCACAACCCAAATCTTTGAAGTCTTGTTCGGTCAAATTTGCTAATTCATCAATAGTCGGAAAGGCGTAAAAGTCGCCCATATTCCTACCTACTCTTTCACAAATGCCCTCAATTATCTTCTTAATACGCGGGATATTATTATTTGCACTAATAATGAAACTAATTAGCATTTCAAATGGGTCTTGATTAAGAATTCTTATCCCATGACCATATTCGATTGCTTTAGTTGTTAGATTACTTTTCAGTAAATCTAATTTTATATTAGCATAATTATTATATAAATCAAAGTATTTTTTCACAAATTCTAAATTTTGAGCAATAATTTTATATCCCACTTTTTGACAATAAACTTGTATTTTCTGCTCTTTAGCATATATTATATAGCCATTATCTACCTTTTTGAACCTAAAAATCTGTCCACATTCTAGTATATTCTCAATAACAAAATCGCTATTATCAATAATTTCTATGCAATCTTGTTTCTCAATAAAGATTTCTTTCATGGTTATTTTTCCAATTTTTTTCTTTTGATTAATTTTTCTCTACCATTTTCTTTAGGAAAATAGTAGATTTTGTCCTTTATCTCAGTTGGCAAGTACTGTTGCTTAACATAACCGCCAAAATCATGAGGGTATTTATACTTTCCTGTACCGTCCTTGTATCCGCTTGGGTGATTTTTGAGATGATTTGGCACTTTTGCATTCTTGTATTTTACCGCATCTTCGCTTGCCATATTCATCGCAAGGTATACAGAATTGCTTTTTTCTGCCTCACAAACATAAATTATAGCATGAGTTAAAGTAAGATTACATTCTGGCATACCTAATTTCTCACAAGATAGTAATGCCGACATAGCCAAAAGTAAAGCGTTACTATCTGCCATTCCCACATCTTCACTTGCATGTGCAACAAGTCTTCTTGCTAAAATTCTTGGGTCGTAACCAGAAAGAAGTAATTTCTGTGCATAGAATATTGCCGCATCAGCATCACTACCTCTTAAAGACTTACAAAATGCACTTAAAGCGTCATAACTTTCGTTTTCACTTAAAGAGATTGAGCCTTTCTGGACACAATTTTTTGCAATCTCTATATCAATTGTTATTTTTCCATCTTTAGTAGCTGGTGTACTATTAACCGCTAATTCTAGAGTATTATAAGCTGACCTTAAATCCCCTACACTCTCTTTTGCAATAAAATCCAAAGCTTCGTCAGAAATGTCTAAATCTACATTACCATAGCCGTTAGTTTGGTCATTTATCGCCTTAAGTAAGCCATGTCTAACATTATCTACACTTAAAGGTTTGAACTCAAACACTCTACATCTGGAAACTATTGCACTTGTCATACTTATATAAGGGTTCTCAGTTGTTGAACCAATAAAAGTTATGTAACCTAACTCAATCGCCTCTAATACTGAGTCAGATTGTGCTTTGCTCCACCTATGACACTCATCAAGTAGCAAATATGTCTTCTTATTATATAGTTGCAAGTTTGTTTTTGCCTCATCAATAATCTTTTTTGCATCAGCAACTCCGGAAGAAACTGCATTTAATCTTCTAAATATTCCACTGCAAGTATTTGCAATAATTTTGCTTAGTGTTGTTTTTCCAGTGCCTGGTGGCCCATAGAAAATAACACTACCAAGAAGTCCTGATTTAATAGCCCTCACCAAGAAACTATTGCTATTAATCAAGTGTTCTTGTCCGACAAAATCTTCTAATTTGTTTGGTCGCATTCTGTCGGCAAGTGGAGCAAAACTAGTTTCTCTTAAATTAAATAAATCTTCATTCATTAGTCTATTTCCAATTATTAATTATTTCCTTTATCTTGTTAATGTGTTTTTTCCCTTCTTCCCTACCAATATTTATTGCATAATCTACTGCTTCTTTCTTAAAATCTGTTTGAGCCATGTCCCTTAGGCTTGGAGTAATTAAAACATCTGTAAATGATGGCTTATATTTATATAATTCGTTCTGCAACATCGTTAAACTATTAAATAACGACACCATTAAATTCTTTGGTTTCTTATTAGGATAATTTTCTCTTAAGACATCAACACCTATTATTATATCTGCCCCTAAGTTCTTTGCGATATCATCGGGATAATTATTAACCACTCCGCCATCTATTAAGAAATTTTCCTCTTTCTCTATAGGAACAAGAAGTCCCGGAATATTCATACTTGCTCTGACCATATCTTTTACTTTGCCATTATCTAAGATAATTTCTTTACCAGTAACAATATCCGCAGTAACGGTTACTAGTTTACATATACATTGTTCAGTTGTAATATCTTGATAAATATTATCAAACAACTTATTTATTTTTGAACCATTAAACATTCCTGTTTTGTTAAAGTTGATATCCACGAACTTAAAGATATTCATCTTATAAACATTCTTTAACATTTCGTCAATTGTAAGTCCTGCTGCATATGCTCCACCTACAACAGCGCCCATGCTTGTCCCAACAACAATATCTGGCTTGATATCTGCTTTCAACAACTCTTCTAATACTCCTACATGAGCAAAACCCAATGCAGAACCACCGCTTAAAACTAACGCTATCTTTGGCTTCTTCATAATTAATCCCCTTATCTAGTATAATATTATATGCTAAAATCTGGTAAATTCAAAAAAGTTTTCACTATATTTCAACTCATTTTTATAACTCTTATAATTTATTTGCTCCTAAGTAATCCAAAAACCAATATGCAAAGTTTCACTTCAGGTCTAATGCTTTGGGCTGAATATGTCTTGCCTGCCCTTTTTCCTATACTTTTTCTTTCTAGTATTCTTAATAATAGCGGAATAGTGGAAATTTTAGGAAAGATCTTTGCACCTATAACAAAACGGTTATTCAATTGCAATGGGGCTTCTGGATATATTTATATCTTAAGTATTCTATCAGGCTACCCTGTTGGTGCAAAAGTAACAAGTGAACTATATCAAAACAAAACTATTTCTTATGGCGAAGCATGCAGAATTACAGCATTTTCTTCTACAAGCGGGCCTTTATTTATACTAGGCACTGTTGGAATTGGTATGTTTAATAGTGCAAGAATTGGAATTTTGGTACTAGTTAGCCATTTCTTTTCAGCTATAATTAATGGAATTATTTTCCGAAAATTATACCACAACAAAGATATTAATATTTATAACAGCCAAGTTGTGACAAGAGATAATATTTTGGAAAATAGTATGCTTGCAAGTATTCGTGGAATCCTTACAATTGGTGCTTATATTGCTCTATCTTATATGGTTATAACTCTTGTTAATTCGTATAATTTATTATTACCAATCTCTACTCTTTTAAACAATCTGTTTGGCTTGGACATCTGTGTAACAAATAGCGTGTTAGAAGGTTTAATAGAAATGACTAAAGGTGCTCAAAATATAAGCAAACTAGGGCTTTCTGAGAATCTAAGTGCAATAATAACGACCGGAATAATAACCTTTGGAGGATTATCTATTTTTCTTCAAGCATATACTTATCTTGCAAGATTCAAAATTAAATTGAAAGTATACTTCCTACAAAAAACACTACATACAATTATTGCAATAATCATATGTAGTGTACTAACACTTATTTTTTGAACTTAGTATATATTTCTATCATACAATCTTTAACTGCTTGATACTCCGCTTTGATTGACTTTTGTTTGCCAAGTACATATTCTAGAGGAATTATCAAAGCATTCAAGATTTTTAAATTCTCTAGTTTTACCGCTTCGATTAAGCCTACAACTATTATATACTCTTCGTCTTTAACGTCTTGCTTTATTTTCTTATCTTCTACCACTTTGGCATGTAATTCGTTTAATGCAAAAAGTAGGTTCGCAAAAAGAATTTTACTCTCTGACTCCTCTTCCCTAACATTATTCTCTATCATTTCTTCCATTTCCATTTGTTCCTCCATAGTGCTTGCATTCATAACAGTTTCCTCTATTCCAAGCTCTTCCATAAGTGCTATTTTAAATGGCTGTAATATACATCTTGAAAAATTTAGATAACTATAATTATAACCATTAGGACTAAAGAAATTATCTGACACAAAATTATTTAGATTTAGTTTCTTATTATTAACTTCCAAGATTAGACAAAATACAAAAGCTAAAATCTCTTTGCTGTCTTCAGAAATCTTGAACTGCCCTTGTGCTTTCTTATATTCTTCGCCTAAACGCAAAGCATGGGCAAAATCATAGTCTACAAGGTATTTAGCAAACAAACCATACAAAAACTCACTGGAAGCAATAACTTTCAGTAATTTTGAAGCCTTAGTATCAAATAGTATAAACTTTCCGCTTATTAACTCATCTAAGATATTAAGACACTCTATTATTCTTTCTTTCTCTTGTTGTGAATATCTTTGCAAAACGCCTCTCCTACTGAATAAGTATAACAAAATATAAATATTATACAAAAGGTTTTCAATCAAGAAAATATTTTTTCAAATCCGCATAATATTTGCCTAAGAATAGGATTTAATTACATCAATTCCCAGCTCTTAGGGCAAAAAGGTAGAATAAATATGTCAAATTTCATTGAAATATTATATAGTTTATGTTAAAATACTAAATATACGACTGGAGACATATATATGATATTTGAAAACGATAACATGGACCAAAAGCTGACACTTCTATTTATAATGGACAAAATGGAAATTCCTCTTACAAGAAATAACATACTTGATATTATTACTAGAAATCAGTGGTTAAACTATATGGAGTGCATTGATATTCTTAATCAATTAGAGGAGACTAAATTTATATATAAAGTTGAAGATATCTCTAATGATAACGAAGACGAAATGAGATATGCAATAACCTATTCTGGTAGAGAATGTCTTAGCTATTTCTATACAAGAATTAAGTTGAGTTTGAGAGAAGAGATTACACAATTTGCTAAAGAAAATAACTTAAAATTTAAGCGTAGTCAAGAATATTTAAGCGAATATGACAAGAACGATGACGGCTCATATAAAGTGACACTCAAGATTAAAGAACCTTTAATTAATACTCCACTACTAGAAATTAATCTTAAAGCACCTAATAAGAGTTCAGCTATTACCGCTTGTACAAAGTGGAACGACAAAGCACCTAATATCTTTGAATATTTATACGATAATATTATAGACAATTAAGGAGGAAAAGTAATGAAAAATTCTTTTAGAACTACTGGAACCTGCTCTAGAGCAATTAACTTTGAAGTAGACGGCAAAACTGTTAAAAATGTTGAATTTGTTGGCGGTTGTGCTGGCAACACTAATGGTATTGCTAAGCTTGTTGAGAATATGGATATTGATGAGGTTATAACTAGACTTAAAGGAATCCAATGTAGAAATAACACATCATGCCCTGACCAATTAGCTAAGGCATTAGAAAGATATAAAGAAAACAATTTTATAGAATAAAATAAAAAGTTCACATATTATAATTGTGAACTTTTTTATCAACTATCTTTTATTAAATTAATAACTTACACTATATCCAAACCTTCTCCAACCACAATTAATCATATTACGACTATTTTTCAACTCTGAAACGGCTTGTTGAGGGTCAGAAAGGATTTCTTCTGAAAGAGTGCCTGAATAATAAGCAACCTCAGAGCCTGTACCATCAAATTTAACCCAAAAACTAGTTGTCCCTTCTGTAAAATAAATATGTGTCAACGTTGTATTTACAGTAACATAACCGTCACCAATATATTCAAAGTCTAAACCAAAATAAACAGTTGTAAGTACACTAACACTTCCTGTTGTTGTCAAGCCATCAATACACCACACATTGTTTCCGTAATAAACAGTAGTTACAGTTGTATTAGAATTAAGCAAATCAATCTCATCACCACCATAATAAGCACCTGCATGGTATACTATTGGTACGACTCTTCCATCACTTAACTCAAACATATCTGGAATGACTAGTGTTGTATCAGTTGATGTTATTGGAGTATAACCAGCAACTGTAGATGTTG
>CAZVVP010000009.1:0-39901 GCA_964630515.1 uncultured Christensenella sp. | reverse complement strand
GCATCCACCATACGCTCTTTTTCGCTTGATCGTATTTCGTCGAATTCCTTGAATAATCTAAATTCTAAAAGTATGAGAATAAATATTAAGACAAACTAATTATAAAATTGAATAAAACTTTCTAATTGAAAATTGTATTACCGTTTAAAAATAAGTTAGTTATCTTTATCTTTACTCGTTAAATATTTCTATAAATATGCAGTTGTCAATGTACTTGCAAGCGATTGATTAATCTCTTTCAATCGATTGCAGGTAAAGTATACTACTTCTAAAAATGCAAGTCAACACCTTTTTTTAACTTTTTTTAAAAATTTTCAACTTTTTTTTGACTTTTTTTGAGGCACCCCGCCTAGTGTTTCAAATTTGACTATAATTTTGTCGTTTTTGACCCCAAAAAATATCTCATTTTTTCTAAAAACAACCTCTAGCTCATACAAAAAACTTCCAAAAATATTTTTTTTAGCAAGCAAATTTTTCTAAAATCTTCGACAAAATTTGTGATTTTGGGAACAAACTTAACACTTATGACATATTTTTATTATATCGAAAGCTATAATAAAGAAATATATTCGACATTAAATAGTAACATTTGTAAAAAAGGATAATAGCTTAACTTGTTTTAATGATTATATTATATTATATATTAATTTATTATATATATTATTATCATAATATAGAAAGTACCCTTTGACATACCCTAACACTTCTTGTGTCGGATAAATATCTTTTCTTATAAGAATAAACTCTAACACTCTTTTACAATATTAGATAATTTGACTACATTTAAATAATTGAATAGATACAATTTTTTTGCTACAATAATAGTATATGAAGAAAGAAACTAAGGTTAAAATTATAAAAATCTTAATAATTATGTTTGTGTTTCTTTTGATTGGACTTGCAATATACGTACCGCTTAAGCTTAGTGGAGCATTAAATAGTATAGACAGCATAGAAAAATTAAAAGAAATAATCATAAGTGGCGGGGTATATAGCTATGCGATATTTTTTGCCCTACAATTCTTACAAACAACTTTTCTTCCAATTCCCGCTATGGTCACTACAATTGCAGGGACACTAGTATTTGGTCCATATATAACTTGTATTATCAGTATTGTATCTGTCATACTAGCAAGTATATTTAGCTTCTTCTTAGGGCGAAAAGTAGGAAGAAAGTTAATTGTCTGGGTTGCTGGCGAAGAAACTACTGAGAAATGGCAAAAGAAACTTGATAAAGGTAAGTTTGTTTTTTTCGTAATGATGTTGCTTCCAGTATTCCCTGATGATATACTTTGTTTGCTTGTTGGGGCTACAACCACAATGAGTTACAAATTTTTTATTATAACCAATCTTATAACAAGACCAATTGCGATTGTAACAACTTGCTTCTTTGGTAGCGGATATATAATACCTTTCTCTGGCTGGGGAATCCCAGTCTGGATAGGGCTAATTATTATAATTGGGGTCATATTCTATCTTAGCTTCAAATATCAAGAAAAGATTGAGGGCTTTATATACAAAATCTCTCACAAAATAACCAAATCTGACACTCCCCCTAACCAAGATATTAGCAATAACCAAGATATTAGCGATAAAAAATAAGACAAACGGATTTAGAGTTGATTTCGTTTGTCTTTTTTTAAAGCAATTATTCTACAACCGCTAGGTTGTTATCATGTTCGACTGAACCATCATGCACACGAAGAGTGCCATCATGTCAACTTTAGTTGACTATCATGTGAGTGTAAGCGAACCTTACTGCTCTTCTCCACACCAGTCGCACTTGTCATCGTTATATAATAACTCAGCACCACAATGACGACAGTATCTCTTGCCGTTGTTTCTTTTCTGATTATTGGCTTTCTTTGTGTCACGGAAAGCAACTTTGCCCGACTCTCTTTTTTCAGCAAATATATCGTTTCCCTCTTCCACGCAAACATTGTCGCAAGAATTGGTTTTAGTTGGCGAATTAAATACTCCTTCTATTTCTGAGTTTGATTTTGAGTCGTTATTCAAAAGTCCATTCTTGGCAGTAAATACTGCACTAATAAATACATTTAAAAATAGTACACCAAGGACTATAGGGAATATCGACTCAAATCCACTTAAATCTGAACTTTCTGCAATCTCTGAAGCTTTCTCAATAGCCTCATCCATAGAAATTTGTGTCATAGTTTTGTTAGATTGCAACTCAGAATCAAAATAATATTCAATAGATAAAATTTCATAAGTTACAGTCCTACTTTTTGCCCAATAATATGAATCTTCTAGAGTTGCCTTGTATATTCCTTTGGATACTTCTTGGAATGAAGTAAAGAAATCACTATAGTGAAGATTTTCAGTTCTATTAAAATATCCGTCGGTTGCGGAAACAACAACTTCTATATTAATTTCATCTAACGCACTTTCGCTAGAGCAGAAAAAAGTTAATTCGTACTCCATTGATGAGTAAGTAGAGTTGAAACTAACTGGTTCTCCTTCTATGTTAATATAATTAACTTCGCAACTTTTTTCACTTGATATTGTAGTAATTACTAAGTATGCCCCACCCCCAACAAAGGTTAGAATCAACAAAAGTATCGATATTGCAAGCCATTTTTTAGCAAAGTTTCCCTTCTTTTCATTTTGCATAAATCATCTTAGTCCTTAAAAATAAAATTCTCCATTATTCTCTTATATTTATTGTAATATTTTTATAAAAATTTTACAACTAAAATACTTGTAAGATAAAAAACATGTTTTGTATTACTACAAAACATATTTAGTAATCACAAGGACAAATTATGCCTATAAATACATTGAAACCATTTTTTCGGATTTAACTTATATAATATAATCAATTATACTTAAGATATAACTACCTTAATAATATTCTTCTTACCTTTCTTCAAGATTGCAAAGCCATCTTTGAAATCAGTCTCTGTTACTTCTTGCCTAAAATCTGTTACCTTGACATCATTAAGAGTGATTCCGCCTTGCTCAATCATTCTTCTTGCCTCAGACTTACTTGCACAAAGTTTGGTGTTAACTAGAAGGTCAGGAACTGCAACATACGCCATCTCTTGAGTAAGTGTTACTTCTGGAGCATTAGCCATGTTACTTCCGCTAAAGACATCTAAAGCTTGTTGCAAAGCAAGATTGGCGTCGTCTTCTCCATGAACCAGCTTTGTTACCTCATAAGCCATAACCTTCTTAGCTTCTCTAATATCCCCTTTCATGTATTTGTCAATTTCTTCAAGTGGGACATAAGTTAAGACCTTAAATAGCTTCTCTACATCTTTATCATCAACATTATAGAAATATTGATAAAATTCATATGGACTAACCATTGTTTTGTCTACCCAAAGTGCACCTTTCTCAGTTTTGCCCATTTTCTTTCCTTCGTGATTAGTTAGAAGTGTATGGGTAAATGCCTCATAAGTCTCTTGCCTATTGTTAATTAGCGCTAACTTTCTGCCCAAATCAGCCCCTGCAACAATATTAGCCCATTGGTCAGAACCGCCAAACTCTAGTACACAACCATAGTCCTCATGAAGTCGTACAAAGTCATAAGCTTGCATTAGCATATATCCCATTTCAAAGAAAGTTAATCCACCTTCCTCAATTCTTCTAGTATATGCATCACAAGCAAGCATTTTGTTAACATTAAAGTGTACTCCGATATCTCTCATGAAGTTAATATAGTCATAACCTTTAAACCAGTCTGCATTATTAACAATTATTGCTGGATTATCTCCTTCTAGTTTCAAAAACTTAGATACAATCTTCTCAATCTTGCTTCTATTGTTATTAACAAAATCACTATCTATCATTTTTCTCATATCAGTCTTGCCTGATGGGTCGCCAATCATAGCTGTTGCCCCACCAAGAACAACAATAATTTTGTGCCCTGCTTCTTGCAAGTATTTAGCAATAATTAATGGAAAACAATGTCCAATATGCAAACTTGCTGCGGTTGGGTCGATTCCTACATACATAGCACTAGGCTCTCCGTTAAGAATCTTCTTAACAGCATCTTCATCAGTTACTTGATAGATGTATCCTCTCTCCTTTAGGGTTTCATATAATTTTGTATTCATTTCTCTTTCCTCCTTATACAAAAAAATCCTTATATTAAATAATCGCATAATCATAAAATTACACAATCATATAACATAAGGACGAAAATTCAATATTCCGTGGTACCACCTTAATTTATTTTACTTATCCACAAAATCAGCATAATTGTGGAAAACTAAAACCTCATATATTTTTATTTAAGAAAATATTAAAAAACTTAAACTTTAGCTCCAAAACCGTAATTCGTAAAAATTTTTGCTCAAAAGTTTTGCACCAACCAACTTTTCTCTTGTATTTTCCCTATTGCAAAATTACTACTTCAGTTCCTTCAACGCTAATAGATGTTTAGATTTTACTTCAATATTAGGCTTTTGTCAATATTTTTTGCCACAATGGACAAAAAAAGATAATTGATTATATATATCCAAAAAAATTAAATTCCAATTATAACAAGATAAATTTTGTCATAACCAAAATGTTTTTTTAGAAAAAAATCAATTATCTATTAATACTATGTGTAGTATTTTAATTTTTATACACAATTTTAAAAAATATTTTATTCTACTGACTCTGAATAATTTTTAACAAAGTTAGTTATCTCATCAGCTTCTTCTTTAGTTATTTTGTCATATTGCAAGTTTATTATCCCATGAGCATCAATTTCTACTTGATTATTTTCCATGTCTATACTTACAGTGTCTGCTGCAAAACTCTGAATTATTCCATCTTGATTAAATATGAAAGTATGAAGAGCATATCTTTTACTATAACCTGAAATTTCTTCTCGCATAGCAACGACTTTAATAGTATTATCTTCTTGCACCGCAACTTGCATTATCTCTTCAAGAGTAATTTCTGACATGTATGATAATCCATAGTATTGTTTCATCAATTTATTTAGATCATAAGCTTGTGTCCCTTTTTGGACATCTTCTCCTTCTTGAGTTAATATAATATATCCACTATCATCACCATAATATGATTTGGTAACAACGGAACCATCTTTTAAGGTATCAGTGTGCTGTATAGTTAATGTTCCATCTTCATTTCTTACTATTTTTACTACATAATCCATATTATTAGCAGTGGTGTTTCTGCTAGAAATCTTCACGTTCATTATTATATTATCAACTACACTTGTTTCTAATTCGTAATTCATACCTGCTAAATATACTAATTTGTGAGCTTCTTCCTTTGTTATTTCTTTTTCTTTTTGATTAATAATTTTTTCAATTAAAGCATTTTTTTCTGCTAAAAGCTCTTGATATCTCGAATTCTGTGTATTATAATCTTCATTTTGTTTTGCAATTAATTCTTGCAACTCATCAATCTGAGCTTGATTATCTGTATTTTGTTTCTCTAATGCCTCAACCATATCTTTAAATGTTTCGTTTGCTTCAATTGCTGTGTCTAGAGCAGACTGAATTTGACTATCTGTCATATCTGCACAACCAGTTGCCCCCACCATGCAACCACCAAGTACTGTGGCAACTCCAATGCCAGCTAATATCTTTTTCATTTTTCCCATTCGTATAATTTCTCCTTATTTGTATAATAATATGTATATTATATTAGGTCTTTAGACCTACGTCAAGTCTTTTGACCTAAAAAATATTATCATACAAATATGAATTATATAGAATTAATTAAAGATATTATGATTACAAATAAGTTATCTCAAGAGAAGATTGCAAAAGAGTTACAGGTTAATCAAACTACTATTAGTCAATGGCTACTTGGTAAGAAAAAGCCAAGCTTTGATAATATTCTTATGATATATGAGAAGTTTGGCATAACACCTAATGAGATTTTTGGAATAGATAAGTAAAAGAGAAAAAGTACTTATCTTTTTTTATATTGCTTTTTCTTTCAAAATAATATATAATTAAGAAGATAAAAATTTCTAAGTTGGTGAGAAATATTATGAAAGACATAGCGGAAGAAATAGCAATATCCAAGCTTCCAAAACTATCTAAAGTTGCAAGAGATGATAGTACTAGGAAAATTGAAGAACCGGGAGTTAACTTTAGCAGATTTATGTATGCAAAGAGTACATATTTGTTAGAACTGTTTAAGAGTTTTGAGAAAGCGGAAGAGTCCCATTATATGACTTATAGTAACGAAGAAATATCTAAAGGCAACGTTTCTGAGATTTCTGTTGTTAAAAAAATGTTCTTTGATGATATATATAACGCGTATTCTGAAGTAATTACTAGTAGACTATATAACTATTTTGGAATTCCTACAACTTTTAACATTCTTGTTCGTGATGATACTTATATGAAAGACAGAAGTGCACTATATAAAGTAGATGAGATTTTTGGAGGATATACTGGCAAAATATCTATGCTATCTGTTAATTGTGTTCCCGACAATGCAAAATTTGAAAAGCTTTCTAAGTATGATATCGTTGAGCATACTTATTACGAACATCCAAAGCATTGGGTTTCGATAATTGATGAACATATAGACCATTTCTATAGTGACAAAGAAGTATCTAATGAGAAGATATCAAGAGCAAAAGACAATGCAAAGAAAGCGTTTCTAAACAAATGGTTAATTAATGTGCCTGTCGTAAGGTCTAATGATTATAGTTCACGTAATGAGGGTATGCTTGTAACAGACAATTCTATATGGCTTGGCCCTGCTCTTGACTTAGAGTATCTATGCACTGTCATAAGACTTGATGATTATATGATTAAAGATGCACTTAAGTATGTAAGGGAAGAAATTCCGCAAGATTATGATAGAACAATCAGCAAGGTTAAAGAATCTTTGGTCAACGACTCTAATGGTAGGTGCGACATAGACAGAGTTGTTGAAAGTGCAATTAAGGAGAAAGACACTGAGTATTCTAACTTTTTTGCAACAAGAATCAAAAATAACTGCCAAGAATTAATAAATTATCATGAGGCAGTGTTTGGGAAAGAGGCAGATGCGGAAAACAGCTCTCCTGCAAGAGAAATATGATGACAAAACCCCATCAATTACTCTATAAATAAGTCACCTCAATTAAATTCTTTAGAAGTGAGGTATATATTAAGGACTACATAGATAAAATGTAGTCTTTTTTTGCAATAGGGTATTGATTTTTGGCTAGATAGCATGATATAATCTAGTAATGTTTTTAATTAAAGAGGTCAAAATATGAATAACAACAATACTCAACCAGTTTGGATTACAAATGATTTAAGAAACTTAGCAGACACTAAAGATATGGTTTCCAAATTAATTGAGGCATACACTTTAAAAAGCGATGAGAAAATATTTGAAGATTTACCAATGATTCTACCAGCCCTAGATTCTGCTCATTTACATTTAGATACTTTTAGAAAATTCTGTGAACTAAAAGGATTCGGATATGCTTATTCTGATGCTACTATGGAATTTCCTAATGTAAGACAAAAAGGTCAAGAAATTATTGAAAACAACATAAACGGAATCATAAGAAATCCAATTTTGCAACAAGCAGTTACTCTTTCTAATATTAGAGAAAGATTTAATGCTTTAAAGGTAAGAGAAGATATAGCAACTAATAATGATTTTAACTGGAGAATCCTTCTTGCTTCTATGGAATGTAAAAGTGCTAGCGAACATTTAGCTGTAATTTCCGAATCACTTAATAAGGAAGATATGGATATTTATTCTGATATTTTAGAAAAAGTTAAAGAAGATAAAACTTTAGCACAATAATAATACAACAAAAAATAGTGGAAAAATTATTTCCACTATTTTTTATAACTTACTAACAACATATGTAAGTAACTCTTCTTGAATATCCTCAATTGTTCTAATCACACCATCTTTAACGCAAGGAATTACTTTGTAATTATTTCTCTCAGCAATCTCTAAATATGATTGCTCTGCTTTTTTTAGATAATCCTCTTCGCTTTCGTGTTGGTCTACAACCTCTTCTCTTCCTTGCTTTAAGATAGATGCATATTCTGTTGGCATATAAAGTAGTACTCTAATATCTGGTCTAGGAAGCCCCAAGAATCCATATTCCAAATCTTCGAAGAACTTGTAAGTTTTTTCTCTCAACTCTTTACTTTCTTCTTTAGCGCCTTGATGAGCCATGTTGGAGTCCACATATCTATCAAGAATTACAGAGCCAGTTTCTAGCATTTCATTTACTTGAGGCATATTATATAGCCTGTCCGCAGCATAATATAATCCTGCAACTTTAGAATCTACATGAGTAGCACCCTCTTTGAAAAATCCGTTTCCTGTTTTGCCAAGATAACACTCTCCAATAATTCTTCCTGTTGGGGTATCATATCTAGGGTAACCAGTCTGATGAATTATATAACCTCTCTTTTCTAAATTCTTCTTAAGTAGTTCGCTTTGGGTTTGTTTGCCAGAGCAGTCTGTACCCTCAATAACAATTAGTTTATTCATTAATTTTTCTCCTTACAAAAGTAAACTAGTAGTGGTTATTTGATTAAACTCTTAATCTCATCTAACGCCCACTGCATTTCCTCAAATAGTATCTCATAAGGTTTGCTAGATTCCAAATCAATTCCGCAACTTTTCAAAATATTTAGTGGATAGTCGTTTGTGCCACTAGACAAGAACTTCTTTACTTTATTTGCCCCGTCGTCCCCCTCTTGACACATCTTTGCAAAGTTAAATGCACAAGTAACACCTGTTGCATAAGTAAAAACATAATATGCTCTATAGAAATGAGGAATCATCAAGCAACCATATTTTCTAAGCTCTATATTTTCCACTAAGTCTCCTGAATACTTTGCTTGAAGTTCGCTATATTTATTAAGTAGGATATCCTTAGTTATTGGCTCTTTCGCCTCAACTAGTTTGTGTGCAAAATCCTCAAACTCACTAAACATTACTTGAGTAAACATCGCCCCAGTGATAAGGGAAATGTATTCTTGAAGAAAATACAGTTTCTCATCTCTATCTTTTGCATTCGCATACATATATTTTAGAAGTAAAACCTCATTTGTTGTACTTGCAATCTCAGCTAAGAATAAGCCTACATGATTGTATTCATAAGGTTGAGTAGCTTCTGTGAAGTAGTGATGTAGAGCATGACCCATTTCATGAGCAATTGTAGAGACATCACTGTATAGTCCTTCAAAGTTAAGAAGGATTCTTGGAGTTACTCCATATACAGCAATACAAGAGCCTCCAGTGTCTTTGTTCTTAGTTGGGTACACATCAAGCCAGTTATTATGGAAAGCCTCTAGGATTTTGTCCACATAATCTTGACCAAGAACACTTAAAGCTTTTAAGACAATATCGCACGCCTCTTCATAAGTATATGTCTTTAAAGATTTAGAAATAGGCATTTGCAAATCATAAGGATAAACCTTGTCTAGTCCAAAAATTTCCTTTCTAAGCCTAACCCATTCGTGATTAAGATACAAATGTTTATTAACATTATCTATTAAGTTATAATAGAACTTCTCAGTCAAATTGTCCCCTTCTAGTGCAGGCTCTAGCGCACTAGAATATTTATAGACGTTTGCAAAAAACCAGTCTTTCTTGACAGAACCTATATAGTTATTGGCAATAGTATTACTTTTTGACTTATATTCGCTATACAAACTCTCATAGGCATTTTTTCTTAAAATCCTATCGTTGCTCTTCATAAGTTTGCCAAAATTAGAGTTAGTCACCTCATGACTTTCGCCCTTACTATCAAGTGCATCACCAAACTTAGCATCAACACAATCGAAGCTTTCAAACACTTCTGAAAATGAGCCTGAGAAGTTGCCTACTTTGGTTACAACTTCTTCCATTTCTTCCGACAAGATATGTGACTTATTCTTAATAAGCTCTTTAATGCCAAGCCAGTGAAGTTGGAATCTTTCGTCTTTAAGCAAACTCTCCAAGTACTCTAAAGGAAGAGAGTTTAACTCTGGCAAAATGTAGGCAGATTTAAGCGCAAATTCCTGTGACAAATTATCTACTTTTGCTAGCATTTGGTTATATTTGTCATTTTCCACATCAAGCAAGTGATTAAGATATGGATAAATCAAAACTTTGTCCATTAAGATATCTTGTTCTTTGGAAAAATCATAGAAGTTAAGCAAAGTATCTTTGTCCCCAAGTTTTCCTTTGTAAGACTCTACTTGAGGGAGCATTTCTACTAACTTCTTATAATCTTCCTGCCACAAAGAATCATCAGTGTATATATTACCCAAATCCCATTTGAGTCTAGAATCAATATCACTTCTGTCTAACATAATTTTCACTCCTACTTTAGCTTAATTAAATCGTAAATAATTATATCAAAAAAAATGATTTTATCATAATTATATTACTGTAATTAACCTTATTATTTACATTTTTAGTAAAATACAATTAAATAAATAGCAAAAACTAAAAAAAAGTATTTTTAATTATTTGACTTGAACTCTCTAATATGTTAATTTATTTTTACCAAAAAAATATGAGCGGAGGATATATGCGAAAGAACGCAAGAGTTTTGAATGCCTTTATACTATCAATACTACTTATTGGCATAATTGTCTTTGTAGTAAAGATGAATATTTTACCTTTGAAATATATCCCGATTGATAGAGAATACAATGATTCTGTCGACTCTCAAATAGAAGAACTAGAGGATACCACCTACATGGGCAAAGTTGAGTATGAGAGGGAGTGAAAAGCTATCCGCTAAAATTAGTGGATAGCTTTTTTTATGTCAATTAAGTATTTCTAAATTTATATGAATATTTTTTAAACAATTAATATCAATATAATTTTTGAACACGACTTCAAACAAATATACTTTCAAATCTTCAATATTTCGTAAATAAAGTTTATTTAAATCTTTTAACTCTAACTCTAAGCCATATCCAAAATTATGTGATAAAACATATTCTTCACTTCTCATAATTTTCCTCCTCTTTCTTGTAGTCTTGCCTAGACTACTTTTTTATAGTTAGTTTTGAAATTTTATCATTATCTAAATAAATATATAATGATTCGTCTTTTATTTTTATATGATTAGAAATTTCTAAATTAAAACATGAAACAACTGAATTCAGCATAAATAGACACCTCCTTTTATCCACATATTTATTGTACACCCTCACGACTCTCTAATTCAACATAAATAATAGATTATTTGTTAGAAATATAAAGAGAAATGAGGGTTCTTTTGTAGTTTTTTGTCGAAACTATGCTAGGAGGATAAAAATGAATAATTTTCAAGAGAGATTAAATGAGTTAATTATTGAAAATAATATTAACAGATTAAAACTTGCAAATGCGATTAAGGTAAGTTCTACAACTATTAATGGTTATTTCAATGATAATTATTTTCCTCAACTTGATATTGCAATTAGATTAGCTGACTATTTTAATTGCTCTTTGGATTATTTGTTTGGAAGAAGCGATAATTACACTAATACAAACACAAACAATAACGCTTTTATTGACAACTATAATTATTTGTTAAAAATTAACAAAGTTTCAATTGCACGCTCTTTAAGAGAAATGAATATGAGTGAGTATAATTATTATAGATGGAAAGCTGGAATAGTTCCCAAAACTATTAACCTACTAGAAATCGCTGATTATTTTGACACTTCTTTAGATTTTCTTATAGGAAGAGCGAAAAAATAAAAATAAAAAATAAAAAATAAAAAAATTTAATTTAAATATAACAAAAAAAACGGAAAAGCCAATTTTCCGTTTTTTTTAATTCAAATATTCTTCTAAATCTTCTTTGACTTCACTAAATACAAGATTTGTAAGATTATTGTCTAGTTTTTCACCTAACATAACATCTTCGTTGTCTTTCAAAAATTTCTTGACACCCTTCATAGATTTCTCAATTGTTAGGCTGTCTATATTATTTTTGTCCAATATATCACCAACCAAATCGTCAAAATCTTTATCTTTGTGATAGTAATTTCTTAAATCTTCCATAACTGCACGATATGAGTCTTTGTGGCTGGAGTATTTTGGCTGATAAGTTAAAGCTTTAAGCACAGCAACACTATTATCTTTCTGAGATACAATGTTGTCAAAATCAAACAACAACTCTTCTTTTGTTTCAAAATTTCTTAGAGTTATCTCTTTCTTCTTTAACTCAGTAGCAACAGGGACAAATTTAGCAAGAGCATAAAGTTTCATTATTTCTATCAAAGCATAGACCTTTTCGTTATCAAACAAGTCCATATTATTAGCTTTGACTTTGCTAATTGTGTCCATTAAGACATTTTTCTTCCCAAAATATTCGCAATATATCGGATAAATTGTGTTATCGTGATTCATAAAGACCAAATAATCTCCTACAAATTTATATTTCTAACCTTCTCCACCGTCAGTTTCGCCGTCGTACTCAGAGTCATCAACAGGAACAATGTTGGTCATACCTGCATCAGTCAAAGCTTTTAAAACTTCCTCAACATCTACGCCATGAACACTACTTGCTTCCTCTAGTGTCTCCATTCTACTCATTGGGCAACCAAAACAGTGCATTCCATATCCGCTTAAAATTTCTTTTGCCCCCTCATAATTATCTACAATATCACCAATTGATGTATCTTTAGTAATTTTGTCCATAAATTTATTCTCCCTTTTTAAAATTTTGTAATAAACAATGTGTATCTATGTGAATTAATACAGTCTTTATCCACAATATATTAACACAAGTTTTTTCTACTTCCAAGACAATTTGAGTAAAATATGTCAAATGCAAGTTTTAACTTGCTATCATGTTTGCGACAACAAACTATCATGTCCCGTCGGTGATTATCATTGCCACTGCAAGTGGCTTATCATGTGAGCGTCTGCAAACATCTTCTATTCTACTGTCGTGTCAATAGTTATATACTTAGTCTCTGATTTAGTTACTCTTTCGTACTCTTGCATAATCAGAGCGTTGACTTTGGGCTGAACTTTCTTATCAAATTCAATTCCTATCAGCTCCACATTGCTAACCTTAAATCCCAAGTCGTCAAAAGCATTCTCTAGGAAAGTGTTAATACAATCATTGATGTTGACTTTCTTTAAGATTATATCCTCTATATCTACTTTTGATTTCTCAATAACTCTAGCTACTGCGTTGCCAATTTCTCTAGAGATAATTCTCTCAATTGCCCCTACTCTCCATTTTGTTTTGATTAAAAACAGCCAGTCAAATAGATTTCTTACGCTGACAAGCTGAACGGTACAAACTCCTTCCACACAGCCCTTAACTTTGCCTAGCGTTTTACTCCTTACAAGAAAACTATTTTCTCCCAAATATCCAAACTTTTCTATTGGGTTTGTGTTAATAAAATACAAGTCAGCTTTAATTTTTTTGGGTTCTGGGTTTTTCTTGGTTATTGCTTTTTCAAACAGATGTGGCAAATCCCTTTCATCTACTCTGAATTTGCCTTTGCCATGAATATAGTCCCTAACCTCCCCTTTGTAAGCGACAACTCCAATTGTGTTATCTTCTATAACGATACTTGAACCTACTTTCAGCTTAGTTGAGTTGTCTAAATAAAGCCCACCAAAATCGCCTAAGTTTTCTGATGAATATATTATGTTATTAGAAAACATTTTTTTTAGCTTTGCAATTAATCCCATTTTTCACAATCTCTAAGTTTTTTTTTGTAATTTTAACATTATTTACAAATATTTACAAATATTTACCTTTCAATATTTAGTATTTAATCATTAAAAATATTTAAGTCATAATATACTATATTAATCGTGAGGTAAATAATTTATGATTGATGATAAGAGTTTAATTGGAAAAAAAGTATTTAGCTTATATAGTTGTGAAGATTTGGGCGTTGTTACAAATTTATATATATCCAATAAATATAAGCTTAGGTTTTTGGAGCTATCCTCCAAGTTAGGGAAATATATACTTGAGAGCAAACACATTAAATCTTATGCTAATGATAGTATTATTATCAAAAATTCCAGCTTTGTGGTTATGAAAGAAAATATGGAACTAACGCTAGCCAATTGCAACAATTTTCTTGGGCTTGAAGTGTATACAGTAACAGGGAAGAAATGTGGAGAAATTACAAACTTAAATTTTGACGACAAGTTTAATCTAATAAATTTTGAGACTTGCGATAACACTTTCGATAAAGCAAGAATATTTAATATTTCTAAAGACATCTGCTTAGTAAACGATGAGAGCCTAAATATAAAGATATCCAATTGCAGACCAAGAAGTGTTCCAAAGCCAAAAGCAAGACTTGAAAATATTACTGTTAAGGTAGCGTCTCCCACAACCTCACTAGACAAGGAAGAATCCAAAATAAAAGCCAATCCATTCCTTACAAAACCACAACTTTCTGACACCTCTATTCTCATTGACAGAATATGCACCAAAGCTATAACTTCTAATAACGGCGAAGTGATTTGTAGGGCAAATTCCAGAATTTCATATGATATTGTCAAAAAAGCAAGACTTTTTGGTAAATTGTATGAATTAATCAAATATTCTAAATAAAAATCAATAGTAAATAAATTTCAAACATAACACTTAAATTTAAATTTTCATTTAAGTGTTTTTTTTGTACATTATCTTGCATAAATACTAAGTTATTCCAAACACTATAATTATGGAAAAATTGTTTCGTAGTTATAAGAAAAATGTTAATTTAATCAAAGAGGAATTAAACAACAGAGAAGATTTAATTCTTCGTGAGTTAGAAGTAGGGAAGCATAAGTTTGCTATATTCTACATACTAGGGCTTAGTGATGCTGAGAATATAGGAAAGTTAGTAATCGCCCCAATTCTTAACTACACTGGTTATGACAGCAAAACAAAAGTAATAGATACGCTACAAAAAAATATTCTTTACTTCAGCGAAATGTCTACGGAAGAAGATTTGAGAGAAATCACATCTGAACTTCTTAAAGGCAAAGCTATAATACTAATAGATAACGAAACTAAAGTAATTAGTTTGCAGTCAGACAAACACAAAGAAAGAAGTATTGCAGAACCCCCTACTAGTGCGGTTATCAAAGGTCCTCGTGGAGGACTGGTTGAGAATTTAAAGACCAATCTTGGCACTATTAAGAATATATTACAAACCAAAGATTTGAAAACAATTAACTTGAAAGTAGGCAAGCACACACAGACCTCTGTTGCACTTCTTTATATCGACGGAATTGCAGACGATAGTGTCGTTAAGGAAATTGAAGAAAAAATTAAATCAATAGACATCGACGGGATAATCGACTCTTATTACATAAGTCAATTTCTTGAGACTAGAAAAACAAGTATTTTCAAGCAAGTTGGAATTAGCGAAAAGCCTGATGTTGTCTCTGCCAAAATTTTGGAAGGTAGAGTCGCAATCTTAGTTGACGGAAGCCCAATTGCTTTGACCTTACCTTTTATACTATTTGAAGATTTGCAAAGTAGCAACGATTATTATAGTGAAAGAACCCATGTCACAATGGTTAGGATTGTACGACTTGTTAGTTTATTTATAACAGTACTTCTTCCCGGCCTATATATCGCAATAGAGTTACACCATTACAAAGTTATTCCTCTTAAATATCTAATAACGATACTTAACACCACTCAAGGTCTGCCCCTAACACCACTACTGGAGCTACTCTTTGTGCTGATTCTATTTGAGATACTTTATGAGGCAAGTCTA
Organism: uncultured Christensenella sp.; assembly: GCA_964630515.1. Classification (GTDB taxonomy): domain Bacteria; phylum Bacillota; class Clostridia; order Christensenellales; family UBA1242; genus UBA11490. Next base: position 24,248 of record CAZVVP010000009.1, on the reverse strand, counting down.
AGAATGCCAAGATACTTGGGACAAGCGATGAGTATTGTGGGAGCTTTAATACTTGGAGACACAGCAGTCAAAGCAGGGGTTGTTTCTCCTCCCGCTGTTATGGTTGTAGCACTTAGTAGTATCGCTCTATACATAATCCCAGACCAAGCACCTCAACTATCCCTAACCAGACTTCTATTTACACTAGCAGGCGGATTACTAGGATTCTATGGAATAGCTTTGGGGACAATGTTTGTAATATTCTATTTCAACGACTTTGATGCGTATGGCGCACCATACTTAGCACCGCTTTCCCCATCAGTCAAAAACGACTTGAAAGATTATCTAATAAAATCTGATTTGACCAAATTAAAAACACGGCCAAAGAGTATCCCTAACAAAAATACAAAAAGGCAAAAATAAATGGAAAAACTATCTAGCAAACAAGCAGGCATAATAACTTTTTTATCGGTAATATCGCTTAAGGCGGTAGTCTTTCCTGCGGTACTTTATTTCTATGCAGGCACAAGCGGATATGTCACTGTTCTCATGGCAATGCTCTTTGATTTCCTTATACTTTTAAGTTACCTATGGGTAATGAAGCAAAATCCAGATATGACATTTTTTGACATAATCACTAACTTTATTGGCAAAATATGTGCAAAGATTGTTTTTATAATAGTATTTCTTTATTTTATAATCAAAACCTTTCTCTTAATGAAGTCCACCTATAACTTCTTTGTGCAAGTAGTCTATGACAACTTAAACTGGGTGTATTTCTTAATTGCTACAATATTCTTTATATACTTCGTCTTAAATAAGAAAATACGTACTTTTGGAAGATGTGGAGAAGTTGTGTTCTGGCTAATATTTATAAGTATCAACTTTGTTCTTCTTATTAGTTCTTTTAATATGGATTTAACTAGAGTTCTTCCTTTCCTTCCTAATGGTATTGGTCCTGTTGCAAGCACTGGTCTTAGATGTTCTTTTGCTTTTGGCGACTACATGATACTTATTCTTCTTATGGGTAATGTTAAATATACTGACAACACCAATAAGAAGATTACAATGTACGCTCTAATGGGCATCAACACAGTATTTAACTTATTTATTGTTTTTCTTTGTGCATTTGGCTACACAGCAACCAATCAAAGTTTAGCAATCGCTGACCTATCTTTGTATATCGACTTTTCTTCCACTGTAAGTAGGTTAGAGTGGATAGCCGTATTTAGTTGGACAATCACTTTAGTTATCCAAATGGTTATGTATGCATTTTCAAGCAAAAGCACTCTCAACCATATTATTGCTTTCAAAAATCCAAAAACAAGTTCTGTCTTTGTAGTGTTAATTCTTACAATTGCATACGTTATACCTGGAGTACCAATCCAAACTCTTGTACAAGCTCTTCTTAGTTATGAGTTTGGTATTTTTGCAACAATAGTCCAAGTGGGAATACCTATACTACTTCTGCTTGCCTGTCTGAAACAAAAAAGGAGGAATAAGTCTTATGTTCGACTTTCTTCCCAAACTAATTAGAAGCCCTATATTTTTTGGTATTCTAATTCTAATTGTAATAATGTTCCCATCGGTCATATACAAGCAAGCGGAAAGTGACAACATCGCAGTCACTGTAATGGTAGGACTAGACAAGTTAGAGGATAATCCAGAAGATAAGCAATTTGAATTAAGCATTATGTTCATAACCCCACAGTCCTCTAGCAGTCTGGACAAAAACTATGCTTTAGTCTCCTCTACTGGTGCTAATGTTTCAGAATGTATTACAGACATACAAACCAAGATTGGCAAGCAAGTAGGCTTTCCGCACTGCCAAGTGATAATTATTTCAGAAACTATTGCCAAAGACAATGCTCTTAAATACTTAGACTCATTTATCAGAACAAACGATTTGACCACTAACGCTATGCTCATTGCTAGCGAAAATCCAAAAAAGCTACTTGAAGCACATATTGACGAATCTAACACCCTATCACTATCACTAATGGATATTCTGACATACAACTCAACTAATATCTTTACTGCAGATATGAATTTGGAAAAGTTCTATATGGAGTACTTGGACGAAAGCAGTACAAGTTTTATGCCAGTAATTAATGTCAAAGAGAAACCTTCTAGCGAAGGAAGTTCTAGCGGAAGTGGTAGTGGTAGTGGATCGACAGATTCTAATGAGGGAAGCAGTAATACAGCAAGCGAAAACACTTCATCAAACAATTCTGGAGAAAATAGTGATTCTTACCTTTCCACCAGTAGCATGGGTGAAACCAAGGCGGAGATTGAGTTTGACGGAACAACTGCAATATTCTTTAGAGGCAAAATGATTGACAAACTGAATAGAGAGCAATCAGAAATATATAATATTTTAAGTTCCAAAGTGGAGAACAATTCCATTCAACTTAAAGGTATTGAGACCGAATACACCGGAAAAGCAAACTTCACTTGCAGGATTAAAGGCAAAGAGATAATGTATAATTATAACTTTGTAAATGGCTATCCAGTATGCCAAGTTGACTTAAATTTGGAGTGTAAATTAGTGGAAATCAATGCTGATGAGAACTACACTTTAGACTCTGTATCATTAGTCAATTCCCAGCTAAGCGATAACTTAAAAGACGCAATAAAAATTCAGGTTACAGAGAGATTTGCAGACGCTATTAACTACGCTAAAGCAAACGATATAGATATGTTTAGCTTAAGGAAAAAGTTTGGCAGGCTTTGTTACAAAGAGTGGAGGGAATATATGCTTAATGTTGATGCTGACTCCAACTTTATGCAAGATATAATCTTTATTCTTAACTTGAATGTGGTAGATGAGAGCTAAAAAATAACTAGTTGAAATCAACTAGTTATTTTTTTGTTTTAGTATAGTTATTAACTATACAACCAATCATCAGTATTAGTTGTAGGGTCTAAATCATCAGTCAATGTTCCTGTGGTTACAAACACTAATAATGGCGCATAGTTTCCTTCGTTAGCCATTGGCATTATAACCTCTAGAAGTCTGTCTTCGTTATTATTAACGGATACTCCTATTCTATAAAGCACAAATTGACCAATTAGTGCAGTTTGTTTATCTGTATCTTCTCCTGCTAATGAAGCTACATAATTCATTAGAGAAGTTCCACCATACTCAGCAGTTTGGATATATTTTAATTCTTCAACAAGACTTATAACCAATTCATCTCTAACACCTAAATAACCATCATTCATGCAAGCCTTGATATATTTAACTTGTTCTAAGGTTAATCCTGTAGCTCCGACAAGCGCTTCCTCAGTATAAGCAGATGAACCCTGAATAACCGTACCAATCTTGGCTGCAAGAGTTGTTGTTTCCATATCTAAATCACCAAATTTGGCTATAAATTCTGCAGTAAACATTGAATATTTATAAGTAGAATAGTCATATAATTCCAAATTGTTATTTTTGGCATCCTGGCAATAACCATTAACTTTTAGCTCCATAATAGAATAATCACTAAACATATTAAGAATTGTATCGGAATAACCAAGATTTAGTTGACCAATCTTAGTATTTAAATTATTCCAAAGCACAAGTAATTGCTTTTGAACTTTCTCACTTCCTTCTTCTTCTGGAGCAATAATACCTTCAGTAGCAAGATAACTAATAGCATTATTTGGGTCAAGGTTGGTTAAGTTATTAGCAATAGCGTAATTAGCCAATCCATTAAATACCTCTTCGCTAATTCTTGCAACATTATTCGCTTCACATAGTCTCTTAACAGCATCATATGCAATCGCGTTAGAAGTATATTTAATTGTTGCAGAATTTTCACCATTACTGCTTAAATCAGATGAGATATAAGAGAACGCACCTTGAATTGCTTTAAACTGATCGACTGTATTTGCAAAACTTTGAGTAAACGCATACATTCCCTTCATAGAACGGTCATCTGCCTGAACGTCTTGCAAAGTTCTTGTAGTTGTAACAGAATCTTGCATAAAGTACCCTGCTATAACATTTCCATTCTCATCATAAACATATCCTATAACTCTTGAGTCGTCTTTGTCGCAAATAACTTTAGTACCCCCCATGTTAGATGAGCAGACATATACTTCACCCTCTTCCATTTCTGATGGTAAATATGTAAATATTAAGTTAATATATTGGTTTTTTCCATCAATAGACTTAAGGGCACTTGCGCCAAATGAGTTAAGGGTTGGTTGAAGTAGTCCTTTCATTCCTGTAGCAAGCTCACTTTTTCCCCAGTTTGTAAACCAAGACTCTTCACCTGTCATATAATTTTCTATATCTGAGTGTTTATCAATGATTACAGTTGGATTAGTACCGTGAGTATCATCTAGTCTTATTGCAATAGCACCGCAGTTTGTTACTTTACTATTTAAGAAAGTTGTTTTCTTACCATTCCAACCATATATTGCTTCAGAATAAGTATCTTCAATGTTAACATAGTTACATTCTGCAGACCCAAACCAGCCCCAGTTAGTAACATATGCACTATCTTGTCTAATACCAATATTTGTATGCATAATATTTGTGTTGTTAACAATAACATTACTATTTTCACAATAAATTCCAACTAGTGAAGCAGAATCTGCTTGTTCTTTGGCTGTTATCTCTTCTGTAGTGGCTGTTTCTGACAATACTGCAGTTGATTTGTTTCCAATAATATTCAAATTATTAAAGATACAAACATTTTTATTAGTCACACCATCTTCTGAATATGGGCATTGATACCTAAATATTCCTGTTTGGGCTCTTAAGAACTTGCTACCAGTTCCTACCTGATATCCACATTGATGATTTACACCCAAATCACAATCTGCAGTTTCATTTTGGTTATATTCAAAGCTTACTAATTTAACACCTGTAGCGTCGATACTACAGAAGTTTCCGTTAATAACAATTTTATCTTCTTTAACTGACCTACTTGCTCTTTTGTAAATATTTCCATCTGTCTTATATTCACCATCAGTGGTTGCATTGTTGTAAGTTTCTGGATCTGCATTGCTGTCATAAATATGACTACTTTGAGTATTAATTGGAGACCCATCGGCTTGCATTTGATGTTCATCTAACTCTGCAACAATGTCCCTATGAACATTAATAATATGTTTAGTAAAGTCAGCATAAGCAGTCTTTAATTGAGAGTTTGTATACACGTTATAACCTGAATTAAGAGTAATATAATATTCTGCCTTATCTTTAAATTGACTCAAATCTAAGTTATTGATATCAAAAGATGTTGGATTGTTTCCGCTTCTTGAATAAATCAAATAAATTGTTGCCTTATATCTAACTCCGTATTGACCAAGTTCTGTTGGGAATTGGATTTCTGCACCATTTCTTACTGGCTTACAAGATATTCCACCACTTACAACTTCGCTAACTATAGTGTTGGTTGAAGGGTTATAATATGCAGTATCTGCACTAATCCAATTACCTTCACTATCCTCTACCTCAAAGACATATTTAAGATACTCTTCACTAGCAAAATTATATGTAGTTGAGTTTTGGATCAACTTAGTGTTGTATAAATTGATATCAAATATAAACGCATTTTCTGTTCCAACCAAATAATCATTAGACACTGTAACAGATTCTTTGTCCATAAACATATCATCTGTAGTATCATCTGAATTATATGAATTGATAACATTGACATAATTTTTGTAAGAATCACCTACATTAATTTGAGAGATATTCTCAACAACTTCCATAAGTCTTGTTGTACCATTCTGATACAATTCAAAAGTTCCTGTTTTCTCATCGTCAATAACAAGCTTACAGCTAACACTTCCATCACTATTAGTTGTTGTTGTAAGAGCTGCAAGCCCATCTACTGATTGATTACCAATTGTAAATGCCATATTCGCATAGGCAGATTCGTAATCGAACTGATATGTCATACCATTAAACATTACTCTTTTAACAGTTTCACCTAGACTATCAACAACCTCAATCATTCCAGAACCTGAGTTGCCTGAAGTCTTAGTAAGAAGCAAAGTTGCGTAATCACTATACTGGGTATTACTAAAGGAAATATTAGTATTTGAGATAGAATAAACTGTTCTTACTTTGATATTATAATCGCCCTTATTTGTCATCTTTAGACTTGCATCAATAGAGTTTAAATCAACATTAGATATCAGTTCGCTATTAATATATAATTCGTACTTAACATCTACTCCCTCATAATAGAGAGCATCTGACCAAGTTATTAAGCTTTCGCTAGAACAAGACAAATCAGTAGGAGTCGCTGGCATATCTACAAATCTTGCATAAACATCTTTGTTTGTATCATACACAACGCCTGCAAACTTATTATTATCACTAAAGTCAGTATTGCTTGTGTACCAACCAGCAAACATTTTACCCTCTGGTGCGTTATTAATCATATTATCAATTAAAGTTTGAGTTCCAGTATAACCAACACATTCTGTCCAAACAGTTCCATAATCACCGTCAAGTGTAGCAATAAGTTGTGTGCCGTTATAGAATTTAATCTCATTATGATTAATTGTGAAATCTGCTTTAAGCTTAAGATTTCCTAAAGTATTATCTGGGATTGTAACCAACTTTGTATTGCTATCACTAGAAAGAAGAGTGTTAGCTGGCAACCATTCACCGCCAATGAACGCTGGTTCTATCAACTTCCAACCGTTAAAAGTATAACCTTTCTGAATAAGACTAGGTATATTCTTTGCTGAGCCAAATGTATATTCAAGTCTAGAAGTATCTAAGTGATTAGGCCATTTAACATTGTTAACATCACTTACGCCATCTGACTCAAAATAACTAATTGTATACGCATTGTCTTTCGCAATAACTTTGAAATCCCAAATATCGTTGATATCAGAAGTCCTTGCTAGTCTTAATGTAAATGTTCCTGTAGAATTAATTGTTAATTGATTACCAGAAATAGTAGCAACATTAGTATCTGTTACAGATACAATTGTTACAACATCAGGCAAAGTATATGTCTTACCTTTAATCATAGCATACTCGTAAGTATTGCCACTTTCTACATAATCAACAAACATATCTTCAATACTTGCTGGATTATAGCCATCTGGCAAGTTAGAAATTGTCCAAACTGGATAAAGGGTGATGTTAGAGTCAAATGTCATGTCTACCTGCATTCCATGAGTCAAGGTATCTCCACTTGCCTCAATTCTCCAACCAGCAAAGCTATATCCAGACCTTGAATATTCTTCTTCTGGAATAATTATCTTACTATCATATGAAACTGTCATACTAGCAATCTGGTCACCAACAATATCTTCTCCACCTTTTGCAAAAGACACTGTATAGCTATTAGCTGACCACATTGCATATAAAGTTAAGCCAGTTGTAGAAAGTCTAACTGTATCGCCCGCCTCATAGGTCGTGCCTGTTCCATCAGCCTTGGTGTTCCAACCTGTAAAGGTATAACCTTTTCTTGTGTATTCTTTATTAGTAATCTCAAAATTTTCGTTATAAACATGAGAAGAAGCAATTGCATTACCAATTGCAGACTCTGCATTTCTATCATATACAACGCTATAACTATTAGCTGACCACATTGCATATAGAGTAACTGGGGTTACGCTATTCATGGTAAACTCTTGACCTGGACTATAAGTTGTACCTGTTCCGTCAGCTTTAGTATTCCAACCAACAAGAGAATAACCTGTCTTAGTTATGCTTGTCAAATTTGTAGAAATTAATCCTGTTTGAGTATAGGTGATATATTGGTCAGCAATACTACCACTACCAGTATTAGCATCATACTTAATAGCAATATCTGCCAACTCCCATTTAACATAAATTGTAAAATCTTCTTTAACTTTACTTCCAATATCTGTTAAAGGTTTAGTAAAATCTTCATCTAAATAAACTCCTGCTACTTTATAGCCTGGTTTGGACAACATAGAAACGGTCTTTTCAACATCTTCTTGAAAACTGTCTTTGTTGTACTCAATATCAGCCAAAGTCCCAGCATTTCCAGTGTCAAATGATATATAAATTTCGCCACAAGCAGTCGCACCAATTGTTGCTCCAACAAGCAATGCTGAAGTTGCTAAAATTTTTTTAAATTTTTTCATTTTTCTCTCCTAAAAATTTATTAGAATTCAAAATTAGGGTAACTTTCTTCAAAAGAACCTTTGATATTTTCATTCTGAATAATTAATTTATCTTTCAAATTACTTCCATCTTTGGAAGTAACGGTAACTTCTAATTTAATAAATGTAGTAATTACACTTTCTTCAAACACAAGTAGTCCTGTACTTGTAACAGAAGCTATTGAATAATCGTCAAGTGTATATGTAACAGATATATCTGTTGTATCGTTTGGTTCATAGACAACCATATCGTCTAAGTTGATAACTAAGTTATTATATGAAATCGCGAAATACAAAACTTTATTTCCTGATTTTGTTATTTCAATTTCGCTATCACTAAAATATAGTTTCTGCATGTATACTTTAGGTATTAAATACTCAGGGAGTTTGCCAAAAACTGATACAAACACAATCCCTAGAAGTGCTATAACAATTGCCAAAATTAATGATAATTTTTTACTCATAAGCAACACACCTCCTTAGTATTCTATCCTTTTGAAAAATACACGCAAATTCTTAACGAATAAGAATAGTCTAAGTATAAGAAACGCAATCGCAACAAACACTAGCTTGTACCAACCCACCTCAATTGATTCGTGTAAAAGTAGTATTGTAACAAACCCCACTATTAGTGCCATAAATAGTCCAAGCATAACAGATTTGTTGGCATTTGTATTTCCATCAACTTTGCCTGTTTCTGCATAATCCCTTAGTTTTGGGTTAAGTAAATCTAACTGGAACGACCAAATAATATGTGACCAGTTAATAAGTATCATGATAGCACAAGTCTCCCAAATAAATGGGATTGTGATTGAAGTAGAAATACTCAGTAAGGATGAACTAAGTAATATAAATACTGTACTTACAATAAAGTTAACAATTATTTTTGCCCACACCATGTTAGATGTCTTTGATGGTGCTGTCTTAAGAAGTACAAATTCGCTACCCTCAACTGTGATTGCTGTTGCGCTCTGAGTATTACAAGCAGAAACTAATGATAATCCCACTAGAAGGTTTACACCAGCAACCATACATTCACCAAGTTCAGACAACATAATTGCACTAAAAGCTGCGTTCATTATATAAAGGATAATGGGCATGGCAATTATAAGAGTATAGTCATTTAGCACTTTGTTAAAGTTTCTTAATGTCAACTTCAATTCTTTTATCATAAAAGCAAGAAGAGTCTTTCTTTGCTTGCCAGATTTGGAACGTACAGTTTTTGCCTTAGTTGAATGTTCGCCAGATTTACTTGCCAGATTGAAGTAAAGTGGCATTGATATGTAATTAGTAAGCAGAACTATTCCTACTATAATCAACAGTAACCATAACAAGTTAAGCCAAACATTAATATTGTACATTATATCTGTTATAAAGTTATAAAATAGTCCAAACTTGTTAGCCGATGCAACGAAGGTCAGAAAGGTATTGATAAATTTATTATATATAGCAACAAGTCTAAGTGGCTTTGGTATAGCATCAACTATAGTTATAACTATAAATAGTATTCCTACTATAAGTCCAATAATTAATATTGCATATAACCATGGGAATCTTTGCAGCAATTTCTTGATATAGCTAATTGGAATTGACAAAAGTGCCCCTATAAATACTGGAAATATTGGAATAATAAACAGCATAACAATACTTGTTAAGAAATATCCAATCCCCTCACTGTTAAGCACTCCAAAACTTAAGAATAATGGCAATAAGAAATATAGATTCTTATTAAATTCGTTTAGGTAAGCAACAACTAATTTGCTAACAAACACTTCATTATGATTAGCTGGATACGAAAGCAAAATAGCATTATCTTTACTATTATATAAAATAGTCATAAGCGACCACGTACAAGTAATTATACCAATGTACTGTGACACAAACAATAAAAATGTAAGAACAGACTTATTAATTGGAAAATGTAAAGTTTGTTTAATTAAATTAAGTATCAAATATAGCACAACAGTGATTGCAACAATAGACAAACACTTAATAAGAACATTAGCAATTGCTTGTTTGCGTGTGTGGGTTAGTCTTTTTTTTCGCCCTCCCAATTGCAAGAGGGTTAGTATTTTAATCCTTTGAAACATATTTTTTCCTCTTTACAATTGATTATTTACTCTGCTTTTGCTTCACTGCCAGTCACAACTAATTTCTTCAAATCCTCTGATACTTCTTCATCAGCAGAGTCTAGGTAAATGTCCTCTAGTGACATTCTCTTTTTCTTAATCTCTTCGCTACTGTATTCACCAATAAGCTTGCCTTGTTTGATAATTGCAACTCTGTCGCAAAGTTTCTCTAATACTTCGATTACGTGGCTTGAGAAGAATACTATATGTCCCCTATCTGCCATATCCCTCATTAGAGTTTTTATCTGATGGGAGCTTACTGGGTCAAGTCCAGTTAGCGGTTCGTCTAGCACCCAAACTTTTGGGTCATGAATGATTGACGCAATTACAACCAGCTTTTGCTTCATTCCATGTGAGTAGCCTTTGATTTCTCTATCTAAGTCTTTGTCTAAGTGGAACATCTTAGAATACTTGTCTAGTCTTGCCTCTCTATCTTCCTTGCTTACTAGATAAAGGTCAGCAACATAGTTGATATATTCTCTGCCAGTTAATCTTTCGTACACAGCGTGGTTGTCTGATACATAGCCAATATTAAGTTTGGCTTGCAAAGGTTGTTTGGTTATATCATAGCCACAAACCTCAATCTTACCGTCAGTGATACTTTGGATTCCAACCAAGCTCTTAATTAGTGTACTCTTACCCGCACCGTTGTGACCAATGAAGCCAAATACTTGACCGGTTTTTACAGTAAGAGAGAAGTCGTCCACTGCTTTCTTGGTGTTGCCTGCATATATTTTTGTAAAATGGGATATTTTTATCATATTCTTTCCTCTTGGGTTAATTGGTTTAGTTAAGTCGCCGTCTAATTCTTTCTTCAGATGTCTTAGATCTAGCATATCCATTCTTTCTAGTTCAGCTAGTCTTGAGTAGTGGTCTTGTACTCTAAAGAGCCATTCGTAGAATATCCAGATTATAAACAGAAGTGCTATGTATCCGAAATATATAACTATATCGTATAGCCAGAAGGTCTTGTACGCAACACCTCCTATATCCAAAGTCAAGACAAAGTTTCTTTGGATATCTGTTAGAAACTGTGCATGCTTAGATATAACATTTCCTTGTAAGAAGAAATAGTCTACTGAGTCAAAAGTGTTAATCCATGAGTTAGCTATAACCATTAAGACAAAGTATATAGTAAATATTCCAATAGCCCCTTTCATCATCTTTAGGTTTGGTCTTGGATATACTCTTAGAACCATTCCAAGAATTGGTAGGAAGAATACGTATATGTGGTTATACCAGAACCTAATATTGCCAGATAAGAATAACGCATCAGAAGCATCGGGAACAAACATGGCAAATAACGCTCCAATTACATTTACAAAGAATGTAAAGTAATATACGCTTTTGATGTTAAATACATAGGCAATAAATATCAAGAACACTCCAGTATTGCAAAGATGCAATGGAAGATTTGTCCAGTTAAGGTCAGCAACATTTATTGTGTAGCAGAATGTCGCAACGCATGCAGTTGCTAGATATATTAGCATTGTCCTGCAAGTTTCTACATTCTTCTTCCTAAAGATGAAGTATATAACTATTGGGATAATTATAGATATATAAAGCACTGATCTATGAGTTAAATTAAACCCACTTGCCTCCTCTCCAAAATGTCCAAATAACACTTCAAAGAACGAAACTGGAAGAGAAGCCACAACAAGTGCAAGAATTATTAAGAAATAATTTTGGAAATTAAATGTCTTTCTTCTACTCTCAAAGTTAAGAATGAATTTGTATAAATAATATAGTGAAATTGCACCCATTAGTACTAATTCAACAACAAAGCAAATGCTTCTGATGTTATCGAAAGCAAACTCCCCTGTAAGTGCTAGAATGTTTTGTTTTAACAAAATGATATTAGCAATTACAACAAGTGGAACGAAGGTTGCAAGTAAGTTTTTGGTGGTTTTGAGAGACCTAAAAGGCTCTATAGCGGTAATTAGGCAACAAACATTAGTGAAACATCTAAGTATCATTGTCATTGTAACCATGCCCTCTGACATATAATCACTCTTTAACCCAACAATATCATCAAAAACATCATAGTGACATAATCTGAAAATATAGAAAGCTATATAAACACCTGCCAAAATCTTGACAAACAATTTCTCTTCGCGAGGGAAGGTTCTCTGCCACAAAATCATAAGTAGCACTAATGCAATAATCACCACAGGCATAATTGCATAAATCATAATATTTTCCTCTCTTGAATTTAGTTTGTTATATATAACAAAAATTATACTAAAATAAGCTAATTCGTCGCGAATCTTATTCCGTTGGGCTTCGTGCCAAACAAGACCTTAAGATACAATTTTCTATCTTTAGAGGATTGTTAGCGACAATATATTTTGGCTTAGTAACAACCAAGTCAAAGTCATAGGAATTAATACGAACAAAGTGGAAAATTAGTGCAACAATTCCTCTTGCTACTAGGAAAAGTGCAACAATATTAACCATAAATATAATATGGCTATTAATGCTAAAAGCAAAGGTTTGGAATAAGAAAATCGCTTGCTTGAAGATATCCATAATATTAAATAGCAACGACTCAAAAGATACGCCTTTGCTAGTCATCACACCAATTATGGAGGTAATCAAAAATGCAGAGATTAGCAGAATTTCTTTAGTACGGGAAAATTTAGTTGAGTGTCTCCTAAAGATACTAACCGCCCCATACACTAGAAGTGCCCAAATAGAAGTAATTGCTCCAATTGAGATAATAGCAACTATACAATTGAAGTAAAACATCAAATCTGCACTTCTAATAATCGCGTAAGAAACAAAGAAAGGAACAACCAAGAATATTTGACTCTTGATTACTCCTTTGAATACAGAAACTAGTTTTGTAGAATAAGATCTTAAAGTATAGTTACACGTGATATCATTAACATCATCAATGCTAAATATTTGTGGAATATCCTTCATTGCAGTCTTAAACAGGATATATAGTTCCAAAACAATAATGACAGGAACTAAAACATCTCTGTCAACCACAACGCCAAATATCTTGTTTAGTCCAAGAAGGCTAAGAAGAAAAATCACGGCAATAACACTCACCCACGCAATCATCAAGCCAAAAGAAAGAAAAGTCCTCTTAGTCCTAGAACTTTTGCAAATATTATCCATATCGTCACTAAAAAGTTTATTTACAAATTCCTTCACTTGTCCCGACTTGCCTTTTTTGACTAAAAACTACATATATAACGCTATAAGTATACAATATTTACGCCAAATCTCCAAAACATATTTATATGTTTTTAGAAAATGAAGAAATTAGGAAAGACAACAAAATGGTTTGGAGAAAAGATTTGTTTTGTGTTTTAATGAATAAGTAAAGATTATGGGAGGGAGACATATGCCAAAGATTATTGATGGCAAAGCGTTGGCTAACAAAATTAAGGAAGAAGTTAGGCAAAAAATAGAGAAAATGGAAGTCAAGCCCACTCTTGCGTGCATTATTGTAGAGGGCAACAAGGCAAGTGAAGTGTATGTCGCATCTAAAGAAAAATCATGCCTTGCTTGCGGATTTAATTCCAAAATTGTGAGACTTAAAGAAGATGTAACAGAAGAAGAGCTTTTTTCCACAATCGACGCTCTAAATGTGGATAATTCAGTTTCTGGAATATTACTACAATTACCACTACCTAAACACTTAGATGATGTAAGGGCGACTAATAGAATTTTGCCTCAAAAAGATGTTGACTGCTTGACTTTTGAGAATTTAGGCAAATTATTTAGTGCCAAGCCACTAATTGCACCCTGCACTGCTACCGGAATAATGCGGATACTAGAAGAGGAAAATATTGAGGTGTCGGGCAAAAACGCAGTTGTGATTGGGCGAAGTCTACTTGTGGGAAAAAGTGTAGCTAATCTTCTAGAGCAAAAGAACGCGACTGTCACAATTTGCCATAGCAAAACTAAAGACTTAAAAGAAGTTTGCAGAAGAGCGGATATCTTAGTCGTTGCAATTGGAAAAAGTGAAATGGTGGATAGAAGTTATCTAAAAGACGGTGCTGTTGTTATTGATGTAGGCATTAACAGAACAGAAGAGGGACTTAAAGGCGATGTGAACTTTGAGGACTGCAAAGATTTTGCTTCCTATATCACCCCTGTTCCGGGCGGAGTTGGGCCACTGACCGTTGCTTGCCTTATGGAGAATACTCTAATTTTGCATGAAAACCAAAATTAAGGCTCGTTAACAATCACATAATAAGCCACCTGAAGTGACAATGATAGTCCCTACGGGACATGATAGTTGCTTCGCAACATGATAATGACCTAGCGGTCAAATTAAGGATTAATTAAACAGAGAGGTTTTAAAAAAATGAGTTACGCAGATAAAGTTTTTGTTCAAAATGTTAAGGATATATTAGAAAATGGAGTTTGGGATACAGACAGACCAGTTAGACCTAGATGGAAAGATGGCACTCCAGCTCATACAATTAAGAAATTTTGTATTGTGAACGAATATGATTTGGAGAAAGAATTTCCAATAATTACAGTTAGAAGAACAGCTTATAAGAGCGCTATCAATGAGCTTCTTTGGATTTGGCAGAAAAAGAGCAACAATATTAAAGATTTAAAGAGTCATATTTGGGACAGCTGGGCTGATGAAAACGGAAGCATAGGCAAAGCTTATGGTTATCAGTTGGGAGTGAAACACAAGTACAAAGAAGGAATGTTTGACCAAGTAGACAGAGTTCTATTTGACCTAAAGACCAATCCAACTTCTAGAAGAATTATGACCAACCTATATAACCACCATGATTTGTCCGAAATGGGGTTATATCCTTGTGCATATTCTATGACTTTTAATGTAACTGGAGACAAACTTAATGCAATTCTTAACCAAAGAAGTCAAGATATGCTAACTGCTAACAACTGGAATGTTTGCCAATACGCAGTGCTGGTACACATGTTTGCACAATGCTCTGGACTAAAGGTTGGAAAATTGGTTCATGTAATTGCAGATGCACATATCTATGACAGACACATTCCGCTAATCAAAGAAATTATTGAGCATGAGCAATACCCTGCCCCAAAATTTGTTATGAACAAAAATGTCACAGACTTCTACAAATTTACAGAAGAAGATTTCACATTTGAGGACTACAAATTTAACGACAAAAAATATGATATAGAAGTTGCGATTTAAATTCTTATTGATTTAAACAATTCATTAACTAAAATTTAGAAGTTTAGATTATTTATCAAAGAGTTTATGAAGGTTTATAATAGTTTATCAACAATTTTCGACACAACATGACAATTAATTTAAATAAATAATAAGGAGAAAAACATGAATCTAATAGTTGCAGTATCCAAAGACTATGCGATTGGCAAAGACAACGACCTACTTTTTAGCCTTCCTACAGATATGAAGTTCTTTAAAGAAAAGACTCTTAATAATGTAATTGTTGTGGGAGAGCGAACGTACAAATCTTTTCCAAAAAGACCTTTGCCAAAGAGGACAAATATAGTCTTAAGTGACGACCCCAATTTCCATGACGAAAATGCAATAGTCGTAAGAAATTTGAACGAATTATTTGATACAATTAAAAGTTTCGACAAAGACTCTGTTTGGCTATGCGGAGGCGCAAGTATGTATAATCTTCTTATGGATTATTGTGATAAAGCATATATTACAAAAATCGATAAATCAGTGCCTGCCGACACATACATCAACAATCTTGAATCAAAGCCTAACTGGAAGTTGATTGAAAAAAGCGAAGTTATGGAAGAGAATGATTTGAAATTTAATTTCTGCACTTTTGAAAACAGCGATGTTAAAGAAATGTAGTATAAGAAAAAAATACCAGTATTGATACAAATGCTGGTATTTTTTGTCAAGATATAACTTATTGTTGTCATAAAATGTGTCTAAAAATATGTCAACTCACTCTTAGATACTTTAATTAACATACATTTAAAAAAGTTAAAAAATGGCCAAATTGATTAGTTAAAGTATATTAAATATGTTAAAATAATAGTTGAACAAATTACAAACAATAAACATAAGATACTTTTAAAAAAAAGGAAAAATGGATAATGAAAAGAATTGGTGTAGTTGGCAGTGTTAATACAGATATTGTGTGCAACACTGATGTTTTGCCAAAGGTTGGTGAAACTGTTACTGGCAGAGATTTCATGATAGCTTTTGGCGGTAAAGGCGCTAATGAGGCAGTTGCAACAGCAAGGCTTGGAGCAAGTACTAATTTGCTTGCTTGCGTGGGAGATGATATGTTCTCAAAGAACGCAGTTGCAAATCTACTTAGCGAAGGCGTACACGTTACCGCTGTAAAGCAGATTAAAGGCGTAAATGGCGGGATTGCCAATATTGTAGTTAGTAACAAGAATAACCAAATAATTGTAATACCTGGTGCTAATGAGCTTCTTGATACTGCATATATCAGAAAGTACGAAAGTAGAATCAAAGAGTGCAGTATTGTTGGAGGTATGTTTGAAATCCCTATTGAATCATTGCTTCTTGTAAGCAGGATTTGTAAAGATAACGATATTAAGTTTGTACTAAACCCATCGCCTGTCAAAGATTACCCAAAGGAATTGTTTGATAACGCAACCTATGTAATAGTTAACGAATTAGAGTTATCTAAGCTTGAAGGTTATAGCGAAAAGAAACCTTTTGAAGTTTTGAAAAAATACCCTAACAAAGTAATTGTAACACTTGGTGGAGACGGGGTAAAATATAGCGACGGCAAAGAAATATTTAATATTCCTGCAATCAAAGTTGAAGTCGTTGACACAACTGGAGCGGGAGACACTTTCTTAGGCGCTTTTATGGTAGGGATAAATAATAATATGACAATATCAGATTCAATATATTTTGCCAATATTTGTGCAGGTCTTAAAACTACAAAGCTTGGAGCACAAACAGGTATGCCAAAACTAACTGAAGTAAAAAAATATATTAAGAAAAACAAAATTAATCTTGAAATAAAATTCTAAAATTAAAATATAAGGAGAAATACTTATGATTAAGAGAATTCCACTTATTGTCGACACAGACCCGGGTTGCGACGACTCTCTTGCACTAATTACATTATATAAGCATATTGAGAAATTTGATTTGAAATTAATCTCATCAACTGCCGGCAATATCCCAATAGATGTTACTACAAGAAATGTGCAATTTTTTGCACAAAACTTCTTTACTGGAGTTAAGATTGCCAAAGGTATGGAGAGTCCATTAGTTAAAGACAACAATAACCTTAACGCCGAAGAAGTTCATGGAATAACAGGTATGGGCAACTTTGATGCTGGAGAACAAAATTACCCTTACGCCAAAGATTCCGCTGTAGCTATGTATGAAGTATTGATGGAATCTGATGAGCCAGTAACTATTATCTCTTTAGGCCCAATGACAAATATTGCAAGATTACTTATTATGTATCCTGATATTAAACCGAAGATTAAAGAAATTTATGCAATGATAGGCTCAGTAACCGGACATGGAAATGTTACACCATATGCTGAATTTAATGCTTATTTTGACCCAGAAGCTTTTGATATCGTATGTAAATCACAAGTCAAGATAATTTTTAACACAATTGAACTTGCAGAATATGCAAGACTTCCTAAAGAAAGAGTATTAAATAAGAAGCCAAGAAACTTAACTGAGAAACTTATTATTGACATTATTTCAGGCATGACGGAAGTTTGCGACCCAGAGAGCATATTTATGTACGATTCTAACTCTGTAGTTGCGGTTGTTTGCCCAGAATTATATGAGTTTGTGCCATGCAAAGTATACGTATCAACAATCGAAGAGTCTGGAGGTAAATGCGTCATGCAAGACGACCCAACCAGCACCACACACTTCTATCAAAAAATTAAAAATGTAAACAAATTAAATAATTACTTAATGAGGCAATTGTTTGAGAAATAGAGAATAAGGTGAGCAATCACAAAAAAAAGTCCAATGAAGGACTTTTTTTTATTCCACAGTGACACTTTTTGCCAAGTTTCTTGGCTTATCGGGATTCAAACCTTTGGCAACACTCACAAGATACGCTAACATTTGGAAAAAATTAACCAAAGTAATTGCAGACAAGTATTTATCTTCCCCCTGCAATTTAATATGGAAGTCAGCGATTTGAGACTTTTTCTCATCAATCTCAATTGTACTAACTAGGATTATCTTGCCACCTCTGGACTTTACTTCATAAGCATTGTTTAGCGTCTTTTCTGCCAAGTTTTTGTCAGAAAGTAGTACAAAAACATAAGAACTTTCATCTACAAGTGCCAAAAATCCATGTTTTAATTCTCCCGCTGGATAACTTGAAGAATTAATATATGTGATTTCTTTAAGCTTTAGGCTTGCCTCTGTTGCTGTTATATAATCTAAACCTCTTCCTATAAAGAACACATTATTAGAGTCTTTTATCTTCTCTACAATTTCTTCAATATCACCCCATCTGTCAAGACTTTCGCTGACAGATAATTTTCTAATGTCTGATATATAATCTGGAATATTTTTGTTTTCGTCATCTAATCTCAAAGACAGTATTTCTTCCTTTGGATTAGAAGATAGTAGAGAACTATTCGACAATGATTTAACATTATTTAGATGTTTTGCAAACATATATAGTACTGCAATTTGTGCTGTATATGCTTTAGTTGAAGCAACGGCGACTTCTCTTCCTGCACATACAGGAATTACAAAATCCACAGATTTGGCAAGAGTACTATATAAGACATTAGTAAGAGCGATTGTTGTTGCTCCTAAATTTTTCACGAAATTGCAAACGTTCATTGTGTCGGCAGTCTCTCCACTTTGAGAAACAAAAACAAATAAAGTTTTGTCAGTGATGATTGGGCTTAAATTTGGATACTCACTAGCAATATAACACTCACTATCAATCTTAGATAAACTTCTAACAAAGCTAGCCCCCATAAGTCCCGCATGATAAGCCGTTCCGCAACCAATAAACACAATTTTGTTATATTTTTCGACAAAATTCTTATCTAAAAACTTGAATGGATTTTTCTCTAAATAAACATCAGCAATTCTTTCCAAAACATCTTTCTCTTCCATAATCTCTTTGAGCATATAATGTGGATAATCTCCCAAACCATCTTCCAATATTATCTCATCAATTGCTTTTGCTTCTTTCTTGATTAACTTTCCTGTTATATCATAAAACTTAATTTCGTCCAACCCCGCTTCACAAAACTCATTATCCTCTAAAGTATAATATCTATCCACTCTATCTGCAAAGCATACAGGGTCACTTGATGCTATGACCTCAAAATTATTTCTTGCAACATATAAGGGGCTAGATTTCTTTGCTAAGTATAAAGTTCTTGGTTTCTTCTTATTTATTCCAGCAATCGCATAAGAACCAGTAAAGTTCTTACAAACAGAAATCATATTATCTATACTGTAGTCGTTGTTATTGTCTAACATTTGTGCAATTACTTCACTGTCTGTATCGCTTTGGAATATATAACCCTTATTTCCTAAGTCCGCTTTTAGCTTTTCATAATTCTCAATTATCCCGTTATGCACAATTGACCAACTCTTATTCATACTAATAAAAGGGTGTGCATTTTCTTCAGTCGGGCTACCATGCGTCGCCCATCTTGTATGAGCAATCCCAATAGTGCTTTTGCCAGTAGCTTGAACTATTTTCTTTAAATTATCAATAGAGCCTGATGTCTTTGTCGCACTTAATTTCTTTCTATCATTAACAGCAATCCCACAAGAATCATAACCTCTGTACTCTAACTTCTTTAGCATATCTACAAGACTAATCTCCATCTCTTTATTTCTCTTGCTTACAAGCCCTACAATTCCACACATAATTTCTTCTCCTTAACTTATTATTGAATAATTAATATATATGAATATATAGGGCTTTTTGACAATATCGTATATATAACTGACAATAGTATTAAAACTATTAACAAAAATAAGTAATTTAATGCATTTATAATTTCACTATACAATATCCCGTTGTATAGTTTTTTTGTATTAAATTATGTCATTGAAATTTGATTTATGCAAGAGCATTGAGATATAATTATCTTGAAACCCCCAAACAAAAATTAAGTACTACAAAGGAGGAAATCATACACTTGTGCGACGCTATATTTTTGACTTTGAACAAGAGCGCATACTTAAGCTTGGACTAAAACTCAACGAAGTATTGCTACTAGATTATATGTTCCAGTTTTTCCAATCAAGCATGATTAAATATATTGTCAAAGACGACCTCACATACTACCGCCTCACCTACAAAAAAATCTTAGATGATTTGCCGATACTTGATATTAAAGAAAGACAATTGCGAAATATAATATCCAAATTAGAACATAACAAAATTTTGACCAGATTATCCCACAATACTAAGGAGATGTTTGTTCATATATTTTTTGACAAGTTAGTCGGCAATTTTCTACCGACTAAAAATGTTGAGCCGGCAATTGATGGTAAATTAGCCGGCAATAAATTGCCGACAATAGAAAATTATAATATTAATAATAATTTAATAATTAATTGTAATAATATCCCGCGCGATGTAGATATAAATAATTTTAATAAAACTCTACACACAAGACTAAAATCTACATTCAGTAGTGTAACATATTCTTCCTTCTTTGAAGACATAATGTTAGAAAATATACATGATAACAATTTAATATTTGCAACTACGCATTCTAGACGAATCAAAGAAAGTTTTCTTGATAAGTTTAGAGAAATAGTTAATAGCTCCTTAAACCAAATATAAAAAAAGACCAAAGTTTTTTCGCTTTTGGTCTTTAAAAATATTACATTACATTTTCTTGTTGATTTACTCTATGAGCAAAGTCAAGCTCTGATTCAATCATGTCAATAGTCTCAAGACATTCTCCGCCCATTAATCTTTGATGGTCTATCCCAAAATTAGAAGTAAAGCTTGAAAGATTATCACAGTCTTGATTTATTTGAGATGGCCCCACATACATAGAATAACTAGCCTTTAAAGTTTCATCAAATGAAGCCGATACAAATATTGAACTTCCATCATTGACAGTATTGAATATATCATCAGCGCCTTTTACCTTTTTGCTATAAATACTACCATTTTTAAAAGTCATATTCTTATCAGCCATAACCTCTTGAAACTTAGCAGTCATCTCTGGATTAGAATTAAATAAAGAAAGAAAATCTTTGTCTTCCATAGAATATCTAGGGACAGAATATGTATTTGTAAAATTAGTATGACAATAAGTATCATTAGATATTGGCTCTAATACACTTCTAGTAACTTTGATTCTATCAATTCCATAATTAGCCCTATAACCAACCACAGAATTATCTAAAATATTAATACTACATTCACCAAAACCGTCTCTTGTAACATAACCAATATAGTTATTACTAAAATATGCTTTCGCCTTAACACCATTACCATCTCTAATTATTGAATAAGCACTTCCTGTGTCCATAAGTCTTGCCTCTAACTTATCCTCAGAATCAACCATATCAATATAATCATCAATAAATCGATTTTGCAAACTCTGCATTGTAATATTGTTGTCCTCAACACCACATACCTGATGTGCTAAAATAATAACATCATTTAATTTCCTAACAGTTTTACTCATAAACTTCAATCCTTTTTTTATCTATAATACATATTGTATCATAGCCTATACCAAATTGCAATACCCTATTTCTCAAAAAAAAATAGGTTCTAACTTTATCAATTGAACCTATCTTTCTTAATATTACTAGCTTTCTTTTGTTTCTTCTTTCTCTTTCTTAAGTAATTCTCTGATGTCCTTTAAGATATCGATATCTGTCTCAATAAGAGGCTTATTTGCTTCCTGTTCCGCTTTCTTATCAGCAACTTCTTTTCTGTAAGCAATAAGTGCTTTTCTGTAAGCTTTTCTATTCTTAATACTAACTCCTCTTTCTTTCAAAACTTTCTTCTCTTCTTCTGTAGGTATTCCATCATGAATTTTGTTTTGAGCTTTGTCAAACATTTCCCTAGACTTCATTGCTACCTTTAAGACAATAAACAACGTCATAGCAATAATTAAGAAGTTAAGGATTGCTGTAATAAATGCACCCCAGTCGATATAGATACTCTTACTCAAATCTAAGGCACCATCAGTGTATCCCTTCTTTAAGAAAGTGAAAGCACTCTCTAGCCCATTTTCTCCACCAAGAGATAATAACCAGTTAATAAATGGCATAATAATTTTGTCAGTAAAAGCAGTTACAATTGCTGAGAACGCGTTACCAACGATAACACCAATAGCCATATCTACAACATTGCCACGTGTTATAAATTTCTTGAAATCTTCAAAAAACTTTTTCATTTGTTTTTCTCCCCTAATATTTTATTTTCGCTTTTGCTCTAATATATTAGCACAAAGTATAACTTTTAGCAAGAGGTAATTGGATTAAATTAAATATATTTTTTGACTTAAGTGGGCTTTGTTATAGATTAATTATTATAAAAATGATAGATTATAGTCCCAATATATTGTCTTTGAGAACAAAAGTACAACAACCATCTCTTGAAGTGCACCCTATTTTTGCACCGCAAAAATAAAACCCACTTTAAATCAATACCTCCGTATTGTATAATTACCATATAAGAGGTGTTTTTTATGGCTAGTAAAGGACAAAAATTTAACAAATATACACCTGAATTTAGAACAGATATTGTTTCTTAATATATTATATGATAACAAATCGTGTAGATATCTTGCTAGAACTTATAGTATTTCAGAATAAACAATTATAACTTGGATAAGGAAACACAAACACGGCAATTTTGTACTATCAGATAATCGCGGTAGACCTAAAAAAGATAAAAAAATGATATCAAAAACATTAATGAATATCAAGTGCTAGTAGAAGATTGGCTTGAGTTCTACAATACAAAAAGGTTAAAAAATAGGAAGAAATTTTAGATTTCTTCCTAAGTCCTTTTTTATTTTAAATGACCCCTACGCGGTGTTCACGTCAAGATGAAGTAGTTGTAGTTTTTTTTATATTTAATAGTCACCGTGATTATGACCAAACCTACTTAAATATTGATAATCATAGTACATAGCTTTAAGCTTTGTTACTATGCCAGAACTATTAGAAATAGCATCAGATGTTATATTTTCATAAAAGTAGTCAAAAATACAATATACCCAACCATCAATTGTTCCTTCTTTGAAGTATAAATTAGTTAAAGTAGTATTAGATAGATTAAATCCAAAAACCACCTCAACTCCTTCTCCTAGATATATGTCTTGTAATACACTTGACCCGCTAGAGATGCCCCCCATCTCATGGACATTATTACCAACATATGCAACTGTAACAGAAACATTGTTTGTTAACAAATAATAGTCGCTGTACGAGTAGCTCAAATAAACAATAGGCAAAATTCTTCCATCAGATAACTCAAACATATCTGGGATAACTAGAGTTGTATCTGAAGATGTTATTGGTGTATAGCCTGCAACGCTAGATATAGCATCTGTTACTAATGCTGATGATGGCACCATTAAACCTTTATGATAAGAATTATATGTCAAATTCTCTTCCGCAATATTACCTTTTAAGTAACTAGAATATAGAGTTGTACTCTCTGTAGTAGTTACTGGGAATGTTGCCTTTGTAGAAAGGCTAGAGTCTGTGTACCAATCAAGAGTTCTAATATTAACAGTACTATGATTAAGGTCTGCCTCAGTTACTTCGCAACCCTCATATATATTAGTCATAGTTAATTCACCACTAGCATCATCATAAGAAGCTGTTGGTTTCTCTCCTCTAGTAAGAGTCCATTCTATCTCTCCCGTAAATGATGCATTAGCATACAAATCATCTACTGATACAATTAAAAATACATCTTTAGTACATTGAGCTGGGACAACTAATTTGCCCATTGAAGAATTAAATTCTTCATCATATATCCCTGAAAACAAACCATCATAATAACTATTATAGTTGTATTGATTGTAATATAACAAGATAATGTTTTCAATACTTTCTCCTTCTGTATCGTTATCTGGCATGCCTGTTAATTC
>CAZVVP010000008.1:34138-41659 GCA_964630515.1 uncultured Christensenella sp. | reverse complement strand
AAAACTATACAACAAGTAATGGAAATAATACCTGCAATAATAATTATCCATGTTTTTTGTTTTACAAAATAACTAATCCAAAGAATTGATAATATGAATGATAAGATAAATATTAAGATGTAATAAATAATATTATATATAATTTGCATAATTATTGATTTACAAAAAAATTGCATTCTATACATTAATAAATTGTTTTAGTAAAAAATATTGACTAAACGATACAAGATTGATAAAATATTTACAATAAAATTAAAGGGTTGAATTGGTTTATGGACGAAATTTATATAAGTAGAATTGAGAAGGATACAAAGAAACTAGCAAAGCATTTATCTAAAAATTTGAAGCCTAAAATGATACTAACTTTAAAGGGAGATTTGGGTGCTGGTAAAACTACTTTTACAAAATATTTATTAAAGTTTTTAGGTTTGAAGGAAATGGTTTCTAGTCCTACGTTTACTATTGTAAAGCAGTATAATATTAAGGACAAAATTGTGAGTCATATGGATTTGTATAGAATCACCAATGAAGAAGAATTGATTGAGTTGGGTTTTGAGGAAATAATCAACAACTCTTACTTGTCTATTATAGAATGGCCGGATATCGCTAAGTCATATTTGGACTCTAACATATTAGAGATAAATATTTCTTTTGATGATGACGGAAATAGAATTTTTCAATTTAGAGGAGGCGAACAATGTTAATTATAGATACCACAAAGCAGAACACTTATTTAGCACTTGTATGTGATGAGAAAGTGTACAAGAAGACATTACAAGTTCAAACAAAGGTTTCAGAAAGTTTATTGCCAGCAATCGAACAAGTGTTGCAGGAAGCATCTATTGATTTAAATAATATTGAATGTCTTTGTGTTGTTACTGGACCAGGTTCTTTCACAGGTATAAGAGTAGGCTTGGCAACTATTAAAGCATTTGCTCAGGCATTAGACTTGAAAGTAATTAATAGAAATTCGTTTGAAGTTATATTAAATTCTGTTGATAATGGTGTTATTTTATTTAAATGCACAAACAGTTCTCAATATTTTGCCAAGTTAGAAAACCATCAAATCGTTGAAGTTGGTGTAATCGCTAATTCAGAATTAAATAAGTTTGATAAAATTCAAGTTTATGAATTGGTAAACGAAGCTTCTAATTTAGAAATTGGCACTAACAAAATTGAAAATTATATAGATATATTAGTTGATTATTTTACAAAAGAAGGTAAAAAAGCTGATTATCAACTATATTCAACTATAGAACCTTATTATTTACAACTTTCTCAAGCAGAGTTAAATTTGAATGATGAAGGTAAAAAGTAAATGGTTGAATTAAAAAGAGCAAATATAAACGATTTAGAACTTTTGGCTGAGTTGGAATCTGATAATTTTGATGAAAATTATTCAAAGAAACAGATATCTTCAAATTTAAATGATGAAAATTATTATATATATTTAGCTTATAATGATAATAAATTAATTGGTTATGTTTATTTTAGTATTATAATGGATACTGCAGAACTTTTAAAAATTGCTGTCATTTCTAATTATAGAAATAATGGATTTGGAACACAAATCTTATCTAATTCATATAAGATATTAAAAAAAATAGGAGTTAGAACTTTATTTCTAGAAGTATCTGATAAGAATCATGTTGGTATAAAATTATACAGTAAATTAGGTTTTAAAGTAATTTCAAGAAGAAGTAGATACTATAGTGATTCTGCAGATGCAATAATAATGAGAAAGAGTTTTGATTAAATAGGGGTTTAATTGAAATATTTTCCACTTGAGTATAATTTTTATCACAATCCAAATTCAGAAAAGTATTTAATTATGTTGCATGGCTGGGGTTGTGAAGGAAAAATATTTAAAGAATATATTGAATTATTAAAAAATGATTATAGTATTATAGTTTTTGATTTGTATGGTTTTGGACAAAGTATTGTACCAAAACTTTTTTTTGATACATATGAATATGCTATACAAATTTATTTGTTTTTACAAAAAAGAAATATAGACAATATTGATATTATTGCCCATTCGTTTGGGGGAAGAATTGCTGTAATTTTAAGTAGTGTTTTTGATATAAATATAAACAAAATTGTATTGACGGGTAGTGCTGGGTTAAAACCAAGATATAGTTTTAAATATTACATAAAAGTATTAAGCTATAAATTTATTAAAAAATTAGGGATTGTTTCTAAGAATGCCGGTAGTTTAGATTATCAGAATGCAAATTTGATTATGAGAAGAATTTTTGTAAAGGTTGTTAATCAGCATTTGGATTATTTGTTGAAAAATATCAATTCGCAAGTGTTTCTCATTTGGGGTAAACAAGATAAATCAACTCCGGTGTATATGTTAAATAAATTTAATACACAAATAAAAAATTCTAAACAATTTGTGATAGACAAGGCTTCACATTTTTGTGTTTTTTCTCATAGTTATTTATGTAAAAATAAAATAAGAGAATTTTTGGTGTTAAAATGAAGATTGTTTTATTATGTCTCAATTGTATGATTACATTACTGCCGTTGTTTTATATTATTACATATTATCTACAGTTAAATCGATATGAATTAATACAAACTATTCGTACTTCAAAAATTAAAATACTATTAGCAATTGCAAATCATTTAATTATTGACATGGTGATATTAATTCTAGACATGTTAATTATTAATTTAGTAATTAGATTAATATTAATAAGTATAGGAATAGTTTTGAAGGTATATTTTGTTGTAAAATACTTTAAGAATAATTTTACAAAAAATAGACTGAAAATTACTAAGAGGGTAATAAGAAGTTTTGTTGTAACTATAATTATATTTATAGGTCTGACTTGGTTGATAATTAAACTTAGTGGTGTAAATATTGTAACTATAAGTTTTATTATTAGTTATTTAATTAGCTTCTTAATAGTAAAATTATACGAATATTTACTTGCAAAAAAGTATATTTATGCAACAAAAAACAAATTAGCAAATTATCCTTCTATTAAAATTATAGGAATAACGGGGAGTTATGGAAAGACTACAACTAAGAATTTTATCACTGAGATTTTGAGGACTAAATATATAGTAAAATGTACACCAAAAAGCTACAATACGCCAATGGGAATAACGAAGTATATTTTATCAGAAAATTTAAGCAATGTTGATATATTAGTTATTGAGATGGGAGCGGTGAGAAAAGGGGATATTTCGAAGCTTTGTGATATAGTAGAACCCGACATTGGGGTAATAACAAGTATAGGAAAACAACATATAGATACTTTTAAAACTTTGGAAAATATTGCAAAAACTAAATTAGAATTATTTGATTATGTAACAGCAAAGAATGGTGTGTTAGTCTATAACAACTCTAAAAATTTATCTAGTTATTTTTGTAATTATAGTGGTAAAATATATACACTAAATGTGATAAATGATAAGCATATTGACAATAACTGTATTAATAATGACATAAATTTGAATAATTATAATATAAATATAAAAATAGAAAAATATGCCAATAATGGAACATTGTTGAAATATAATGATATGCAGACTATGTATGTAGGGTATTTATCCACAATGCTTATTGGTAAAGGTTATATGGTTGATATTGGATTGTCTATTGCTATTGCTATTGAGTTTGGAATAGATTATTTAACGATTGAAAAAACGGTATCAAATTTAACTTATATTGATAATAGGTTAGAATTAAAAAAGACACCCAATGGTGCAAGTGTTATTTTTGATGCATATAATTCTAATGAAGATTCTTTTGCAGAAATGATAAATGTGGCAAAAAATTTTGATGCTAAATATAAGATATTAATTACTCCAGGTGTGGTTGAATTAGGCAAGGAACAGTATCAAATAAATAAAAAATTATCGCATATCGCTAGTGATGTATTTAATGAAATGTGGATAATTAATAAAGTGAATAAATATGCATTATTGGACGGCTTAAAAAATAAAGAAAAATGTAAAAGTTATTTTTATGAGAAGCTAGACAAATCAATTTTTGAAAGAGTTTATCAGTTTGATAAAGATACTCTAATTGTTTTTGAAAATGATTTGCCAGACACCTATCTATAAGGAGGTAAAAACGATTATGAATATTGCAGTAATTTTTGGTGGAGTAAGTTGTGAACATGATATTTCTATAATAACAGGTATGCAGGTTATTAATAATCTTGATATAGATAAATATAATATATATCCAATCTATATTACTAAGGATGGAAAATTTCTTTATAATTCTCAATATCTTTCTTGTGATAAAGTTGTCGAATTAAGAAATAGTAAAGAATGTTTTTTTGTTCCAAATGATAATAATTTATATGCCAAAGCTGTGTTTGGTAGATTAAAAAAAGTTTCCACAATTGATGTTGTGATACTTGCACTTCATGGCATAAATGGAGAAGATGGAATTATTAAAAGTGTGTGTGATATTTCTAATATTCCATGTATTAATTCAGACATACTTCCTAGCGCGTTAGCTTTAGACAAATGTGTATCAAATTACTATTTTTCCTCTTTTGATAACATTAATATAGTCAACGGGTTTAAATGTAATCCTAATTTAGCTGAAAGTGAAATTTTGAAAGAAATGGAAAAGAATAACATTCAATTTCCTATAATTATTAAGCCATCTAGGTTGGGTAGTAGTATTGGCATTACAGTTTGTCATAGTCAAGATGAATTGTCTGAAAAGCTTAATTACAGTTATAAGTTTGACCAAAATGTATTAATTCAAAAAAAACTTAATAATTTTATTGAATATAACATTGCAATTCTTCAAGATTGTAATGATTTAATAGTTTCTGAGGTTGAACAACCAGTAAACAACGATGAAATCCTTTCTTATTCTGACAAATATTTGTCAGGTGGTAAAAAATCAGGCGGTATGGCTGAGTTAAAAAGAATATTCCCAGCCAAAGTAGATATGGAGTTGAAAAATGAAATAATTTCTACTGCTAAATTTGTTTATAATAATTTGCAATTATCAGGGGTTGTGCGATTTGATTTTATTTATGATAATGACAATAAAATTCTTTATCTAAACGAACTTAATACTATTCCTGGTTCTTACGCTTATTATTTATTTCCAAACTTGACTTTTTCTGAAATCTTAGATAAGTGTATAAAAAATATTTTTTTTGTAAAGCAATCTAAGGAAAAACTTATCAGATACTTTGAAAGTAGTGTTTTAAAGAGTGTAGGTTGTGGAATTAAAAAATAGCACCTGTCTCAGTGCTAAATTTACTTTTCTATTAAAATATAAGGGAATTCACCTTGCTCATAAGTTTTATAACTTTTAATTTCTTCTTGCATTACTTCTCTTGTTTTGTTTGGATGGAAAAGATACATTCTAATATCTTCACACTCTAATGTTGACCTTTTTCTCAACTGTAAATCTTCTATTAAAGTAGCATTGTCAATAGCAATTGGGTTTTGCGGGTTGTATAGTTTATAGAATCCTTCTTTGTTCATTGCTTCGTTCATTGTAAAATCTAATACCCATTCACTTCCTTGATGTTCAAGTTCTACCCAAGTATGTGGATAGGGCATTTTCTTGCTTTGCATTGTGCAATAGCCACTTACGACCTTGTTGGGCATTTCTAAATGTTCTGCAAGATGTATGCTGTCCCAATGACAATGACCTGCTCTTTGATTAGATTCCAATCTCTTTTTTGTATCTTCATTAAATGTTGGAATAAAATCTGTGAGTTTTATAAATCGTATTGGTGTATTATCTTTTGTGACAAGAGAATAACCGATATTCTTTCTTTCAAAACTTTTAATCACACCTCTACATTGTGCTTGATTTAAAACATATTCAAAGTTATTAACATTGTTATTTAATGTAAAAGTTCCAATTGCTGTAGCTATCCAAAGAGTATCCCAATCAATAGGGGTTCTTTTTAGTATTTCAAAAAGTTTTAATGATACAAACTTTCCACTCTTAAGTTTATCATTAAATTCATTTTCCCATTTGTCAAATTTCTCATTTACAGCAAGCAATTTATTAAATTCATCTTTTAAAAATTGTAAACTCATATTAACTCCCTAAAAGTATAGAAAGTATAGCATATTAGATTCACCATTTTCAATAGTTTTTTCCCAAATTATACAAAAAAAGGTAAATCTAATTAATTAGAGTTACCTTAATTTTATTTTTTTTAAAAGTTAGGGATTTCTATTTTTTAAGCTCTTTTCAAATCTTCTATAGCTTTTAAAGCCATTGGTGTTAACATATTTGTTTTGATAGTTTTAATATCAAACCAGCTTAAATTTCTATTCTTGATATTATTAATAGTTGCTTTAATGTTAAATAGGATACAAATTAAATGCAAATCTTCTAATTCGTTATCATTATTCCATTTTATTCTATCAGTTAAAACATCAGATAGCTTTAAATCTGTTATATTGATATCGGATTCTTTTTCCATTTCTCTGGTAACGCATTGTCTAGCATTTTCTCCATGCAAAAAACTTCCACCGGGTAGGTCAAGAAGCCCTTTATAAGGACCATTTTCATGTCTTGTAAGTAATATTTTGTCTTCATTTTTAACTAGTCCGTATGCGCCGATGTGAGTTTGTTTAGTCATGTCTTAGTCCTTATCTTTAGTATTTTTTGAGTGAAATTGGTTTCATTATAGCAGACTAAATTTGTTTTACCAACCAAAAATCATAAAAATAATTTTTTTGTAAAATTTTGTTTGTTTTGCACAAGATTTAACAAAAAATTTTGTAAAAATTAAAAACTCATCAAAATAGCTTGTGTTTTAGTGATAAATGTGTTACTAGCGTTTCTAAAAAATATATGTTAAAATAAAATGATTCTACATTTGTTTTATAAATTAATACCCAAGATTTTCGTTAACCAATATTATTTCATATTCACTGCCCAAAGGTTTTTGCCATATAATGGACAATCCGCGACATATTCTGTCAGCGCTTTTACAATCATAACATTTGTCTGCATTTATTGCACATGGAGTTTTGCGATTAAGCCTTTTTGCATTTAGGGGAGCCGAAATATTTCTAGCTCTAAAAATTGCTTTTTCTAAATTTTCTGCAATTTTGTTTACGCCTATAATTAGATATACTTTTTTGTGACCGTAGAATATATCGGCTACACGATTGCAAGTTGCGTCAATATTTACAATTTCGCCCGTTTCAGCTAATCCATTTACTGAAGAAATGTATATATCAGCATCTCTTTCTTGTTGCCTAATTTTTTTATCAGTCATATTGCTTGGAATTCTCCAGTGCCACCAAACTTTATTGTTCTTTATTAATACTTCGTACAAGCCCATTTGTTCGACTGTAAGAGAACCTCCTATTCCAACTGTCTGGTTAACGATTTGATTTGATAGATATTTTGTTGCTTCGTTTTTGGAGTCAAAAACAGAAACTTTATATCCTAAATCAATTAATTTATTTTTCAAAATAGATAAATTAGTCATAGTTAATCCCCGATAATTTATTTTACTATAGATAATTGTATCATAATAAGATTTAGAATCT
>CAZVVP010000008.1:0-34128 GCA_964630515.1 uncultured Christensenella sp. | reverse complement strand
GAAATTGTAAAAAGTTTTTCTGTATATTTACAAGTTTTGAAATGAGTAATATTAAAGCCCACTTTTTTATGTAAAAACAACTAAAAAACATTTAACAATAAAACGCCTGTATATAGCCATTATAAGTGTATTGTTTGAGTGGCGGTAAAGTCGGTGCAGACAACGGAATTGTCAAATTTCTGCACTGCAAGTTTACTTGCGATAGTGCGGAATACAAGTGAGACTCCCTTGCGTAAACGCAAAAAAATGCATTTCAATACTTAATGCGTTTTTGTCATCTCCAGAGAGACTTTGTACCCAAAATTGTACCTAGCAAAATAAAAAATGGCTATATTAAGCCATTTTATAAGTGTTGGTGGAGATGACGGGAATTTATGATTGTAATATTATTTATGTTTTAATACAATATATTGTGTTTTTTGTGTTATTTTTTATCAATATATTGTATTTTTTTTGTTAAAAATATAAAAAAATATTTAAAATAAAATTTTTGTGACCAACATTGTGACCATAACTAAATAAGTAAATTTAGCTTATTTATCATATTAAATTCATCGTTTGGCATTAAATGAGAGTATGTATTTAATGTTTGTTCAATTGATGCATGCCCAAGTCTTTTTGCAACCATTACTATATTTTCTCCATTGGATATTAATAGGCTAGCATGAGAGTGTCTTAAGCAATGAATATGAATCTTTTTTACATTAGAAGCTTCAATATATTTATTAAAATATCTTGTTATTGTTGTTTCAGATACAGGTGTTTTATGACCAAAAATAAAATCTGTTTCAGCAAGATCTTCTCTGCTATTTTTTAATTCTAAAAGCAAACTTATAAGTTTTACTGGTAATAGAATTTCTCTGCTTTCTCCAGTTTTTGTTGTCACTAGTTCATAAGCTTTGCCAAAAGTTTTTTTAGTTATACTCTGATTTATTTTTACTGTATTAGAATTGAAATTTAACTTATTCCAAGTTAAAGCAAAAGCTTCGCCTTTTCTGCAGCCAGTGTAATACAAAAATGTAAATAATGTTTTATGTTCTAAGTTATTTATTACAGATGAGAATTTTACAAATTCTTCTTGTGACCAAACAAGCATTTCCTTCTTCTGTTCGTTACGAACAAAAGGTTCTGTATTTTTTACAGGGTTGACAGGTAAATCATAATAATATGTAGCAAATTTAAAAATTGATGAAAGACAATTCCTTAATTTTGATTTAAACTCATAACTATATTTTTGTTCTGTAAGTTTGTTTTGCCAGTTAAGAATATCTTTGTTTGTTATTTTAAAAAGTTTCATGTTGCCGAAATATGGGATTATATGTTTTTCAGAATTTTTTATTTTATCATATACAGAACTAACTTTTAATTTATCTTGTATGTGTGTAATATATTTTTGATAAAGTTCATTAAAAAGCAAAGAACTATAGTCTGATTTTTTAGTTTCGGTATTAGTGGTAATATACTTTGAATAAGCCTCATTTGCTTCTTTTTTTGTTTTAAATCCTGAAAGTCGAATTTGTTTTAATTCTCCAAATTCTACATAACGGAACCTTACAGTCCATGTTTTGTTTCTTTGTTCAAAACTTGCCAACTATCTATTACTCCTTTAGTTAATTTTTAAAAAACTTTGCTTTTGATTCTAGTAATTTATAATTACAACATCGTTTTTTTATTGCAGGATGTAGTGTGTTGTTGTTATATTTTGTATAAAGCTTAATCGCTTTTGTTAATAATTTTTCTGCATTTGAATTAATATAATCCCTTTGATTTATTAATAATAATTTATATTTTTTATCTAATATGTCATATATATCTATAGGTATTATTTCAGATTTTACAACAGGAATCATATTGTTAAAATTTATTGCGCCATATTGTCCGTTCATAAGTTTTGTAAAATCTTCAGAGTTTTTCATTGTTTTGAATTTTTCTTTAGGACTTGTCAGTGGCGCGTAGTATTTTAGGTCATCTATTTCAAAGAGTATGCCAATATATGGTCGTGTTTGACACTTGTTAAACATTACATTTGAATCAAATTTATGTAAAAAATTAATGTATTTATTAGTTATATAAACTATACTAATTCTTTCTTTCATATATTTCTCCTATAAAAAATGACAGATTACCCATGAGGCATCTGTCATACACTTTTTTATTCTCTGCTTATGGCGAGAGGCTTCCAGCTTTTTTATTCCCTTCTATATTGGCAAGGGTTTCCAGCTTTTTTATTCCCTTCTATATTGGCAAGGGTTTCCAGCTTTTGGGATACTAAGTCCCTAAAAGGAGGGTTAAACAAAATGGAACTCCAACATGTTTAACTTACTCATAGTATACAAAAGATTTATCTTAAAGTCAATACTTTTTTAAATCTTCTGTATATTATATATTATGTACCAATAAGTAAATAAATTTCAAGTTTGTATGACAGTTATATTGTTTTTTTAGGGGAGTGGACTCATTTTTTGTTTTCTTTTAATAATATATCTAAGTAATAGTTAAAATTGTTAGATGCGTTTATAAATTCAGGTGATGAAGGAGAAGCAAGATCCGTAATAAGAGATTTTCTGTAAACCATTAAAAATGTCATACTGCTTCTCATTAGTTGATCATAAAAATTGATTCCAAAATTGTTTATAATATTATCCTCATTTTCTTTTTCTGCTAAACAATAGAAGAGAATTGGAATAGTCATATCTTCTTCTTGTTCTATTGTAGGTTCAGAAAATACATATTTATCAATATACATAGCGATTAGGTTGGATGCCTCTCTTATAGAGTTTTTGGAAACATGCAAATTCTTGCTTCTTAAAAATTCTGCTGAATTATTTAAAATTTCAATTAATTTTATTCTTATTTTAGAATTTGGTGCACTATCCTGTAATTTTATTTCTTTGAATTGGTTGTTTTCTTTTGCAATACGCCAAACGATATTCAAGGTTTCTTTAGATAATGTAAGTTTATCAACATTATTTGTCTGAGATAATAGGTATTTATGTATTGCATCAATGGCTTTTTCTTTATTTATTTTTTTTACTGGTATTCCAGACAGCATCGATACGTGAACTAAAATACCATCTATTGATTCTTTGATATCTTCATGTATTGAATTTTCTACTTGTTTGAGATTGTTTTCTAGTGCGGATAGTTGTTCAATAACTTTTTTCTTTGAATCAATACTCTCGATTTTTTTTTCAATTCGTTTTACTTCCTTAATATGTGGGTAAACAAAGCATAAAAATAATCCTATCATTCCAAATAAAATAAAGAATATACCCATTACGGCACCGTAAGGTTCCTTATCCATACTGATAAAGCCAAATAAAATAGGAAAACTAAAAACAATTCCAGCAAATATTTTTGCTCCCATTAGACTTTCTCCTTAGTAACTTCTTCTTACTTCTTTTATTACGCCTAAGATAGTGATAGGCAGTTCTTCTATTTCTTGATTAGTAAAAAACATTGGCTCAAACTCTGGATTTAGTGGAAGTAAGGTAATACCAGATTCCTTCTTTATAACCTTTTTGAAAGTAGACTCAGTATGGTTAATTGATACAGCGCAGTAGTCATTATTCTCACAATCATCTTGTTTTCTAAATATAATGGTGTCTCCATCTCTAAACTCAGGGAACATGGAGTTGCCTTTTACTTTAAGTCCAAAGTATTCTTTGCCACCTTTACACAATTCTTCACTTATTTCTTCGTAGTCCTCAATAAATGAAGTATCTATCATCTCAGTAGGTATACCAGCAGGTATATATCCATAGACAGGTATTTTTACAATGCCTGGCTTTTTTTCTTCTATTGATTCTCTTCCTAATAAATAATCTATTGATACATTAAATAGCTCAGCCATTTTTTCTACAGTTTCAAAGTCAGGCTCGCTGGCATTAGTTTCATACATTGCTATAGTAGATCTTGATATATTAAGTTTTTCAGCAAGTTTGCTTTGAGTAAGCCCAAAACGTTGTCGTAATTCTTTTAATTTGAACATAACATTTTTCTCCTTACTATATTATGTCAAAGATTTTGACATTTTACAATAAAAAATTAAAAATATTTGTCAAATTGCTTGACATTATGTTTTTTATATCCTAAAATATAGTCAAGAAACTTGACAAATGGGGGGTAAAAAATGAATTTAAAACAAATAAGACTGTCTAAAAACTTGACACAAGATGAATTGGCTAAACTTTTAAATGTAACAAGAACAACAGTAACAATGTGGGAAAATAATAAATCTTTACCAAATATAGTAGTTACAAAGAAACTAGCCCATGTACTTAATTGTTCTGTTGATGAACTATTAGAAGATACGAATTAGAGTAAGGAGGATGAATATGATAGAAGTAAGAACACTAAAAAATCCTATAAATGATATAGGATTACAAGCGGGACAATTTGTTAAGACAGAGTTGGGGGAAGGATTGATAGTCGGATTTAGCTCTGTAACAGACAATCCATTAATTTATATTTACAATGAAGATAAAATAATTTGTTTTTATAAAGAAGATTTACTTAAAGAATCTAAAACTCTCTGATTTTCTATGCTTAAGTATTCTTGTATTAAATAATATACAAAACTATCTACGCATTTAATCATTAATTCTAAATCAAGGTCTGGGTGTTTACGAATAGTATGAGTTTCATCGTTGCCAATAATTCTTATCAATGAACCATGAATGTTTGCATTTTGTATATTAATTTGTTCAAGCATGTCAACAAGTTTTGTTTTTGGGGTTTGTTTTAATATGTTTGAAATATAGTCAAAACATAAAAACTCTGTAGCTTTTCTAAGACCTGGTCCTACTAGATCATCTAAGCCTAAATTTTTAGCTTGCATTGCTTGAGAATATATAGATATAAAATCGTGAGATATCTCATTAATTTCATTAGCAAATTTGTGAACATACTCCTTGTTAGGAAAAATGTTTTTGATGGTTAGAAGATTAGTTGAGTCACAAGTAAATGTTGAGTAGAAAATGTTATAACAATTGCCACATTGACATATAGAGGAAAGTTTAAAATTATCGTTTGTAAAAAAAGATGAAAGAAATGGTGTTTGAGTAATTCTTCTACAATGAGGACATTCAATAGAAATATTGGTATCTATCATCTTGGCTGTTTTAATTGGATGATCTTTATTGGAAAAACAAATGCTTAGTTTCATTATTAACTCCTTTTTGTTAGGAGTGTAACAAAAATATCAGAAAAAATCAAATAAAAGGAGAGAAATAATTCTGTCACTGTTGTGTGCGTATCAAAAAAGAAAAACCACCAAAACCTTATATTTAAACTATTATATTGGTGCAAAGTCCAAATAAATGGACAAAGGAGGATGTTATGAATAAATTTAAGCAGTTGTTAAAGGATTCAAGACTTACACAACTTGATTTAGCAAAAAAGATTGGAAAATCTCAAAGACTAATAAGTCGGTGGTGTTGTGGAACTTGTCAACCACAAATAAGAGACTTAGTCAAAGTACAAGAAGTGTTGAATATTGATATTAACGATTTATTAAATTGCTTTATATAAAAATCCTAACGTGATTAGGCACATTAGGATTTCTTGAATTGTTATTTATCTGTGTTTAGATGTACGAGTTTGCGACAATGCACTTCCAGCACATGTTTTAGAGCTAGAACTGGTCCTTCCATCTCTTAAAACTTTGCTTGCTGTTGAAGCAACTCTACGGCTTGTTTGCTTTGTATTAGCCATAATGTTAACTCACCTCCTTCATTACTTTATTAGTAACTGTATTCAATATAGCACAATATATAGTATTTGTAAAGAAAAATAACCACAAAATATTGGGATTTTTGAGTCAGTGGGAAGCAATGGCTAGAAAAGCTAATTCTGTCACTGTTGTGTGCGTATCAAAAAAAAGTAAAAATAAGAAAAACCACCAAAACTTTGTATGCGTAGTGGTGGTTGTCCTAATTTCCCTTGTATACAATTGATACTGAAAACGATAAATTACTATTAATGGATTTTTGCGCTATTACCAGCATTGTCTTAGTTCTCTAAATAAGACATTATCATAATTTTATCTTTTATAGGACAGTGTACGCCTTTGAATGGTTATACAAGGACAAGCATTTTCAAAAGTTTAGTCGTTTAAAATAAATATAATAAAAAATTTTGATACGCACACAAGAGTGGCAGAATGAGAAAAAATTAAAAAAGGAGATGATATGAGAACAGCATTATTAATAGCTTTTATAGTTGAGATGGTAATGGTTGTAACAACAATGTTGCTTTACGTAGTTAGTGTAGTAAAGGATTTAAAGATGCAATATTTATTGCAATACATTGTTTTGGGTTTGAATTTTATAGTTATGATAACAAGCTTATTAAACCTATTGTTAAGGATATCAGGGTAAGAACAATCGCAATAAAAAAAGATTTTAAAGGAGAAAAGTAAATGGATAAGCCATATTACGATGTCAATGACATTATGGAGAAAATGAACTGCAGTAAGACTAAAGCTTATGAATATATTCGTGAAATTAGGTCAGTAAGTGATATGGGGAAGACTGCAGGTAGAGTTATGGCTCAAGACTTTAATGCTTGGGCTTACGGAACAAAATCTATACAAAAGGAGGAGTATACGCAAAAGGGAGCTTATGATGATTTGTCTGATGAGCAGATTAATAAGTTAATTTATTCATTAGGTAAATCAATAGTTAAGTATTTTGAGGCTGAGAATGGTAGGCAAAGTGTAGTAAGGTGGCTACATAATAAATAAGAAAAGGAAGAATGAAAAATGAGATTAAAAGAAGTCCTTGAAGAAAGGAATGTTAAGGCTGTGGATTTAGCTATGAATGTTGGAACAGATGAGTCGACTATGAGCAAGTTTATTAATTATAAGTGCTTGCCAATACCAAAGACAATGGAAAAAATTTGTAAGCAATTGAAGTGTGTCATAGAAGATATTTATAAAGACAACGAAGTCTTTTATAAGAAACAAAAAAAGAGCCACAAAAACAGCTCTAATTCAGGCGAAGTAATAAGTTGTTATAAACTAACTGCTGTATTGCCAAATGAAGCAAGAAAGTATCTTGCAAGTGATAATTTGAAAGCACTAGGTTATAGAAGTGTAACGGATTGGGTATGGTGTTGCTTAAGGAACCTAATGTTAGAAACAAAAAAGACTACTTCCAACTGCGATTCGGAAATAGTCAATAACAAACTTACCAAATAAATTTGCTATTAGATAATAGCACAAAAAAAATAAAAAATCAAATGGAGATATAAAAATATGAAATTAGCATCAAAAGAATATAAAAAATTATTAAGTAAACAGAAGGCTTATAACAGCAAAATGCAAGAGCTAAATAAAACTATGGATTTGAAATTAGCAAAGCTAAGAAATAGATACGAAGCTAAAGTGCAAAAAGTTCTAAGCCATAAACACGAAGTTGAAATTATGATTAAAGATACAAAACTTTTTGTTAATAGTAACTAGGAGGCGATATGGATAAGATATGTTTAAGGTATTATGATGCAGATTTAGGTAAATGCACACATGTATGTAATTTAGATTTAGACAAGTTTAAAGCTATGCTTGGTTGTATAGTGTATGATTACTATTTCGATAAATTAAAATGTAGTAATGAACAAAAACAATTTTTGCAAGAAAGTTTAGGACAAGTTATGTACGACTTTGACAATGATGGAAATATTGTTGAAGAATATAGAGAGGATATTGATTACTATTTATTCAAGTATAAATTGTATGAAAAAATATGTTAGAGGGGTTTTTATGAGCAATTTGGATATATGGAATAAGTATAAAGAAGTCCCAGATACTGCTTTAAAATCATTTAATAATGGTAGTTTCAAGGGAACAGATATAAACACTATGTGGAGAATAAAATGCCTTACAGAAGAGTTTGGTGTTTGTGGTATAGGTTGGTATTTTGATATTGTTAGGACTTGGGTGGAAAAGAGTAATAATACAAAAGAAAAAATGTCACATGCAGAGATTAAGCTGTACATTAAAGATCCAGAAATGAAAGAGTGGAGTAAAGGTATTACAGGTATCGGTGGAAATAAGCTAGAAACTTTTATCAAATCAGGAGATTATTGGAAACTTAATGATGAGTGTTATAAAATGGCAGTGACTGATGCATTAGGAAATGCTTGCAAAAATCTTGGTTTTGGTGCAGATGTGTATTGGTCAAATGATAGGACTAAATATAGTGAAAGTGATAAAACAAACAAACTTAAGCCGACTAAAGAAAATCAAATTATGTTGGTAGCTAGTGCTAATGGTTTAACGATGGAACAGGTAAAAGAATGGATATTAAAAAAGTTTGGTAAAACCAGTTTTGAAGACTTGTCAACAAGTGAATATGGCGAACTAATAAGAGCGATGGAAATTGCTGTATGAGTAGGTTTATAGCAGATAAAGTGTATAAAATGCAAGATGAAAATAACAATTTAGTAGTTTCGTTTGTTGTATCTGGAACAAATAAATTCTCGGCAAACATGAGTGTCGCAGAATTGAAAGAGTTTGAAAAAATAACTATAGATGCAAAAAAGCATAAATCGCAAAGAAGCGTAGAACAAAATAATATGTTATGGGCATTGATAGAGAAAATTTCTTTAACAACAACTGGTTATAAGAGAAAAGATGATATTGAAGAATGTTATTGCAATTTATTAGAGAGTGCGAATATAAAGAGTAAGTTTGTGCCCTGTATTCCAGGCGATGAAGAAGAATTGCTATTTACGTATAGAATAATCAAATTAGTAGGAGAAAGAACACTTGCAGAAAGTGGTCAAAAAGTTCTAATTTATAAGTGTTTTAAGGGTTCTAGTTCGTTTGATACTAAGCAGATGAATGAGTTAATAGAA
Source organism: uncultured Christensenella sp. (assembly GCA_964630515.1). Taxonomy (GTDB): domain Bacteria; phylum Bacillota; class Clostridia; order Christensenellales; family UBA1242; genus UBA11490. The sequence goes on along the minus strand of CAZVVP010000008.1, from coordinate 25,269 downwards.
TTAGCCTTAGATAAATTAGCAGAATTAGGTGTAATAGATAGTGAAGTTTCAAGTATTATGGAGGAATATGAAAAGCAAAAGAAGTAAGGCTTGTGATATTCCCCAAAGTGTAAAAAATAGGGTATGGGAGAGAGATAGACATAGATGTATTATTTGCCATAGTCCTATCGCTATGCCGAATGCTCATTATATCTCAAGAGCAAATTCTGGTCGTGGGATTGAAGAGAATATTGTGACACTGTGTACTAACTTTTCAGAGAATAAGTGTCACTATTACTATGATTTTGGCAGTGCTGTGCAAAGGGAAGAAATACGGCTGAAGATAGAGGAATATCTAAAAAGAATATATCCAAATTGGGATAAAGAAAAACTAATTTATAGGAGGTAAAGAATGAAATTAAGAGTAATAAAACATAAAGAACTTATTACAGGAAAAAAGAAAAGAGTAACAGCTTTAGAGCTAGAAAAAAGAGCATATGTAGATTTTGATTTAGAAGGAATATCTTATGTAAACTTCTGCAGATATGTGCTAGGTCTTTGGAAAGATGGATTTCAAAGTACAGAAGTTGAAACAGAAATGTTTATGACAAAAAGAAATAATTTAGGATTTGTAAGGGTATAGGAGAAGAAAGATGAACAAAGTCGTTTTAATTGGTAATTTAACAAAAGAAGTAGAGTTTAGCACGACAAACAACGGAAAAAGTGTCGCAAGATTAAACCTTGCTGTACAAAGGCGATTTGCGAATGCGGAAGGTAATAGAGAGGCTGATTTTTTTAATATTGTGGTTTGGAATACATTGGCAGATAACTGCAAAAAGTGGCTTACTAAGGGTAGTAAAATTGCGGTTTATGGAAGTATGCAAACAAGGCAATATGAAGGAAAAGAAGGCAAAAAATACATAACTGAAATTATAGCAGAGGAAGTGGAGTTTGTAGGTATAAAAAAAGAGAAAAACGAAGAAGTGAAACTGGAACCTGCTAAAGATGAGCAAATACCATTCTAGAGGAGTAAAGAATAAAAATGGGAATAATAAGAGATAGTTTTGTAATGTTCAAGAATTGGTCAGATGCTATAAACGCACTACCAGAAGAATACCAATTAGAGTGTTATAAAGCAGTAGTTAGCTTTGGAATCAATGGCGTTATGCCAGAGGGACTATCTCCTGTAGCAACAGCAATGTTAATCAGTTTTTCAAAGGGTATGGAGAATAATATTGCTAGATATAATGCAAGTGTAGAGAATGGAAAAAAAGGTGGAAGACCACCTAAAAATGAAAACCTAGAAAAACCTAGAGAAACCCAACAAAACCTAGATGAACCTAGAGAAACCCAAGAAAACCTAGATGAACCTAGCAAAGAAAATGAAAACCTAGCCGAACCAAACCATAACCTTAATGTTAATGTAAATGATAATGTTAATGTAAATGATAATATAAAAGAAGAAGAAAAAGAGAAAAAAGAAGAAGAAAGCCAACAAGTTGGCACTCCCTCTAGTTCCAAAAGATTTGCTAAGCCTACCATTGAAGAAATAAAAGAGTATTGTACAGAGAGAAAGAACAATGTTAATGCAGAGAGGTTTTATAACTTCTACGAATCTAAGGGCTGGAAGGTAGGTAATCAATCTATGAAGGATTGGAAGGCTTGTGTAAGGACTTGGGAGAATAGAGATAAAGAAGAATTAAAGAAGTCAGGTGGGTGTGAGAATGCTAGAGGGAATCAATACTCATCAGAAGAACTTAATGGCTTGATAAATAAAATAATGGATATAGATATTTAGGAGTAAGAAAGAAAAATGGAAAATGTAACAGAGATACAGACTGCATTGCTTGAGGTAAATAGACAACTCAACATTGAGGAGAAGAAAGAGAACTATCAGACTAGAAAGCGATGGCAGAAGTTAAAAAAATATCAGGACAAGCTGTATGCAGACTTAAGAGGGGCAACAGAAGGAAAGAGATTAGCATCCGCATCTAAGCCTGTAGAATTCAGAAGGAGAAGTTATTAATGGATAATTTAGAAAGAATTCTTTTAGAAGAAGTTAAAGCAGAATCAGAAAATAATAATCAGATGCTTTATGATGAATACATACAATTAAAAAGTGAAGGTGTTCAAAATCAGAAACTTGTGAAGTTAGGCAAGCTTCTAGGTATATGCTAATGAAAAAATGGCTTAAAGTTATTTTAGTATTAATGGTGTTAGGGTTACTTAGTGTGGGGATCTTCTTCACACTAAAGGCTCTAGGTGTAACAGATATTGAAGGATTAAGAGAGATAATCTCAAAGTGTGGTGCTTGGGGTTGGGTAGTGTTTATTGCATTATTTGTAATTTGTTCTACATTACTCTGCTTCATGCCAGGAACATCAGCAACCTTTATAGGTGTAGCAGTAATTCTTTTCGGATCATGGAAGGCTTTTATCATAAGTGCGATATCAGTCTTTATGTCATCAAGTCTTATGTTCTTAATCGGCAGGATTTGTGGAGAGAAGGTCGCAGAGAAGATTGTGGGTAGAGAATCGCTGGAGAAGGCACAAAAGCTAATTGATATCAAATCTAAGATGTTGTTGCCACTAATGTTTTTATTCCCCATATTCCCAGATGATGCACTTTGCATAGTCGCAGGAATGACTAAGATGAGATATTGGTATTTCGCTGTTGTGGTCGCGATCTTTAGAACTATTGGAATAGCGACAATCTGCTTCTTGGGTAGTGGATTGATTGATTGGGCTAGTCTTAGCTTGGTAGATTGGTTTGTATTAATCAATGTTTGTGTGTTTGATATATTTCTTATATTCAAGTATCAACATAAGATTGAGAAGTTTATTATGAGAAGTAAATAAGGTTCTAGAGAATATGGCTAAAAATATTTTATCGAAAATATGTTCGATAAGTTTTGAAGTTTTGTTATAAGTATGTTAGAATATTAAAAAAACTTGTAGGAGATAGAAATGTTAAAAATAACCAGTAAACAAAGATTTGAATTGGCTTTGGACAGTCTAGAAAAGAAAATGGTTGCCTTAAATGTAGAAAACGAATTATTAAAGATGAAGTTAAGTCTATTGCGAGGTAAAAATGAAAAAGATGGATAATGGAGATATTGTAATAACAGAATCCGAACTTAATAAGCAGTTACATAACGCATATATAGATGGTGCTATAGGTATGCTAGGAGATTTATACCACAATATATTAAAGGCAAGGGATACGTTATTGCAAAGAAAGAAGTAGGTGGCTGAGTTGAGTATTAAAGATATAAAATTAGAACTAAAGCAAATGAGGAACTTGCATCGCAGGGGAATAGTGAATAGTTTAACTTCTAAGTATAAATCTGTATTTACTCAATTACCACCATTAGAAGAAAAAGTAATGTTTGAATGTTACATAGCAGGCAAATCATATTTATCATGTGGAGTGAAGATAGGATACTGTGAAAGGCAGATAAAACGAATAATAAAAAGAAGTTTTGAACTCATTGAAAATATATTGAGGGAGCTGTGATGCTCTCTTTTTTGTTGTCAAAACAAAGTTGTCCCTTTTTGTCCTAAAATGTCCCTTTTTATATACTACAATATCTGTGAGCATGAGAGGACGTCAAATAGATATAGCGACAAAGGAAAAGGCTATTGCGATGCTTATGGCTAGCAACAACACAGCAGAAGTCGCAAGACAACTTAATATAAAGGAAAGTACCTTAAGGACTTGGAAAAGCAATATGGAGAAAGGAAAGGATAAAGATTGTAAGGTTTTCGCCGAATTACGACAGGAAAAGAAAAAGAAGTTTATTGAGGACTCTTGGAAGAATATTGAGCTTGCTTCAATAATTTTAAACAGAAGGCTTGCTAGGGCTTGTGCAGATGAAGTTCTGCTAGATGCAATGCTTAAAGAAGCACTAGAACAAACAGCAGGATCTGAAAGAAGAAAGGAAGTAGTCAGGAACATAGCATCTATGAAGCTGGAAGATATCAACAAAGTATCGACTACTCTTGGAACTCTATACGATAAGCAGGCTTTGGCAAACGGAGAAGCGACAAGCAGAGAGGAGCAGGTCATAAAGAAGTTTGAGGATTTTAACTAATGGAACTAACAATCCAGCAGATAATCGACAAAAGGAAGAAACTTTGGCAGTACTATCTTGATGGCAAAGCACCTAACCGAGATGCAGAGTATGTAGAGTGTGTAGCTAGAGAGATACTTAAGTCTGATAAGTTAAGGGCAGAGATACAAGAGAAACCTTACTTATTAATTGAGTGTTGTTTCACTGTAGTTGATAAGAAGAAAAAGACTTGCCCATTCTTCCTTAATGAAGTACAGCAAGACTTTATTAAACAGTTTGAGCAACATGGAACAGGTACACCTTACTTTATTCTTAAAGGTAGACAGCAAGGTTTTACAACATTGATAACAGCAATTCAGTTATCCTTTGCGATTGTTAGAAGGAATTTCTCTGGGTTTACTCTAGCAAACACTAGCGACAATACTCAGACAATATTTAATGATAAAGCAAGGGTTGTCTATGATAGATTGCCAGAGTTGCTAAAACCACAAGAGAAGTTTAATTCAAGAAATGAATTGTTTTTTGATAAATTAAATAGTTCTTGGAGAATAGCCACAGCAACAAAGGAAGTAGGTCGTTCTAAAACACTTAACTTTATTCACTATTCAGAGGTTGCATTCTTTGAGGTTAGTCTTTCAGACTTGCAGAGTTCTATAGGAGAAACAGCAACAGAAGATTGCTTTTCAGTTTATGAGACAACAGCAAACGGATTTAATGAGGCTAAGGATTTATGGGATAAAGGAACTTGTATCAATCTATTTTATGAATGGTGGCGAACAGCAGAGTATGTGTCTACTGACTATGAGTTCTTAGAGAAGAATAAAGAAGATAAGTGGCTACAAGAAAGATTGAAGTTGTTAGAGAGAAAAGCACTAACAAAGGAGCAGATAACCTGGTATGCGAAGAAGTACGATAGTTACATAGACAAAGCGAAGATAAGACAGGAATATCCTATCAGTCCTGAGGAAGCATTTATATCATCAGGAGAGTGTATTTTTGATAAAGATAAGGTTGCTAATCAATTAGAGTTAGTTCGTGACTTGCAACCTGTAAAAAAAGGCTATTTCAAATACAAGAAGTCAGTCAGAGTTATCTATAACTCAGATAATATTGCAGTAGCAGAAGAAGTTAAGCTGGAAGATATAAGATGGGAGAATGATGAGAATGGATATATCACTATTCATGAGGAGCCACAGGTCAAGAAGCAAGACAATACAATCACACACAAAGCACCTTATGTATTAGGTGGAGATACTTCAGGGCTAGGGCTGGATTACACAACAGCAAAGGTAATAAACAACATAACAAAAAAGACAGCAGCTACACTTTGGAAGCAGACAATTGATGATGATTTGTATGCAGAGCAAGTGTATTGCTTGGGTATGTATTATCATGAGGCATTGGTTGGAATAGAGGTCAATTATAGCTTACAAGCAACTAAGTATTTATCAGAGAAACTAGATTATCCGAACTTATACATGAGAGAAATGCTTGACAATGTTAGTAAGAATGTAGTCAAGCGATTCGGATTTGAGACAACAACAAAAACAAGACCAGTAATCTTGTCTGACTTACAAGCATTAGTGAGAGAAGATGTAGGAATTGAGAGCGATATAAACACACTTAAAGAAATGCTTACTTTTGTTAAGAATGACAAAGGCAAAGCAGAAGCACAGCAGGGAGCACATGATGACTTGGTAATGGCACTAGCAATAGCACACTTTATATCAAGTCAGCAAACAGCAAGTTGGATACCTGTAGAGAAAGAAAGAAAAGTATATAACAATCCAATAGATAAGTTCTTCGGAGAGGACTATTGGGGAGATGAAGAAGAACAGGGGTATGTAGAATGGTAAATATTTTTAGAACGAAAAGAAAGATAAAACTTGAAAATAAGATTGATGAGTTAGATAGTAGATTAAAGAGGTTAGAAAAAGAATCAGAAAGTTCGTTTAGTGAAATTGAAAAATTATTGGTACTTATGGATAGTTTGTCAAATAGTGAAGACAAAGAGGTGAAGCAAATAAAAGAAGTAGTTAAACAGATCGAAGAAATACAACAGACACTTGACAATCTAACAAATGAAAACACCACAAGTAAGACAGCACAGCAAATATTGAATGAGTACTTTTACGGAGAACAGAAATGAGGAAAAGAAAACAACGAATAGGAGCAACTATTGACCAGCTTAATAACTGGTATGAAGATGCAATAGGATATCAGACAGCATTAGGATTAAACAAGACAATTCCGGAATGTGTCAAGTTCTATGAGGGCGACCAATGGGCTCCTAGCACAGAAGATACTAAGTACTTCCCTAGACCTGTAGTCAATATTGTAGAGATGAATTGCAATAATAAGAAATCACAGGTATTGAGTAGCCCTGTAAAGATTGTATACAAGAGCGAACAAGATGGTGCGAATGTAGAGAAGTTTAACCATTTTGCTGAGTATCAACAAAAAAGGCTTAGACAAAACGAAATAAATAACAAGGCAGTGTTAGATGGAATTATTAAGGGTTCTTATTGTTTCTATTATTATTGGGATAGTTCTATACCAGGACTTGATGGGTTAATTGAAGGAGATATGAATGTACAACTTGTAGATCCTATTAATGTATTATTCGCTAATCCAAACGAAAAAGATGAGCAGAAGCAAGATTGGATAATGCTTATTTCAAGAGAGAATGTAGAGCATATTAAAGAAATAGCAGACAAAGGTGTAGACAAAAATCTTATAGCAAAAGACAACAACGATAGTATTTATAACGAAAAAGAGAGTGATACAGAAGAATATGTAACAGTTATGACCAGATTCTTTAGGCATAATGGCGAAGTATATTTCGAGAGAGCAACTTCTGAAGTAATCTTCAATGAAGCAAGACCATTAACACCAAACCTAGAGCATTATAAGAACTTGCTTGAAGGTAAAGAAGATATTGAAGAAAAGGAAGAAAAACCTAACAAATACCTAAATAAAGGTAGAAAAGCAACTTTATATCCTATTGTGTTTAGTTCCTGGAAGCAAAGAGATAAGTCGATTTATGGTAGAGGCGAAGTAGAAACAATCATACCTAACCAAAAGGCAATAAATTGGACTCTTGGACTTCAGATACTTATGGCTCAGAATGAGGGTATGTCGCCAGTAGTTGTAGAACCTGATGCATTAAGAGGACAGAGAATAACCAATAAGCCAGGACAAGTAATAACAGATTATAGTAAGTCAAAAAATGGTATTAAGTTCCCTAACAGACCAGGAATGACAGCAGCTAGTGTTAGTTTGGTAGACAAAATTGCAGATCTAACAAGAGCAGCAACAGGAAGTTCTGAGGTAATGAATGGCGAAGTTATATCTTCAGGTATGAGTGGTGCAGCAATAGCACAACTTCAAGCCCAAGCATTAAAGCCAATAGAAGATCTACAGAAAGGCTTTTGGCGAAGTATGGAAAAGGTAGGAGAGATATACGAACAATTCTTCAGATTCTATTACAAAGAGAAAAAGTTCCAATATACCGATAAAAAGCAAGAAGATAAGATTGTAACAGATAATTTTGATAGCAAAGAGTTTGAGAATGTTCACTTTGATGTAATCGCAGAAGCAGTCGCAGGTACTGTGATGAGTGAAGTTGCAGATATCAACATATTAGATGGACTATTTGCAAAGGGTGCAATTAATCTAAAGACATATATAAGTTGTTATCCTGATAATGCAATCGCTAACAGGCAGAAGCTACTAGACAAGATTGAAGAAGAAGAAATGAGCCAAATCAACCAAATGGCACAGCAATTACAACAAATACAACTTCAATTACAGGAAGCAAGTGCTTTGCTAGAACAGCAGGAAACAACAATTAATAATGCACAATCAATAGTCAATGAGAACAGAACATTGAAAGAGAAATTGATGGCTTTACAGGCAGAATATACAGCCAAAGTACAGCAGGCAAATAAAATTCTTGTTGGTATGGCTGGCAAGACAAAAGAGTACCAAAATGATGCAACTCTAATGGCTAATGAATTGGCTCAAAAGAGAGGGCTTATAGGTACAGAATCAAGAGATAATCCAGGTGCTTAAGAACCTTGATTATATATAAATCGCAGGAATAGCGTAAAAATCCAAAGGGAGAAATGATATGGAAGATATCAAAGAATTATCAGCGGAAACAACCGATTCTGAAGTAGATACTACCTTAGATGAAGGAGCTAGCGAAGTCGCTGACACTAGCGAAAATGATGTGGAGTTTACAGATACAAGCGAAGATGCTGAGGAAAATAAAGAAGAAACCAAAGCAAAGGAGCAAGAGAAGGAAACAAAGCAACAAAAGACTAATGCAGATTATGCTAGAGAGCGAAGAAAAGCAGAGCAAGAGGCTGCATTAAAGAAGGCAAGAAATGAGGCAATCATTGATGCTTTGAATGGAGAGAATCCATATACACACGAAAAGATGGAAGATGCTGCAGATGTTCAAGAGTACTTGACAATGAAGGAAATCGCCAAGAATGGTGGGGATCCAATTGCAGACTATTCTAAACACATTAAAGCAAAAGCGAAAGAAGAAGAAAAAACTACTCAAGAAAAGGTTGCTAATGAGGAGTGGGTACGAAAGGACAGAGAGGATTTTGTAACCAAACACCCTGAGGTTAATCTTAGTGAACTTGTAGAAGATGACTTATTCCGAACTTTTGCACTAGGTAAGATAGGCAAGATGTCTATGGATAAAATCTATACAGACTATCAATCCTTTACTACCAAAAGCGAGGAAAGAGCGAAAGAAAGAGCAGCTCAATTACTTGCGAATAGTGCCGCAACCCCTGGCAAACTAACAAGTCAACAACCAGGTCAGCCAAAGAGTATTGAAAAAATGTCTAAGGCGGAATTTGAGAAGTTGCAAGACAGAGTAAAAGGGGGAGAACGAATTATATTGTAAGGAGAAAATAAAATATGAATACAACAACTAGTGCTGGATTATCAGCAGAAATGAAAACCTATTATGATAGGACTCTTTTAGAGAGAATGTTACCAAACCTACCATTCCTAAAGTATGGCCAAAAGAGACCAATAAAGAAAAATAATGGTAAAACAATTGAATTTAGAAAGTTTAACTCATTAGCACCTGCTACAACACCATTGACTGAAGGTCAACCACCAGTAGCAAAGGACTTGAGTGTAACTGAAATCACTAAGAGCTTAGAGCAATATGGTGATGTAGTAGAAGTTACAGATGTACTAGAAATTACTGCGATTGACCCAATCATTACTGAGACAGTAGAAATAGAGGGGGAGCAAGCAGGCGAAACTCTAAACATTGTTACAAGAGATGAGTTACTTAAAACTACATCGGTATACAATGTTGGTGGTGGAGTAGATGAGAATGCTATTACTGCTAGCAATGTATTAACTGCAGATGATGTATTAAAGGTACAAACAATCTTAAAGAGAAGCAATATTAAGCCAGTTTCAGGAAGATATTACTTATGGTTCCTATCTCCTGAGCAAGCAGCAGATATTATGAGAGATCCTCTATGGAGAGATGTTTCTAAGTATGCTAACGATGCTAAGGGTATTGAAGATGGCGAAATTGGAAGACTATATAGCTTCAAGTTTATTGATACAAGTCTTATTGATGCAGTAGAGAACACAGCTGGTGTAGATGTACATAGTGGACTAGCATTTGGTAAAAATGCCTATGGTATCACAGATGTTGAGAATGGTAGTAAGCCAAAGACAATCATCAAACCATGCAAAGATGATGATAGTGACAAGTCTGATCCATTGAACCAAAAATCTACAATTGGTTGGAAAGCTATGTTTACACCAGTAATTCTAAATGCTCTTGGTCTTATCAGAGTAAATTCAGCAGTTACACCAATTGATTAATATTTAAAGGAGACAATTTATGGCAGAAGTACAAAACGATGCAATGTTAGAAACTAAAGGGAAAAATGCTACACAAAAACTTGTTAAAGGTATGAAGAATAAACTTGATTCTTGTAAGAAAGTAAAAGTTAAGGTGCCTATCGATAATCAAAACAAAAAAGATTTGTATGTAACAGCTCAAATTAATGGCTATACATATCAAATCAAGAGAGGCGAAGCAGTAGAAGTGCCAGAGCCAGTAGCTAAATTATTAGAGAGAGCAGGGCTTATTTAAGCCTAAAAATTTAGTACTGTAGTTATGAGATGCAGTACTATATGGATATTGAAATAAGAGAGGGAGTGTTCAAAAGATGCCCTGAGTGCAAGTCTCACAATATCCACCATAAAGACACCTGGAGGAATTTATGAAAGTTGGAGATATAAAAGTAGCAGCAATAAAGCTTATGTTTACTAACTATGCTTTTGATTTTAATATAGAGAATTTGCAAAGTCTTATTAGTGATGAGAACTATGGTAGCTATATTGTTAATATGAACGAATCTATTGCAAGAGCAATTGATAGGATAGAGAATGCTTGTGTTGTACCTACCAAGAGATATGAGATAAGTATAGATGATTGTGAGCAAAGTAAAAGATTTATACATTTTGATACAACAAAGATATCTGATTTGTACATGATTGATAGAATTTCTGCTGAGTATGGCAATGGCGATTATGCTGGTAATGTTGGATATGAGATGGAAGGCGATTTGTTAATACTTCCTAAAGCAGATGCGACATATACAATTATTTATTATCCAACCATAAAATCAGTAGATGAAAAAGTGGCAGATGAACAAGAGTTTTGGATTCCTGATAAAATTGCAAGATTAATACCTTATTTTATAAAGGGCGATTTGTATCAAGAAGAAGAACCTGACTTAGCAGCGGATGCAAGAAACACATTTGAGGCTTGCTTAGATGATCTAAAGAAACCAACTATTAGCAAGCAAGATTATGTAGATAGAGTTTATAGAATGTAGGAGAAAATATGAGTGTTAGAGTAAGTAGAAGTTTATCTCTAAAAGAAAGAAAAATGTACACTTTTGGCGATTTCAGAGGTGTAGATTTTTCTACTTCTCCATATTTAGTGGCTAAAAATAGAGCTATTTCAGCACAAAACTTAATATATGAGAATGGTACAGTCCGTAAGCGAACAGGTTGGAAATGTCTATGTAAACTACCTGCTAGAATTAATGGACTTTTCTCTTTTGAAATAGAAGATTCTAAGTTTGTATTGGTTTATGCAGGAACAAGATTTTATTTGTTGACTTGGGATTATACAAAGAATAGGTATAAGTCAGAAGATATAACAGGAGATATAAGTAATTTAGTTGATAGAAGAATTCAACTATATGTCAATAAAAATAAAGCATATATTGTAGGTTGTGGCGACTATCTTGTGTTCGGTAAGTGGGCTAATGGCAATTATGGATTAAGAAGGGTGTATGATAATGAAGATACATATATTCCAACAACAACTACAAATATCGATCCTGATGAAGTTAATGATGAACATAGAGCATCTGTTGATGATGTTAATATGTTATCTCCATATAGAAAAAATAAATTGCTTGGTGCAGGAGCCAATTCAAGTTGGCATGTAGACACAGCTATTAAGGGTGTAAGTCAGGCAATTGATGATGATAGCGATATAGTTATACAGGTTGAAACACAAGATGAAGATATATTAATTTCAAATAGTGGATCAGATAAAGCAGAGTTATATAATGGCGATACTTTGGTAGGAAGTGTTGAGTTTGCTACAGGTAAAATAACACTTACGATAGACACAACACCACCTGAAGCAAATACAGCAAATATAATTGTTACATTTAAGAAAACAGAGTCAGGCAAAGATGATTTTATAAAAAATGCAACCATTAGTACTTTGTTTGGTGGTAGTGGTAACTCAAACAGATTGTTTATAAGTGGTTCTAGTACAAGTAAGAATGTACATATATGGAGCGAATTGTACGATTTTACATACTTCCCAGATAACAACTATGATGAGATTGGTAGTGATAGTAGTGCGATACTTGGTTATGTGAGAGCAAGTGATGGTATTCTTCTAACATTTAAGGAACGAAATGGAAGCGATTCGTCTTTATACTATGTAAGTGGAACAGACACAACAGAAGAAGATTTTGAAGGTAATCCAGTATTTAGAACATTATTTTATAAGTCATCAGGTAATGTTACAGATACTATTTATGGCAAGTATGCTAGTGCAAGCTTAAACGGAGATAATCTAATTCTAACTAGGAATGGTGTAAAGGGATTAGAGTTGTACGATAATTTGTCTACAAGTGCTTATAGGATTAGAGAGAGAAGTAGAAACATAAACTCAAAACTATTGCAGGAAAAGAACTTAGAAGATGCTTGTGCAATAGCATATCATGACAAGTATTATTTATCTATAAATGGCGTCGTCTATGTATGTGATAGCAGATTCACATTCTCAGCAGAAGAAGATATAAGCGATAGTTTTAATTATGAGTGGTGGTATTTCACTAATGTAGATGCTAGAGTATGGTGCGAATTAGACAATCAATTATTCTTTGGAACAAGCGCAGGCATGATTTGTATGTTTACAGAGAATGAATATGTAGACAATACTTTTCAAGATACTGAAGATGGCGATATTACTATTGATTACATTAATAATCAGATTGTTTATAACATGCAATTAGATAAAGCATTAAATGATAGTAGCAACATTATATTAAGTGCTACAAATGGAGATATTTTCGCTTTATTATTAAACAACGAAGAAATGATTGAGATAGATAGTGAAGGTTATATATACATACAAGAAGAAACATTAAGAAAGATTTTTGAAGGTGTTTCTTGTTATGCAGATATGGTAGATGGTACAGGGCTTGAAACAGATACTGAATATATTATAAATGAAGTAGATTTAGATAATTTAAGATTTAGATTGAAAGATGGAGATGGAAGCGTTGTAAAGCCTATTGCTAAAGGCTTTAGATTGTGTAAAAAAGTTTCTGATAAAGTTTTGTATTTAGAAAATATTGATACAGATAATTGTGATTTTCAATTAAAAGAATATCCAAGAAGTGAAGTATTGTCTTTAATTGTTTATAACTACAACATAATAGAAGAAGTATTATCAACAATTAATTATAGAGAAAATGTAGTTGCTAGTTGGTATACACCAATTTATGACTTAAGCTCTAATATGTACAGCAAGACTTTACTTGGTTTAACTATTACTACAGAACCATTAATTAAGGGGGATATTTCTTTAGGTTATCAGACAAGAAATATAGAGAAAGATTTTATAACTTATGGAAATCGTGGTTTTGATTTTAATGATATAGATTTTGAAGATTTTTCTTTTGAAAGTTCTTTTACAAATAGTAACACCATGAGGGTTAAAGAAAGAAACTTTAACTTTATTATTATTAGATATATAAGCGATACAAATACAGCATGTGCTGTAAATGGAATAACGATTAGATACATAATAAATAGATTAAATAAGGGGATAAGATAATGGCTATTAATATAACAAAAATAAATAAAACAAGTGCTGAAACAAAATCTGCAATTCAGAGAAAATCTGCACAATCATTACCAAACAACCCAAGCGAAAGAGGGTATTCTGCTGAAGAAATTAAAAGAAGATTTTATCAACCAATTATAGATGCTGCTAACTCAGCAATAACAGAGATAGATAGGGTTGTTGATGAGGCAAATAATGTACTAGAGAAAGTTGGTGCCGATTTTAATGATTTTATAGACTCAACAGAGATTAATGATGCATATAGAGTTATTTTTAATAATGAAAACTGGTTATTAAATGAAAGTACAAATATGTATGAAATTTTAATAACAAAAGAAGAGCATGGTATAACCGACTACACAAAAATTGGTGTTGATATGTTCTTGCTAGATGGATCTGGAAACTATATACAAGTCAATCAGTTTGAGATTCAGCTAGATGGAACTGTTAAGTGTTTTCATGAATCAAATGGTGCAGGTCATGTTAGTATTTACGAAAAAAGAGAAGGTTTTGTATTAGGTAGCGCTATAGTCGAAGTAGATAAAATAGAAGGTCTAGCAAAAGTAGCAACAACAAACGATTATAATGATTTAGATAATATTCCTGATACTAACTTGTCAAAAAATAATGAAATTAAAATTGCACAGATTATAGCAGGCACACAACAAGTAGCTAAAGCAAAGTCGGCGGATAGTGCAACATATGCTCAGAACTGTGATTCTGCAACTAATGCAACAAGTGCAGTTAATGCAACTAATGCAACAAGTGCAGTTAATGCAACTAGAGCTACACAAGATGGTGACGGAAATATAATTTCAAACACATACGCAAAACAAACGGGGTATTATCCAAACTTGGTGGTGAGAAATGCAACTAGTGCTGAGCAGGATAGTGAAGGGAGTATAATAAAAGATACTTACGCAAAACAAACTGGGACATATAATGGAATGAGTGTTGGAAAAGCAGTAATAGCTCAATATTCTAGTGATGACACAACAAAAGGAACTATTGAAGATAGACTAACAAACTTGGGTTTTAAGCAGGGTAGCGTAATTCTTGCTGATGATGTTACTGCTACCCAAAATGTATTGACTAGACAGGGTAATTATGTATTAGGCAAGCTAATATTACAAATTCCTAACAGAGATTATACTACAATCACTCAACCGTATTTTTATTTACCAGATGATTTTAGTATAAAGAGCGGAACTGAACTTAGGATTTATTATGCTTTAGGTTCAACAGGTATTTCTTGTGGTTATTTCTCAAATACATTGTATTCATACGGAGAAAATGCTTTTTGTGAATATAAGATAAAAGAAGAAGTAGATACTGCTTCAACTTTAGTAGAATTAAACTTCGGTTATGAAGCCGAACCGCTAACATAGGAGGTGTACATGGAAAAATTAAGTTTAATAGATGTAAACAAGCCAATTAAAATTAAAGATTCAATAAATGAGCTTATTGAGTATAAGAATACAGCAGGAATAATAGAGACAGATAAATTACAAAGCCAAATAAATGATTTAAATTCTAGAGTGAGTGATGCAGAAAGTTTAGCAAAAGGAGCAAATCAGTGCGTGACTTATGATAATTATGAAGCATTTATAGAAGATTTTAATTCTTTGTCAAACGATATATATAAAGCTGGACAAGATATAAGGATTGTAACTGTAGAAGTTCCA
The DNA here is from genome assembly GCA_964630515.1 of uncultured Christensenella sp. Taxonomy (GTDB): domain Bacteria; phylum Bacillota; class Clostridia; order Christensenellales; family UBA1242; genus UBA11490. The sequence goes on along the minus strand of CAZVVP010000008.1, from coordinate 10,088 downwards.
GACTTGTGGGTAGCGTATGTAGATACAGAAAGTGTTGAATATAGTTATACCTCAGATGAAGATTTAGTAAATGAGTTAGAAGGTAGTGGATTTATTCAGGTTGGTTATTATAAGTTAGGAGTATTGGAAGGACAAAAAGCTGATTTAACTAATTGTATTAAAAATACCGATTATGCAACATATACGATACCTGGAATAATGAGACCAACAAGTGGTTTAACAATAACCGATTCTGATGGTGGAGTTGGAATTTCTAAGGCTTCTTCTAGTCAAATAGATGCCAAAAATGACAACTATTGTCCAATAGTTCCAGGCAACTTTGATTATGCTACAAGTACGACATTTTTAAAAGGAGAGAATGCTCCAACTTCTGAAACAGTAGCTGTATTTGTAGGGCAATTATATTTGGATACCTTAAACAACAAAACCTATCAGTGTGTAGCTGTTGATACAGAGACTCCTAACTATACTTGGGAGCAAATCATAAAATCTACAGACTATGCTACTACGGAAAAAGGGGGGCTAATTAAAGTTGGCGCTGGATTAGAGTCAGTAAATAATGCTCTTCAAATTCAATATGCAAAAGAAAGTCAAATAGAAGCAAAATCTGGATATAGAAACCCTTTAGCACCGCAATTTATAGACTTAATAACCAAAGTAGGACTTACAACAAATACACTTGAATGGACTGATGAAGAAAAAACAAACGCTACAAACTTATTGGGAGCGGTTAAGCAGGTCGAATATTCAAAGACTCAAACAATTACAGATGGTTCTGATGGTGGAGCAATAGGTCGTGCCTATATTAGGTTTAGAGATAATACTGAAAATAGTATTGTATTAAATGCTCAAAATGTTAAATACACAGTTCCATATAGAGATGCAGCAGGGAACTTTTATGTAGGAACTCCAACACAAACATATCATTGTACAACTAAGGGATATGTTGATGAAGTTAGGCTAGTTGCAGAAGGAAAGACAAAAAGTTTTACTATCAAAACACTAGCAGATTTGGGAACTCTTTTAGGATTTGACAGTTCGGTTATTGCTGATGAATATACTATTACAAACACTACAATAACATATAAGGAGCAATCTGTTGAGTTAAAACAGGGCGATTTATTCCTAATTGTCGATACTAATGTTCCAGATTTTTGGATTTCTGTCGATGATATGAAAATTTATAAAATGGAAACAACAAAGGTCGATTTAACCGATTATGCAAAATCAGAACAACTTGACAACAAAGTTGATAAAGTGACTACAGAAGGAACTTTAAGGGTATATGGTATTGGTGGAAGTGGGGAACAACAAACGTTTAGTGTAATAACAAATTCAAACAATGCAAATATTAGTAGAATACCAAGATATCAAGATAGTAGTCTAAGTACCACTATGGGTGATGACAAAGCAGTATTAACAACAGGAACACCAAAAGAAGACCACCATTGCGCACCAAAGAAATATGTTGATGATATGAAAACAGAAATAGAAATGGAATATGAAGATGATATTACTGCATTAAATACTAGAGTAACTACCTTAGAAACCTCTACACCCGAAGTGGATACCACAGAAATCGAAAATAATATAACCAGTTTAGATGCTAAAGTTACAGCTATTGAAAACGATATAGTGAGTATAAGTGACAGTAAAGCAACATGTTATAAAGGGGAAGGAGAACCAAGTTATTATTTTACGCTTAATGGTGGTGATGAATCGGTTGCAATAGGAGACTTCTACTTTGATACAACAAATAGGATATTTTATTATTGTAACAATATTACAATATCTACTTCAGGAGATGGAAATGTGCCTGCATGGATAAAAATGTCGCCTACTTTTGAATACGATGAGACAACAAAGACATTAAACATTGTAACGGAGTAGAGTCATGAGTAGGTCAATAAATTTAGAGAATACAGATGTTATAAATTTTAATGGTAAAGAAGTTGAGTTTTTGCAGTTGAATGGGGAAGATATTTGGACTGGGGCTCAGATAGAAAGTGTAATGATATTAAATTGTTCTAGTACATACTTAGACGATAGTGAGTTCACAGATGTCTCTGTCGGATATAATCTACATTTTAATATTAATGCAATTTCTGAAACAACAATTACATTTAATGATTTTACTACGACAATAAGTGCTGGAGAGTCTCAAACTATAAAAGTCGCAGATGCTGAGAGTGAACAACAAACTGGAGATTTAATAATCAATGGTAGATGTGAATTTAGCACAATAGAATATTCTTATTCAGTTCCTGGTGGAAGTATTAATTATTACCCATTCAAATTAAATGAAATAAAAGAATGGTCTACAAGCTTAGATTATGTTCCAGAAGATTTCTTAATTTTTTGTGGTTATGATGGAAGTATGGATTTACATATACCAAATAATATTAAAAAAATAGGATATAGAGCTTTTGGTGGATATTATAATGGTTATATTTCACCTTTTAAAAACTCAAACATATACTTACCAGAAAATTTAGAAGAATATTATTATAATTCTTTTGGAACTTCTGAACCTCCATTAAATGCGACATCTGATGGAATAATGTATTATCTTGATGATTGTTTGATTGATGCAGTTAAAATTTCGGGCCCTCTAACTGGATATGAAAGCTATGTTTTACCAGCAAGTACAAGATTATTGCCTATTGGAGAAGAATCATCTGGAGTATTAGTAGACCAAGCAACTATATGGGGAAGTTCTAGCAACATAGTTTTATATCTTAATGAAACTAACATTGAGAAAATTCCTAGATATTGTTTTAACAATTTCTCATATTTAAAAAATATTTATTTACCAGATAAAATAACATCTATAGGAACATATGCATTTAATTCCTGTTCTAGTCTGACAGATATTGTACTACCTGAGAATGTATCGGAAATAGGGGACAATGCCTTTACAGGGTGTAGTAAATTAACTAAATTTGTTGCAAGAACTCCAGCTGACACTGAGCTAATTATTGGTTCGACAATTTTTGGTTCTAGTAGTAAAACTGCAAGGTCTATGAAAGTCTTTGCCGACAATGATAGTATTATTAATTATGATTTCAGTTCTGCCAATATTACTGCAACGATTTATCCAGTCTATATGGCTGATTGGATAGAATTAGAAACTCCTACAATATCTATATCAAAAACTATTTTAACAATAACACCAGTTGAAAATGCTACAAGTTATAAAGTTTATTTAGGAAGTGATGAAATATTTACAACCACTGAACTTGTGGTAGATTTAGATAACTATGCAACAACTTCTAATCAAAGCATATATGTACAAGCCATAGGTGATGAAGGATACTTACCTAGTGGAAAAGCAAGCGCTATTCTTATAAGAAAACTTGATAGTCCTGTAATTTCACTAGATGGTACAATCTTAACAATAACACCAGTTGAAAATGCTACAAGTTATAAAGTCTATGATGGTGGAGCTTCTGCAGTGATAAAGACTTTATTGATAGAAACAACGGAAACAAGTGTAGATTTGGCGGAATACCAAGAAACTTCAACAATCACAATTAGCGTTACAGCAGTAGATAGTTCGGAGAGGTATGCAAGTAGTAACTCTAATGATGTTACATTACCTGCTTTAACTACGGAGGAAACAACATGATAAACATAGTAACACAAAATGAAATTGTAAGTGAATTACAAGCAGGATTAAAAAATCCAAATAGAACTGCAATTGTTATGTATGAAGAAACGCAAGTCAATTATGGTTTTGATGCGAAACCAAACTTTGAGTACTGCAAAGAACATAATATTGAATGTGTAGACATTGGTCGTAGAGGTGGAGCGTTTGTTGTGAACAAAGGCGATATAGGCTTAGGATATGTTGGTTATGGATTAGACAATACTGTTGGAGAACTTATATCAAGAAAGTTTACTGAATACTTAAGAGACAAAGGTTTGAATGCAGAAGAAAAGGATAACGACATTCTATTAGACGGCTATAAGGTTTTTGGTTGGGCTTCTAACTACTATAAAGATTATGATGCAATTTATATAACTTGTCATTTTCCGATTTCAGTGGATTTGGAGCTTATAAACAAAGTTTGCACCAAACCTATGAACAAGATACCTAAAGGATTAAGTGAATATGGCATTAGTAGGGAAGAGGTAAAAGAATTTATTGTTGTAACATTAGGAGAAAATTAATGATAATAGCTTGGTTTAGAAAAAATATAGGAATGATTGTTTCTGCTGTAGGGCTTATATTATTAGTAATATTAACCTTTGGCAATTTGGGGGAATTGTTTACTGAAAAATATTGGGAAAACGTTGGCGGTAACCTTTCTTCCATTACTGCCTTAACGATTGGTTTAGTCATGGTGCAGGTTGCAATCAAGCAGGGCGTAAGCGAACAAGCATTGTCAGCAGGTTTGAATACAGAAACAACTAAAAACAAATATAGAGAACATAAAAATTTATTAGAATTTAATAGAGAAAAAGCTATTTTTCTACCTTTCTTTTTGAATATTAGGAACAAAAGAGAAACAGAAAGAAGAAAAAAAGAATTCCTTATAGATAATAACTTTACAAGTGAACAAATGCTGAGATTGTCTAATAACAAGAGATTAATAAAAAAGTATGACAGAATAAAAACAAATATTACACCTGATAGCATAAAATGGTCAACAACTGATATTGTTTATAACAAATATGGAAGGGTTGAGAAACTTGATGAGTACAGAAAAAAAAGAGCAATAAAAAGTATAGTAATATCTATATTAGCAATGATAGGAAGTGCTTTAATTACAGGTGGATTGTTTTTAGATCCTGCAGAAATTCCTTTTTGGCAAAAACTTATTAAGTTATTAGGTCACATTATTACTATGGCTATTATGGTTGTTTTTGATGTAACTAAAAACTATGAAAAGGGAGCTTTCTCAGTACCCAATGAACTTGATGAGGTAAACAACATTTGGAAAGAGTTCCAATTATGGGTTGTTCCTGAGGATATAAAAAAAGAGGTAGAACAAGAGTATTTAATTTTATCTAGCCTAACAGGAAAAGTTATTGAAGAAGTGAGTATAGGAGAGTGTGATGTCGAAAGAGAAGAAACAATTGATACCAGAGCAGATGTACAAGAAAAATCTGCAGAAGTCGAAAATATTTAAGAGATTAGCCCCTATTGTGTATTGGGTATTTATGGCTTTGTTTGTTTTGTTTATAATACTCACTATTAGCAATAGTTGGGGAAACATTACAGAAATTATCCACTTGTTAGATAAAGACACATTTACAGGCGAAGAAATATCGCAGAACTATCAATTTCTTATTGAGAAATGGGGAGAGTGGGTAATAATAGGAAAAAATGCTGGAATGTTTAGTGTTCAATTTGTTGATATAAGAAAAGCATTTTTTAGTGGTCTTATGATTACATACATAAGTTTAGCTATAGTGTCTGTTTGTGTAGCCATTATAGTAGGAAAAATATTGTTACCTAAATTGTCTCAATTGTATAGTGACAATAATCAAAATATGGTAAATATGGCTACATTACAAACAAATGATGAAATACAAAAAAGGAAGAGAAAAGATAAAGGAGAGGAGTGGTTTTAATTATGGAATATCAATGGATACAAGATTTTTTAACTTTGCCACAATTACCTGATATATTAGCATACCTTTTGATTGGTGTTGGTTACATAGGTCAATATTTCGTAAAAAAATTTGTAAAAAAAGATAACTTTTTAATTAATACTCAAGTGTCTACAAAAGTTGCTAAGTTAGAAAAAATGCATGCAAAAATTGAAGAAAGCGATAAAAAGCATGAGAAAGACAGGGAAAATTGGGGGAAAGAGAAAGAAGCACTTTTAGAAGAAAATAAAAATCTTAAAAAAGCTATTAGATTGTGCTGCTTTAATAATAAAGAGTTAGTAAAAAATGGAATAGCAAACGAAGTTGCAAAACTAATCCCAATAGAAGAAGATTCTCAAGAGGAGGAAAAGTAATGACTGATGAAGAATTGTTAGAGTTATATAACAAAAAAGTCAAACCTGAAGGTATGACAGATAAAGATTATGAACTAAATATGAATAAAGCAAATAAACTACAACAGGATAAAATTTTACAGGATAATCTAACTAGCCAACAATCTGCAATAGAACAGCAACAAAAAAATGCTGAACAAAGTGCCAGCATTGCGAATGAAAAGCTTTTAAAATATTTGGGACAAAAACAAATCTCTAGCGGACTAGCTTCAGGACAAACCAGTTCAGATTTTATTAATGCGAATAATAGTTATGTTGCGAATAGGGCAAATATTGCTAATAATACAGCAACACAGCAGGCTGAATTGCTAAATACTTATAATACAAACAAATTACAAAATGAGACGAATGCTTATAATAATGAGATTTCTATATTGGATAAGTATAGGCAAAGAGATATTGAGGATAAGCAACTTGCAAATGCAGAACAGGCTGATATAAAAGCGGAGCAAAATAATGCGTTTAATGAGTTGGCAACTATTATAAATTCTCAAACATTTAATACGACAAGTGAATTAGAGGAATTATATAATTCTTATAAAGATAATCTTTCACTGTCTCAACAAACAATTGCAAAACACATGATTAATTATTATAAAAATAACCCAGAACAACAAGAAATAGAGAAACAAGCTAATTATGACTCATCGGCTGTTTTAACTGGTAAAGAATATTTAACTTATAATGGACAAGATTATCAAATTGTTAAAGACAATAAAATAGATATTTCAAATAGTCTAAATTCAGAAATATTGTATTCGGCAGTAGAACAAGTTCTTGGGAAAAATAATCCTTATGATAAATCTATAGAAAACGGTACATCAATATCATATAAAGATGCCCATATCAGTTGGTTAATGAATTCTGGATACACTAGAGAAGAAAGTGAAAAAATGCTTAATTATATGGGAGCGGAAGAAGGATTTAATGATTTTGCGCTTACATATTTTGATGGTGAATGGTATACATCTCAGAAGAGATAAGGAGATTATATGGCTACAGTAAATTCTGCAACTCAAAGGTTAGAAAAAGCAAAACAAATTAAACAATATAGAGATTCTAGTTTTCAGTATAAAAGCTATATACAAGAACTAAAGAAACATCAGGAGTTGCAAAATCAATTAGAGAAAAGTGCACAGGAAGAACAAGCAGAAAGAGAAAATACTAGTTTTTGGGAAAGATTTGGCGACACCTTTATAGATACATTCACTACTTTAGGTGGTGGCTTATTGAAAGGTGTTGAAGGTATTATTGATGCAGGAGTTGGTGTTGCAGGTAGTATTGTAAGTGTCTTTGGTGCAGATACTCAATGGGCTGAAGATATAATTAAATTTGATGCAACTGATGAATGGTATTATAAAGGTTTTGAAAACGAAGCAACCAAAAACTCTTGGTGGAATGATGTACCAATAGTAAAAGATGTATTGGGTGGAGTTGGGCAGATGCTTCCTACTATTGCTTTGTCTACCATTGGTCTTGGTGGTGTCGGTGTGGCAGGAATAGTGACTAGTGCTGGCGGTACAGGAATGGAAGAGGCGTTGAATGAAGATGCAGAGTTTGGACAAGCTCTTGCATATGGTGTAAGCCAAGCAGGAATAGAAGGATTAATCGAAGGTGTAACTGCAGGGCTTGGCAAAGGTGTCACTACAATAGGCAAATCAATAGGTAAAACTACAGGCAAGTCTGTCGCAAAATCCGTTGGTAAGGTAATGCTTGAAGAGAGTGTTAGTGAAGGAATAGAGGAAGGATTGACTGCTCTTGTTAATCCTCTTTCTAAAACTATATATAAAGGTGCTGATGTGTTAGAAGCATATAAAGATATGAATTTTTACCTTGATGCTGGTCAGCAGGCTTTAGTTGGAGGAATAGTAGGTGGAATAACAGGTGGTTCTAGTGCAAAGATAAGACAGATAGCACTTGGCGGAAAAACTAATTATAATATTTCTCAGTCGGCACAAGAAATAGCAACCCTAGACACAAAAGAAAACAATCTTTGGAAGAATGGTAAACTTGATGCAAAAGCTCTACAAAAAATCCAAAATCAAAGACAAATAGAATTAGAGAATATCAGTTCTCAATTGATGGCTATGAGTGAAGCGGATAGAGTAAATGCTCTAGAAAAATTAAAAAGTAGAAAGATTGACATCTCTAGTTTGTTTAATGAAGATGGTTCAATTAACTATGAAAACACTCAAAATTGGGCTGTTTCAGAGGGCGATACACAAGTACTAGAAAATATACAAAACACCAAGAGAAAGCCACTTGCAACTGATAATATAGAGGCATATAGTCCAAGATTAAGAAATAAAGTATTAGAATTTGCACCTACAAGTAATCTAATTAGTGAGAATATAAAGACAGCCAAAAATACAATCATGGCAATTAATCCTAATGCTAATGTAGTTATCGCAGAAGATTTGCCTGTCGGCAATGCTTTTTATGATCCAAGTTCTAAAGTGTTATATTTATCAAATAAAGCAGATAGTGTAGAAGTAGGTGGACATGAAGTAACTCACTCTTTAGAAGGTACAGAAGAATATAAGGCATTAAAAGATTATGTTTTAAGCCAAGTTGAAAATCTAGAGGCTAAGATTGCAGAAAAAATAGAATTATATAAAAATGTCAATGTTGAGCAGAAGCAAGGAGAGGCTGGAGAGGCTATTGCTATATACGAAGCTGAGACAGAGATTGTTGCTGAGGAAATGGGAAAACTTCTTAGTGACCAAGCATCTATTGATAGAATAGTAAAACAGAACAAAAGTGTTGCAGCTAGGATTATTCAATGGATAAAAGATGCTATTGCAAAACTAACTAAAAGAGGAATTAAAGGCGAATATTATAACCAATTAAGAACAGCGGAAAAGTTGTATGCTAAAGCAATAAAGACAAGTTTTGGTGGTGTATCGCTGGCTGATGGTACATTTAGTGATAATTATTATAACTTGAATGAACAAGAGAGGCTTGATTTATTTATTCAAACATTTGCAAAAACTGAAGAAAAGAGCTATAATGAGCAAAATGGCGATGTTAGATACAGCATTAAAAGCAGCTATAGTCAATATCGAACAACTGCTATGATTTGGGCTAACGAAACAAGAACAAAGGCAGGCGACTTAAAGGTTTTATACAACCCTAAAACTGACACTTTCAATTTGTTAGAAGCAGATGGAAGTGGCGATTTTGTTGTTTTAAAACAAAACAAAAACTATAGAATTGTTAAAAATTTATATGAGGAGCTTATAAATGAACAAGGAAGTAATTTTGAATTTAATGAAAGTGTTAAAGAGTTTGAAGAGTCTGTCAGAAGAAGCGATAATTTGGATCTGTGGGGAACTGAAAACAACGAAACAAGCGACACAATTGGTAGACGAACTAAAAGTGAATCCGAAAATTCAAGAATCAGAAATACTAAAACTAACACAGGAAATAGTAGGTACTCACTAAAAGACAATCAAGGTAGCACACTTTCTCTTCAACAGGCAGAGTATTTTAAAGACTCTAATGAAAAAGGTGGTGTAAATAATGGAGAATTCTCAGAAGAAAGATACTCAATCAACAAAAGAAGTGATTTGGGTAACATATCAGGACAAGAACGGACAAACAAAATCAGCACCATTAGAAAGTTTTTTAAAGATGTCGAAAATGCCTGGCTTGATAATGAAGCAGAAAGACTAGAGTATATCAATGAAATATCGCCAGAATTAAATCAGGCGATAAAAGATTATCTAAAGAGGTATAACGATGAGCAACAAATCTCAGAACAACGAAACTTATATAGAAGTGAAGGGGAAGAATGGATTTCGGATTCTTCTTACAGAGGAAGAATACAAGAAATATCTTCAGAATTTGGAATCAACGAAAATGTAGAAGCTGTTAAAATTTTAAAAGAAGTCTATAATAATTCAAAATTATATGATGCTGAAAATATTAATAAGTTTAATTTAAGTGTTGATGAATTTGGCGAAACCATAAATATTATAAATCATAAAAATTTAACATTTGATTTGCAAGAAATTTGTGACCGAAACAAAAAAATGGGAATAAATACATTCTTTTATCTAAAAAATGATAAAACCA
>CAZVVP010000007.1:0-41717 GCA_964630515.1 uncultured Christensenella sp. | reverse complement strand
TTTCTAATATAGATTATAGTTGTTATAGATATGATGGAGAATCGTATGTAGCTATGACAACTGATGTAAAATTAGGTGAAATCACAAAGTTAAGTGATTTATATATTAGGTTAAGATGCAAAACTCCAACTGGTACTTATTTTGATATGTATGAACCTTTAACCACAGAAATTGCACCAGAAGCAGATATTGATTTTAGTAAAATAGGTACATACGATATTGGTGATGTGGAATATAAAGGTGTAAACGAAAAGATGGGTTCTATCACTATTTACGATCCAGATATTTGTAATATTCAATATATTACTAGTGTGGAAAATTGGGCCACTACTGGTTATTGGGAGTTTGTAGTTGACGAAGATTATGGTATTGAAGATGATTTGTTGCGTTATGTAATAGGTCAGGAATATAATGTTAAATATTATGATAACTTAAAGATGACCGGTCCAGAAAAAATCGTTATATCTAGAGATATGATTGATTTATCACATGTTGATTTAACAAATTTCGCAGATAATCAATATTTAACAATTTCTTATGGACTACCGGGACAAGAAAAATATACTAGAAAAATACAGGTTCAGCTTGTACCAGATATGACAAACGCTAATTTAATCAAAACATATGTTAACAATTCTCAAGGAATGTTCTCATATTATAATAGCGTTTCGATATATGATAACAATATCGTTAAATTTTCAAGTGGCGGTTCTCATGAAGTATATTTATATTATGATGAGGAAAGTTTTGAAAATAATATTTTGAGTATGTATTATTCGTCAGCCCAATGTCAACTTTTATTAACTATTAATGGTGATAATGTAGAAGATGTCGAAGTGACTGGAGAAGTTAAAGAAACTTACACTTATCAACTTAATGTTCAAGATTATTTATATGATGCTGAAATACAAATTTATGGTGATTCTACATATACAGGTCAAGGTAAATATTACGCTGTGCTTACACTTAAATTTAATAATAATATTTTTGCTAGTGTTGTTATAGAGGTAGAGGTAGACAAAGCAAATAATACTATTAAGTCTGGATATTCAATATATATTATCAAAGAAAACAATATACTTGAATTAGTTAATAATTAAACTTTGAAAAAAATAACTAGAAATAGGAAAGTATTTCTAGTTATTTTTATTTCTTAATTTTTGCAAAAACTTTATTGTCCATAGAATTAATTAAATCATTTTTTAAAACAAGTAAATTGTAGTTTTCTTGCAATTGAAATTGTATAAAAGGTAATTTGACGGATTTGATAAGAGCGATTGTGTCTTCATCTATCTTTTTTAGGCTTTGGTTGATAGGACTTGGGGAATATAAATCTATCGCAAGGACAGGTTCCATATTCTTTTGTAGGAAAATACATACATCGATAACTTTACTTGAAGATAGATTATAATTGACTTTGCTCCCGTTTGGGATTAATAACTTTTCGATAGGAACATAGGGAAATGCGATAAAGTCTTTTGGCAAAGCTTTATGTATAGCTTCTAGAAATTGCATTTCAGCAGGTGAGCAGTAGGCTTTAACAAGCTTAACTCCTGAATTTTTCAAGTCTCTTTTTTGCTTAGCGACTCCCATATTTTTTGTTTTGTTTTTTAAAATAAATATTATAAATAACGAAATTATTATAGTTGCTACAATCATAATAATAACAATTGTGGCGGGACTTAAATTAAGAAGTAAATTCATCACTTTTCTTCCTTATTGTTTATTTTCTATCTGCCAATCTATTGGTGTTTTGTTAAGTTTTTGCAAGATTTCATTAGTTTTACTGAAATGTTTGCAACCAAACCAACCACCTTGATTAGCACTAAGTGGGCTTGGGTGCACAGCGGTTAATACATAGTGTTTGGTTGTATCGATGTTTTTTCCAATCTGTTTAGCACTGCTTCCCCAAAGCAAAAATATTACTGGGTCTTCTCTTTTGTTAAGTAAATCTATTACTTTAGTAGTAATCTTTTCCCAGCCTTTTCCTTTATGACTATTGGCACAATTTTTTTGTACAGTTAAGACAGAATTTAGTAGCAAAACCCCTTGTTTTGCCCATTTAGTAAGGTTTCCATTATTAGGGATATAACAACCCAAATCACTATTCAATTCTTTGTATATATTAATAAGAGATGGAGGTAAATTAACATCTTCTTCTACTGAAAAACTTAGCCCATGTGCTTGATTTGGGTTATGGTAAGGGTCTTGTCCAATAATAACAACTTTAACGTCAATATATTTGACAAGATTTAGTGCGTTAAATACTTTCTCTGGCTTTGGATAAATTGTCTTTGTGTTATATTCTTTTGTTAAGAATTGCTCCAAATTTTTATATTCATCGCTCTCAAAATCTTCTTTTAATAAGTTATACCAGTTATTAGTGATTAAAAACATAATGACTCCAATTTTCTTTTGTATAGTATTATTGTAACATAATATATCCAAAAGATAAAATTTTTTTGTAAAAAACAGTTAAATATGATAATATATTTTATAGAATTTACTATAGGAAATTATGCTAGGAGAACTAAAGAATAATATAACTAGGCGAAATAGAGATGAATTACAAGAAAGATACAAGAATAAAATTATTAAGTTTGCTTGTATTTTAGCTTTTTTGCTGTTGTTATTTCCTTTTTATAATTTAATGAGTAATCTGCTAAGGTTATATCCAGTAATTGATTCTTCAACCAGTGACTTAGAAGTCCATGTAGTTGATGTGGGAGAGGCGTTGTGTACATTGGTAAAATTCCCTACAGGAGAAACTCTTGTGTATGATACAGGTCTAAGTGATAGCTGGGACAAAGTAAGTGTCTATATAGAAAAAGTTTTAAAACCAAAAGACAATATTATCGACTATCTAGTGCTATCTCATAAAGATTCTGACCATAGCGGAAATGCTTATAATATTTACGAAACCTTCAAACCAAGAAGTCTTTATCTTCCTGATGTAAGAGAAGAAATTGATTTAGGATATTTAGATTCGACTTCCAGTTATTATAATTTCTATGAAGCTGTGCTATATGACGATACAAGTAATATTTATTATAACAAGGCAGGGCTTGAGTTAAATATTGGAGAAACAAAACTAAATTGGTTAGCACCTAATAGAGACTTTTATACAAATTCTAATGATTATAGTGCGGTTGTATTATTAACTTTGGGTAATTTCGAAATTCTTTTTGCTGGGGATTCTGGACACAATACAGGTGTCGATGATGCAATAAATATAGAAAGGGAATTTATCTCATATGCAGATGCAAATAATATAAATTTGGATATAGATGTTTTGATTGCAGGACATCATGGCAGTAGATATAGTACTAGTTTGGAATTGTTAAATAAGACAACTCCTGAGTCTATAATTATTTCTGTAGGTGATAATAATTATGGTCACCCGCATGATGATGTTTATACAAATATCTTAGAATATGATTTGACCCATAACACTAACTTGTATGATAATACTCTTACAACAAAGGAAATGGGAAATATAATAGTTGTAGCGGATTTGGACGGGGAGTATACAACTCAGTATATAGATAATATTAGCAAATTTTTGTTTATGCCTTTCTATATAGTAGAAGTAGTGCTTATAGTTCCAACCTTATATTGTTTGCTTGATAGTATAATAATTTATAAGAAAATTTTAGATAGTTATAAGAAAAAGAAAAGTAGCGAAAAAAAGAATACATCAGAAAATTAAATTCTAATGTATTTCTTTTTTTATTATTTCTTAGGATTATTTAAGTTTGTTAACTCATTATTAATCTCTTCAATCTCTTTCTTAATGCTAGTAATTTCTGCATTAATTTCTTTTTGTCTATTTTCTGACCTAGTAACTAAATCATCTAATTTATCTTTTTCTTTATTATAAGACTTTTCTATAGATTTAATCTTGGAGTTTAAAGTCTTTTCTTCTTTTTCGATTGCTTGAATTTTTTCATTATAAGCAATATCTTCTTCCTTAGATGCGTTTAATTTGTCTTGAGCAATTATTTTGTTATGCTCTTTAGAAATTTCTAATTTTTTCTTATATAAATCATCTAATTTTTTCTTTAGAGCATCGCTAGAATCGTCAGTTGCAGATTTGATAGCATTAAGCTTTTCGTTATGTTCTTTAACAACTTCATCAGTAGTCTCTTTAATACTCTTCAATTCAGAGTTTAGTCCTTCAATTAACTCTTCTCTATAAGCAATTCTTTCTTTTAGGTCATAACGCTTATCAAGAGTTTGTCTTCTATCATAATTTGTAGAAACTTTTTTCTTTTTCTTCTTAAAGTTAATCTTTCTAATAAAGAAAGCAAGTATTGCGATAATCATTGCAGCACTGGTTACAAGACTACTAATTGCTAACCAGTTAGGGGTGTAGATTGTCAAACTAGAATCATTATCAGAGTCTGAGGATCCATCATCGCTTGAAGTCAATAATTCAACATCTGTTGTTTTGATATTAGTATTTAATGCTTTATCGCTTTCCATGTGAGTTTTGCTGTCAAATTTAACAATTTCTAAATTAGTAAAGTAGGCGATACCAGAAACTTTATTATCTTCAGAACCTAATCCAAGTAGTACATTACAATTAGTGTTAGTACCAGTTGTAACATAAATTATATATTTCTCAAACTCAGTAGCATCTGTATTGATATTATTAAATCCATATAATTCATCACTTGATTTAATAAAGAAACTTGCACCATATTCTGTATTATCGTCAGCGTTTAATTTCTTTATATCTCTTGTGTTAACATAAACAGATATTTTGTAGAAAGAATCAGTTGATAAGTTAATACTATCTTTAGAAGTCAAATAATATTCAACATCTTTAGTGTCAGATAGTACAAACGCTATTTCTTTATCATCAACAGAGATTTCATGGTCTTCTGCATTAATAAATCCTGTTGTAGCAGTATCTGTATTATCAGTTGTTGTCCAGCTTTCTTCATTTGCTAGAAGGTTAGTTCCAATTTCTACGAAGTTTAGGCTAGTATTTTCTTTTAATTCTGAATACAAATCACTCTCTATACTTGTCAATTCGATGTTATCAAAATATGCATAAGCATCAACATTGTTTAGTGATAAAGTAACGTTGCAAGTCTTAGAGAACATATTTGTGCTTAAATAATAAGTGTAATTTGTCCAAGCATTATTTGTTTGGATATTCTCAATTGCAAGAAGTGTAGCACCATTTGAATCTGTTACAACAAAATTTGCTCCTTTGTTGCTTTCAGATAGGTTTTGAGTAAATACATCAAAACTTAATTTGTAATATGAATTACTAGATAAACTAAAAGTGCTAGCTGTTTTAAAACTAATACTCTTATTCTTTTGGTTAGTTCCCATCATCAATACATTGTTAGAATCTATTGGATAACTAGGACTTATTTTGCCTGGATTGATTAGATTATTAATATTTCCATAATAGCTAGAATTGTTTGCAAATGTAGTTGTGTTTGTGTTTACAACACCAGCAAATACTTGTTCGCCACTTCCTTCAAGAGTCCAGTTAGATGGGTTTAAAGGTTTTGTGAAAGATGTTTCAGTGTTTTCTACTAAATCAAAAGTGTAGTTACTAATTAGATAACCAGAGCTAAGGTCGGTAGTAAGAGATAAAGTATTCGTATCACTCTTTCCAGAACTAAATTGAGTATAGTTGATTTCTTGTATTCTTATATCGTCAAACATAGCATAGTTAAGAGTGTCATCTTTTTCTTCGCTTGTTCCGATTGTAAATTGTAATTTAAGATTAGAATCTCTTAATGCATTTCCTTGAATATAGAATTCGTATTCTGTCCAGTTATTGTTCAATGATGTGCTAGATGTTGTAGCACTAGTAGAGATTTTTGTTTGAACTTTTTTGTCTGTATTATCAACATCATATAAGGTGATATAAGCACCATTTTCAGAACCTGAATTAGAGTACGCCCACAAACTTATTCTATATAGACCATATTGTTTAATTGAAAACTTTGAACTTTCTACTCCATAGTAGGTAGAACCATTCTCATTGGGATTACTATAAATTGCCAAAGCATTAATGTTATTAACGCTTGTATTGTTATTTGATGGAATTGCTGGGTATTTGCTATTTCCTTTTAGATATCCACTAGTTGTTGTGTCAATAATGGTACTAAAGATATCTCCGCCGTTTGCAGAACCAATAGTTGTCCAATTGTCTAAATTACTTTCGAAACTAGAATTGCTTACAAAATCATATACATAGTTGTTATTAAGACTTATTACATTAACGTTATCTTTTGTTGCTAAATCTTCAGTAACTTCTTTGTTATATTCGCTTTCAGAATATTCTTCAATCTTTACATTACTAAAGAAAACTGCTCCTTGACTTGAGTTTTCTTTACTTCCAAGATAAAGTTGTAGAGTTAAATTACTTTCGCTTTCAAAAGAACTAGTGCTAATATAGAAATAATAAGTACTCCAGCTATTATTTGTGCTAATTAATTCATAAGAAGTTATTGCTTTAGTATCAGAAATTCCATCTAAATAAATAGAAGCCTTAGCATCTGAAGTTCTATGTTCTGTTGTTAGTTCATCTTCCTCATTGTCCTTAACTTCAATATCGGCTGAGTCATTAATTGTTTTTAATGTTATAGCTATCTTGTAATATGAACCTTTTTCTAAAGTAAAGTCATCACTTTCGTATCCAATATGTCCAGAGAAGTTGTGTGCGTTTATCATTAGATAATTGTTAACACCTTTATCCTCTTCTTCGTCAATTGTAATATTGCTAACTTTTCCTGGAGAAGTAAATAATCCATAATTATCCCATAAATTATTAACAATTGTTCCATCAGTTTTGTTATCAGTTGCTGTTTCATCATCTTTGATAGTTTGGTCAATTTTTTCTACATTTACAATGCCTTTCTTAAAACTGTCAGCGTTTGTTTCATCACTTGGAGTGATAGTTGTCCAATTACTATTGCTAGTGATATAATTACTGCTTGTAGAATAGAAATTATGTGAAGAAAGCATATCATCACTAACATCTTGTTTGTTTAAAGCAAGAACGGTCTTGGTTGTAGTAAAATTAACCCTAGTACATAGAGCTAAGAACAAAACTCCTAATACTAGAACTATTTTACAAATTATGTTTTTTAGTTTTGTTAAATTTTTTAACATTTCAAGCCTACCTTTGTTTAATTTATATCTTAACTTGATTATTATATAATAATCTAGATTATAACACAAGCAAATCTCTTTGTTTTTTGACTTAAAAATACATTTTTGTGTGTGAATTTTAAGCAAATAAAGTTTAGCGTTTATATAAATTGGGAAATTTTACCATTAGTAGTATGTATTGTTTTTTCGTTTATTATTCAAAATACGGTACATATATATTTTTTTTTGATACAAACTAAAATTATGAAAAATAATGAAAAACAATATTTAATTACATATTCTACAAAAAAATATAATATTTCTCAAATGTCAAAGAAATCTCCAATATTTTTGTTGCTTATTGGACTTATAATTGGCTTTATTAACGGCTTTTGGGGCGGTGGTGGAGGAATGTTATGCGTGCCGGCACTAACTTATTTAGTAGGGCTAAACGAAAAAAAATCTCACGCAACAACAATCCTTATTATGTTGCCACTATGTATTGCAAGCTTTGTTATTTATGTAATAAACGGATATTTAGAATGGGACTTAGTTTGGACAACAGGTGCAGGATTTGTAGTTGGTGGACTAATTGGTGCTTATTTATTAAAAGGAATAAGCAACAATATCTTAAAGATTATATTTAGTATAGTGATACTTGCGGGTGGTGTATGGTTATTAATTTAACAAAATCTAGAAGGTGATAAGATGTGGATTTGGTTTGTTTTAGCAGGAATTGTTAGTGGAATTGTTGCAGGAATGGGAATGGGTGGTGGAACTCTGCTTATCCCTATATTAACTTTGCTTTTGAGCATTACTCAAAAGATTTCTCAAAGCATTAACTTGTTAGTATTTATTCCAACCGCAATAATAGCTTTAATTATTCATTATAAGAATAAGTTAGTAGTGACAAAAGTAGGTTTGATTATAATAATAAGTGGTGTTTTGTCATCAATTGGAGGTGCTTGGTTGGCTACAATTACAGAAAATCAAGACTTAAGAAAATATTTTGGAGTTTTCTTGCTTTTTGTGGGAGCTTTTCAATTTATTGATTCTATTATCCAAACTTCATCGAAGGCAAAGCTTCCAGAAAATGTTTTTGTAAAAACTTCGCTTAACAATTTTTCTTTAATAAAAAAATAAATTACAAAAAATAAATTGCAAAATTACAAATATTTATGCTATCATAAGACTGTATTTAATTTAACCTAAGAAAAAAGGGGGAATTATGATAGTTAATCAAGAGAAATGTATTGGTTGCGGAACTTGCGCAGGAGCTTGTCCTGTAGGAGCTATATCTATGGTTTCTGGCAAAGCGCTAATTAACCAAGATATTTGTATCAAATGCGGTACTTGTGCTAGCGTTTGTCCTGTAGAAGCAATTGAAGAATAATAAAAAATGAAAGATAAGGCATGATATGGTCTTATTTTTTTGTACAAAAATAAAAAAATTTCAAAATTCTTTGTTTTATGGTGTACAAATTTGTTTTTATGTGATATAATCATCTCAGTTAAATGGAGAAGTTTGCATTTATGTAAATTGCAGATAAAGTAAATCAGTTTATGCAAAAGAATTCGAACAACCCATAAGGAGATAAATTTTGGAAAAAATAGCAATTATCGAATTAAATACTAACTATATAAAGATGCAACAAGTAAATGTTTTTCCTAATAGGTCATTTACTATAAGCGAAAGTTTAACAATGCCAATTGATTTGACAAAAGATTTTGAGAAAGAACAAATAATTAAGTCTTCAGTAATTAACGAAATAACAGAGACTTTGTCAGTTTTTAAAGAAATTTTAGATAGAAATGATATCAAAGAAAATTTTTGTTATGTAACAGATATAGTTAAACAGGCAAAAAATTGTAATGGTTTTATTAATGAAGTTGCTAATATATCAACTTTTAAATTTGAAATTTTGACTCCAGAGATTACAATTAATAACATTTATACATCTGTAATTAATACAATGAATAAGCCAAAAGGTTTAGTAATAGAAGTATCTGATTATTCTACTAACTTGCTTTATTACAATCGTAGAGCTGTACAGTCTACCATTATTGTTCCTTATGGAAAAATCAATTTAGAAAGAGAATTTAGTACTTTTGAAGGTTCTGAAGAGGACAAATGCGATGCAATGAAAGATTTCTTTTCCAATCAAATAGAAATGGTTGAGAATTGGGATTACAATAATTTGCCAGAAGAGTGGGAAATTATTGGGGCAGGTAGTGTATTTAGGAATGTTGGCGTTGTTAGTAGAAGAGCAAAGAAGTATCCTCTAGATATTGAGCATAATTACGAAATGACTAAAGCAGATATAGACAAAGTTTATAACGCAATTAAGACAATGGATTCTTCTAGTAATAAGCTAAAGGGTATATCTGTTTGCGATACTAAGTATATCAAAGCAGGAATTTCTATAATTGAAGCAATTATGGAAAGAGTTAACAAAGATAAACTTTCTATTTCTAAGTTTGGTTTTGAGTATGGTGTGTTATTTAATTATGTATTGCCATTAACAATAGAGAAGCCTATTGCGGATAACATTGGTTACTCCTTGCAGGCAATTGCAGAAACATATGATAGAAAAGAGGAAACATTCTCTCAAGTTTATAACTTAAGTTTGATTCTATTTAAACAATTGAAAGTTATTCACAAGTTGCCAAGAAATTTCACTAGAGTATTAAGAGTAGCTAGTTATATGGCTGATTGTGGAAAGAGAGTTAATGGTCTGGAAAATATAAAAGCCTCTTTTGGAATAATCCTTAATAGTGATTTGTTTGGGTTAACTCATAGCGAAATTTTGCTTGCAGCATTTGTTGCGAAATTAAGAGATTCTGATAACTTTAGTTTAGCAGACTGGGTGAAATATAAAGATTTGGTTTCAGAAGAAGATTTAAGCGCTGTTAAAAAACTTGCTATGATTGTTAAACTGGCAGAAGGTTTGGATATCTCGAAGAAGTCAGTTGTTTCTGATATTAGTTGTGATATTTTAGGGGATAGCGTAATACTAAAGACTATCTGTAATGGTGATGCAAAATTGGAGATTAAATATACAATGTTGCTTGTAAATGAATTTAAGAAGATTTTTGCTAAAAATCTAGAAATTATATAATACATAAATAAATTAGATATGTTCTTATCCAAAAGATAGTAACATGTCTTTTTTTTTGACAAAAAACGATTGGTAATATAGTAACAAAAAGTAATAGCTAGATAGTGAAAAGAATATATTGATAGTAGTAAGTTATTACTTAATTATTTGCAAGGGAGGAGTAATGGAAAAAACTGAAAAATTAAATAAAACAAACTGGGTAATTGATATTGTAAAAGGAACTGTTTTTTCTATAATCATATCTATGATATTGATTATAATTTTTGCATTGATTATAAGATTTGCTAATTTGCCTGATAGTGCAATAATGCCTATTAATCAAGTTATTAAAGGAGTCAGTCTGTTAGTTGGTATTATAATTGCTTTAAAAGGCTCTAGTAAAGGATTTATTAAGGGTCTTCTTATTGGCTTGTTTTATGCAATTTTATCTTACATAATTTTTTCAATTCTGAGCGGTACCTTGACTGTTGGATTAACTACTTTCACAGATTTAATATTTGATGGAATTATTGGTGCAATAGCAGGATTAATTGCAGTTAATATCGGAAGAAAAGATTAAGATTTAATAAATTATTTATAATAGTTTTTAAAAAAATCTCTTATACTATTGATAAGGTGAGAATTTAGTAATCACTTTATCAGTATAAGAGTTTTTTATAACACATTTTGGAAACTAAAACCTACAATTCTAGAGCAGTTTTCAGCTAAATTTTTCAACATCTCAACTTCAGCAATTGCATTGTCATAATCGTTATTATTGGTGTAGGCTATTAATTTCTTAATACTATCGCTTATTGGACTCAAGTCTTTGTGGCTATATATTAGAAATAGTCCATCTTCATAAGATTCCCAATAATTATCTAATTTAATAATTTTGTCAGAAAGAATAGTTATATCATCTTTATTTTCAAAATATTGTGGGTAAACATCATTGACAGAATCTTGTAGATATGTCACTAATTTATTAACAGTTAATAACTCATAAACTGATAGAGAAATCAACATAACAGTTATAATTATTACTATAGTTGCTCTTTTCATTATTACCACTCTCCTGTGTAATTTTCCATTTGAGCAGTGGTTGCTTGTTCGTTATATTTCTGAACAAATATTTTGCCTTCAGTATTTAGAGTCATAATTAAGACTTCTTTAATCGATTTAAATCCAATTTTTGTAAGTTTTTGTATGATTGTTTCTTCGTCTATTTTAGCAAGTTTTGCATTTTCTTTTACTAATTTTCCTTCAGCAACGACGATTATAGGTAGACTTGCTGGTTCTATGCTTATATCTAAGGAAGATGCATTTAGGGGAGCATACTGAGCTTTTGGCAAAACGCTTATGCTTCCATTAGTTTGAATAATTGCATAAAGTATTTCATCTAAATTGAAATATCCTGCTGTTCTTAAATTTTCTTGCAAATCGTTAAAGTTCATATTACATTGTTTTAAGTTCTCATAATTGATTCCGTTTGGGTCGATTAGGATAACCGGTTTACCATTTAATGCTTTTCTAAGATTAATAGATTTTTTTTCAAGAAAAGTAAAAAGATAATGTATACAAACTAAGGTAAGCAAAGGGATTATGCCGTGCAAAAGTGGTAGGGCGGTGTCTGACATTGGAACCGTTGCCAAGTCTGCAATAATCAATGTAACAACAAATTCATAAGGTTGCATTTGACCTATCTGTCTTTTGCCCATTATTCTTAACAAAAATAATACTAAAATGTAAATTATAATACTTCTTAAAATAATTGTAAATGTCATGTTTGTATTATTGCACAATCAAAAAAGTTATATACATTTCTTCTAAACTTTTTTAAGTTTTTTCTTGTTTCCTAATTTTGTCTTTATAGTGTTCCTAATTACTTTAATATCTATGATTCCAAATACAGCATATAATAAGAAATATGCAACTACTCCAACAATTGCACTTATGCAAATACTGATAAAATTGTTAAATATAATATTGCAAATATTAAACAAATTAGAAATCAAGAAACTGATTGGTATGGCTAACAAAGTGCTAATTATAATCAGGGATAAAACATGATATTTTTTATTAAGTAGCTTTTGAATCTTAATAATATTGAACAATGACACAACAACGCTACTTGTACCTAATGCCCATATTATTGACTCAATACCTATTATATTTGGCAAAAAGATAATACATATTGCCATAAACACACTACTTATCAAATAATAAATAAATGTGGATTTTTCGTATCCCATAGAGTTTAGAATTGTAGTTGTGAGCTGACTAATACCTGTAGGAATCATAACCCAACTTGCTTTTGCAAGAAGAGTTCCTGCTTGTGAATTAGCAAACACTATTTCACATATAGGTTCTCCGATTGCTACAAAAACAGGAACACAAATGAAAGATATTATAATTGTAAATTTAAGCGATGAGTTGATTTGGTTATGTATTGTATTATTGTTTTTTGCTTCATATAGTGTTGTTATTTGAGGCATTAAAGCCATAGAAAGAGAGCCAATTATTGTACTAGGAATACTAAGTAATGGCAAAGTCATTCCCATTGCGATTCCAAGTAGTGATAGAGCTTGTTCTTGTGTATATCCGCTTTTAACAAGCATAATAGGAATTATGATAGAAATCAAAGGCATTATCAGTGATGATAGTAGTCGAACAATAGTTATTGGAGTACTCTTTTTTATAAGTTTTTTGAACTTAGGTTTTCCAACTTTTAATCCACCGCCAGCTTTTTTATAGATTATGATTCCCATAATTGTACTAAGTATTCCTGCAACAACCATTGCAATAACTGGGGCATATATAGAAGGTATATCCTTAAATATTAAATAAACTACAAAGCATACTATGATTCTTAATATTTGTTCAACAAGCTCTACAATACTACTTTGGAAAAACATTTCTCTGCCATTAAGATATGATTTGAAAGGGGTATATATGGCGCAAGAAATTAGGGCAGGTATTAGGTATAGTATAATCATATAGCTTTCTAATCCAGATAGTAAATTTACTAGTACATCTTCACTAATAAAAAGAACAAAGCAGATTATAATCGCAATAATAATTGTAAGAATTAGACTAGAAAAAATTAAAGAATTGTTTTTTTCTTTATTATTTCTGAAATGATTAATAGAAACATATCTTGATATTGTAATTGCTATCCCGCTACTTAAGATTGTTGTTAGTACAGCAAAAACGCTTAGGGCTATATTGTATATTCCAAGCATTTCTGTCGTTAACATTCTAGATAGAATTATTTTGTACAAGAAACCAAAAGCTCTTGTTGCGACACTAAATATTGTAAGTGTAAATATTGCTTTGATAATTGATTTAATAATATCACCTCAGTCTAAGAATTCTTTTTTTAAGTATTATATTGCTAAAAGTTTGCTTAGTAGAACATGATAATATTTTTTTGTTCATATATATAATTATTGAGAGGTGTAGTAATGTGGAAAGTAGATTTAATTTATAGAAATAGTACATTCAACACAACAGTAGAAGAAAAAATTAAAGACTTGTATTTGGGCTTTGATGCTAAAGTGTTAAACAAAGGTGAAGATGATAAAGTTTATTGGGTTAAAAATTTTCCTAAAGATTCTTATTATATTATTCAAGAAAGTGATAAGTTGAGCGATATTTGTAATATGGGGTTCAATGTTGATGAAGAGGCTGTTTATCCATATAATGTTTTGATTCAGAAAAAAAATATAGGCAAGATATACACAGTTCAGCCTTTGGATACTCTAACTACAATTTGTAGTAAACTTAATATAGATGAGGAGTCTCTAATATCAAAAAACAAGTTAAAAGGCAAAAAATTATTCATAGGACAACAGTTGGTAATTGATATATAACTAATTTTGTTTGACAAATCCTTTCAAAAGATTATAAAATAAATAGGTATTTTATAAAAAAGGCGTTAGATGAAATGGTCGAGATAATAGAAGTAAAAACAAAAAAACAACAAAAAGCGTTTGTTAATTTTCAGTTGAAATTATATAAGGATTGTCCTTATTTTGTTCCTCCCATTGTTTCTGATGAATTAAGTATTTTTAATCCAAAGAAGAATGCAAATTACGAAGATTGTGAAACTGTATATTATTTGGCATATAAGGACAAGAAAATTGTAGGAAGAATCGCGGGAATATTACAAATGGCTTCAAACAAGAAAACTGGCAAAAAGATGGTAAGATTCTCAAGGATAGACTTTGTTGATGATTATGAAGTGTCCAAAGCTTTGATTGGTGCGGTTGAGAAATGGGCTAGAAGTAGAGGTATGGAAGCTGTACACGGTCCACTAGGATTTAATGACCTAGAGAGAGAAGGTTTGCTTATCGAAGGTTTTGACCAAATGTCTACTTATGAGGAGAATTACTATTATCCTTATTATATGAAACATTTGGAAGCGTTAGACTATGTTAAAGATGTAGACTGGATAGAATATAAATTGTTTGTGCCAGATAAGCCAGATGAAAGAACGTCTAGACTTGCTGAGAAGATATCGGAAAGATATGGATTTAGAGAAGTTAAAATAAACAGTAAAAAAGAGTTGATAAGAAAATATAAAGACCAAATATTCAAGCTTCTTAATGATTGTTACGCTCCTCTATATGGCGTTGTTCCTATTACTAAAAAGTTGGAGGAACAATTCGTTGACCAATTCATATTAGTTGTTAATTTAAGATATCTTTGTTTGGTTGTTGACAAAGAAGATAAATTGATTGGTTTTGGGCTTGCGTTTCCTAATTTTGCTAAATCAATGCAAAAAATGAAAGGAAAGTTGGTTAGCCCACATATTTTTGGATTATTAAGAGATTTAAAACATCCAAAAGTCTGTGATTTAGCCCTTTTTGCAGTTGATCAGGCATATAGAACTAAAGGCGTTACAGCATTTATTTTCAACAAAATTTTAAATAATTTTATTGAAGATAAGGTTGAGTATTTAGAGTCTTTACTTCAATTAGAAGATAATATCTCAATTCAGAATCAATTTGATGGCTTTGAGAGAGAATTTCATAAGAGAAGAAGATGCTATATTAAAGATATAAGGCCAAAAGAAAAGAAAAATTCAAAAGCAAAACCCAAAAGTCAAAAAAAGAAAAATTTAGCAAAAAAAGCTAAGAGAAAATAAATCAAAGAGCCTAAAATTAGGCTCTTTTTTAGTTTTTTATCTTTGTAATTTAAGGTAATTTCTTTATAAGTCAAGTTTGAAAAGGTGCAAAAAATAATTCTCAAGATTAATAGTTTAGAATGAAAAATTTTTCTTCGACATATTTTTCAAAACTTCTGCACACACTAAATTCAAAGAGGGATTTTGTAAGGAGATTGTATGGAAAAAAAGAAAAAAGTTTTCGTTTTTATTATTCTTTCCATTGTTTTTATATTAGTTTTGTCGTTTTTACCATACGATATATTAATGCTAGAAGATGATTTGGTGTTGACAAAAAGTGAATTTGATAAACTTCTAAATTCTAATTCTTTTGTTCTTAGTCAGGAACATATTGTTTGTAACACTTCAGATACCGATTCAGAATTGCAAGAAAATTGTATTAAATACAAATTGTTTAACTTATTTAATGTTAAAAATTTAAAAGTTAATGTTGTAGATGATGAAGTTTTTGTAGGGGGTAAAACTCTTGGTTTTAGTGTTAACACTAAGGGGGTTATAGTTGTTGGAAGTAATTATATTTTGACAGAAAATGGGAAAAGTTATCCCATGTCTACATCAAATTTGCAAGTAGGCGATATAATTATTAAAGTTAACGATACAGAAGTTGTTTGTGTTCAAGATATATTAGACGAATTAAATATTTATACAAGTAATCAAGAATTGGTGCTAGAATATATTAGAGAAGGAGAAAGTTATATAACTACAATGCTTCCAGCACTTGATGTGCAAACAAATACTTACAGGTTAGGGCTTTGGCTTAAAGAAAATGCGATGGGAGTTGGAACTTTAACCTATGTTAACTATGATTCTAAGTATGGTGCTTTAGGTCATGCAATAAGTCTAGACTCTACTGGTACACCATTAGAGATAATGGGTGGGACGGTATATAATTGTAATGTAGTTGGGACAAAAATTGGAGCTAGAGGGCAGGCGGGGCAGTTGCTTGGAGTGTTTAATACAGGCGAAAATGCGATAGGAAGCTTAGATGTAAACTCAGAAAATGGTGCTTTTGGTGAAATTAATGATATTGCTTCATATTCACAAGATATGGAAACGATTAAAGTCGGTGGCAAAAATACGGTAAAACCGGGCAAAGCAACAATACTTTCTTGTGTAACTGGCAAAAGTGTTAAGGAGTATGACATTGAAATAATTAAAACCAATTACCAAAATAGTAGCGGAAACAAAAGTATGGTTATAAGAATTACAGACCCAGAATTACTTTCCCAAACTGGCGGAATTGTACAAGGTATGAGCGGAAGTCCAATAATTCAAGACGGTAAGCTAGTTGGAGCTGTTACTCATGTATTTCTTAATGATGCAACTAAAGGTTTTGGATTATATATTGATTTTATGATGTAAGTATACAAAATAACGTATTATATTAAATAGTGACATTAGAAATAACTACAAATACTAAAAAATTTTTGCTAAAGATAGTTGACACGATGAGTTTTCTCTGTTATAATACTATCGTTTGAAAAAGTAGAAGTTCACTTCTCACCCATCAGAAACTATAGGTTATCTAGATGTGGTTTATTAAAAAAATTTGATATTTGATAGTTTTTTTAGTATTTGAGAGAGTGGATTTTTGTGTCCACTTTTTTAATTTTGAATGGAGGTATAGAACTATTAAAGATTTACTTATTAATGAGCAGATTACAGCTGACTCAGTAAGATTAATCGGGGAAGATGGCACTCAATTTGGAGTAGTTTCTAGAATTGAGGCTATTAATAAAGCTGAAGAGGCAGAACTTGACTTAGTTTTGATTTCGCCTAATGCTAATCCGCCAGTTTGTCGTATCATGGACTATGGTAAACATAAGTTTGATATGATGAAGAAAGAGAAAGAAGCTAAGAAGAAACAAAAGGTTGCTGAAGTTAAAGGTATGCAATTAAGTATGAATATTGCAGATAACGACCTTGCTTTCAAAGCAAAGAATGTTAGGAAATTCTTAGTGGCTGGAGACAAAGTTAAGGTTAGTCTTAGAATGTTTGGAAGACAGCTTGCTAATCCACAAATGGGTATGCCAATCATGGAGAAATTCTATGAAATGCTACAAGATGTATGCACAATGACCAGCAAACCCGAAATTAACGGTAGACAAATCATTATGATTCTTACACCAATCAATACAAAAAAATAATTATTATATAAATAGAAGGAGATAAATTTATGCCAAAGCAAAAAACACATTCTGGTGCAAAGAAAAGATTTACTCTTAAGAAATCTGGAGTAATCAAGAGAAATAAACAAAACAGAAGACACATTTTGACTAAGAAGTCACAAGACAGAAAGAGAGGCTTAAGAAAGGCTACTTATGTATCTAAAGCTGATTCAAAGAATGTAAAAGGACTATTAGTTGGTTAATCTTGAGCCAACTAAACATAGGAGGTAAACTTATATGAGAATTAAAAGAGCAGTTAATGCATTAAAGAAAAGAAGAAAAGTTTTGAAATCTGCTAAAGGTTACTGGGGTGCTAGAAGCAAACTTTATAGAGTAGCTAACCAAGCAGTTATGAAGAGCGGACAATATGCTTATGTTGGTAGAAGACTTAAGAAGAGAGATTTTAGAAGATTATGGATTGCAAGAATCAATGCTGGTTGCAGAATGAATGATATGTCTTATAGTCAATTCATGTATGGTCTAAAAGTTGCAAACATCAACTTAAACAGAAAGGTTCTTGCTGACCTAGCTGCAACTGATGAGAAAGCTTTTGCTGAGTTAGTTGTTTCTGCTAAGAACGCTTTAAAACAAGCTTAATTTGTATTATAAAAACAACATAATTAATATGTTGTTTTTTGTGTTTTAATTAGGTTTTTTTGACAATTTTGTAGTAAAAGTTGTCAAGCAGTGCCAAATTTCTGACAGGAAGTGGATAATGATAATCGAAAGCAAAGAGAATAAATTAATTAAATATGCTAAGAAATTGCAAGATAAGAAATTTTCTAAAACAGAGCAAAAAACCTTAGTTGAGAGCCCCAAAATCGTTAAAGAATTATTGGATATATGCAAAGTCGACTATTTGCTAGTGGCGGAAAAATTTTTACGCGAATTTGATAATTTTGACAAAGTCAAAGTTTATACAATAAGTGATAGTGTTATAAAATATTTATCTCAAACAGAAACATCAACTGGTGTTTTTGCGGTTGTTAAATTACCTGATAAAATCAACAGTATAGAAAACAAATTGTTAATATTAGATAATATTCAAGACCCAACAAATTATGGCTCAATTTGTAGAAGTGCTGTTGCTTTTGGATTCAAAACTATTATTGATATAAATTGCACTTATGCATACAGTCCCAAAGTTACACGTTGTAGTATGGGAAATAATTTCAAATGCAATATTATACAAATGGATTACGAATCGTTGTTTAATTTCTGTGAAAGTAATAATATTGAATTAATTTGTTGTGATATGAGTGGGAAAGATATCAAAAATAGTAGACCAACTAGCGATAAATTTGCTATAATAATAGGGAACGAAGGTAATGGTGTATCAGAAATTTTAAGGAACAAGGTCACACAGATTATCTCTATACCTATGGACAGTAATGTTGAAAGTTTGAACGCTAGTGTGTCTGCAGGTATAGTAATGTATAATTATAAAGATTTTTAGGAGAAAAATATATGTCAGGACATAATAAGTGGAGTACGATAAAACATACTAAGGCAAAAAATGATGCTGCCAATGCTAAAGTTTTTACTAAGATTGGTAGAGAAATAATGGTTGCTGTCAAACTAGGCGGTCCAGATCCAAATAGTAACCCAAAATTAAAGAATTTGATTCAAAAAGCAAAGTCTGCTAATATGCCAAATGATAATATTCAAAGAGTTATCAAGAAAGCATCAGGAGAATTAAATTCGGTCAATTACGAATCTATTACATATGAAGGATACGGTCCATCAGGAAGTGCAGTTATTGTTTACTGTTTGACAGATAATAAGAACAGAACAGCATCAGATGTAAGACATTATTTCGATAAATTTGGTGGAAGTCTTGGGTCAACAGGTTGTGTATCATATATGTTCAATAGAAAGGGCGTAATTATTATTACCAAAGGTAATGGAATTTCTGACGATGATATAATGATGTATGCACTAGAGGCTGGTGCTGAAGATGTTGAAGTTTGTGATGATTACTTTATGATTTATACAGAACCAGACAGCTTAGAGCAGGTTAAGGCATGCTTTGATGATAACAACATTGTAGTTGAGGAAAGTTCTGTTCAGATGATTCCAAATAACTACATTTCAATTCCAGAAGACAAATTAGCAAGCTTTGGTAAACTTATTTCTGCATTAGAAGATAATGATGATGTTCAAGATATTTATCACAATGTAGATAATTACGAAGAAGAATAGAATAATAAAATAAGGGCTTAATTTAGCCCTTTTAGTATATTTGAGGAGGATTAATATGAATAAATGTGTTCCTATTACTTTAGTTACAGGATATCTTGGTAGTGGCAAAACTACACTACTTAACAACTTACTTAAGAATTCAGAAAATTACAAAATTGCGGTTATAGTTAATGATATTGGAGAAATTAATATTGACGCTCAATTAATAGAAAAGGGCGGTATTGTAAACAAGAAAGAAGAAAGCCTTGTAGCATTATCCAATGGTTGTATTTGCTGTAATTTAAAGCAAGATCTGATAGAACAAGTAGCAGAAATCATTAAACAAGATAAGTTTGACCATATTGTTATTGAGGCTAGCGGAATTTGTGAACCAATTCCTATTGCTCAAACTTTAGAGTTTTTAAAAGAAAATCTTGTTGAATTATTCAAATTTGAGGTTTGTAAGCTTGATGCTGTAGTGTCTGTAGTTGATGCATTGAGAATGTCCAAAGAGTTTGGTTGCGGTGAGGCTTTGGACAAAAGCAAAGTAGAAGAAGACGATATAGAGAATTTGGTGATTCAACAGATAGAGTTCTGCGATGTTTTGATTCTTAATAAAGTGAGCGAAGTGGAAGAAAAGGATTTAAATAGACTTAAGGCCGTTATAAAGACTCTTCAACCAAAGGCAAAAATTATAGAGACAGACTATTCTCAAGTAGATATTAAAGAAATTCTTGATACTAATTTGTTTGATTTTGAGAAAGCATTGACTTCAGCTGGTTGGATTCAAGAGTTAGAGAAAGATATAGAAGAAGATGATGATGAAGAATGTGACTGCGATGGTGATTGCCATTGCCATGAACATGACCATGAGCATAAATGTTGCGAAAATCATTATCATGACCATGATTGCGATTGTCATGACAAACATCATCATCACGAACACCATCATGACCATGACCACGACCATGAACACGGGGAAGAGTATGGAATTGGCACTTATGTTTATGGGCGAAGAGCACCTTTTGATAGATTGAAGTTCGAAGATTTCTGTGCTAAAGATTTTGGTAGAAGTATTATTAGAACTAAAGGGATTGTGTATTTTACAGATAATTACGATATGTCTTATTTATATGAGCAGGCAGGGACAAGCAAGAGTTTGTCAGAAAATGGCCCATGGTATGATGTTATGTTAACTGAGGAAGAAAAAAATATAATGCTTGCAAATGACGAAGTTTTCAGAAAAGATTGGGACGAAGAGTATGGTGATCGT
Source organism: uncultured Christensenella sp. (assembly GCA_964630515.1). Taxonomy (GTDB): domain Bacteria; phylum Bacillota; class Clostridia; order Christensenellales; family UBA1242; genus UBA11490. The sequence continues at coordinate 20,687 of CAZVVP010000007.1, read as the reverse complement.
ATGATAAGACTTGTATTCATTGGTCAACATCTAGACAAAAAGTTAATCAAAGAAACTTTAGACCAAATTTAAGAAAAATGTAATTTACAAATTCTTTTTTAGAAATTAAGTGTTTTTATTTGACAATGACAGCACTAAAAATGTTAGAATATTTTATGAATTAAATTATTACTAAAGGAGTCAAAGCAATAGATGAATACTAACAAAAAGCTTGTTGCGACTATAACAATATTGAGTGCTTTGGTAGTTGCGATTATTGCGTCAATTGTTATTGTTTTGGTTGCTAATAATCAGGTAGCCAACTCTAATGTAACAGTAAGATATACAGCGACAGATGTTGCGTGTGAGATTTCTGCAACTTATTGGGTGTCTGGAGCTGATAAGATAGCTATGGTCAATCCAGATGATGACGATAATACAATATTAACTGTTAATGAGAATGTGGAAGTGGGAACTCTTCTTCCGCCAGAGATTGATGGAACTAGAAATATAGCTTTGTCTAAGACTAATGACAAGATTGTTTTTGAATACAAATTTGTCTGCGGTTCTGCTTCAATTAATATCAATTTATCTAAGATTCCTTCAGATAAGTATGAGAATGTTGACTTGTATTACTATGTTTCTGACGAAGAGCAGTCAATTGATAATTATTCTTTGTTAGATTATTTAGATATTAGCCTTTATAACACAGACCAGTATATTGCCAATTTCTCAACTAAATATTTCTATATTATTGTGCAAATTCATGACAAAGTTGAAAATGTAGAATTTGCAGGGGATATACAATGGGATTTGACAAGGTCAGATATGCAGTTAACTTCTACACTAGACTCTACTGCAACAACTCTAACTGTGTCTAATTTCTCTAATAATACAGTTGTGACAGAAGAATGTCTTAATAATAATACTTCCGATGTTGTTACACTTGGCTGGTATACTGACGAAAGTAAAACAGAGGAAGCTGAGTTTCCTATAACTGCAACATCGGAGACAACTCTTTATGCTGATGTTGTAGAGGCAAATATTTCTCCAGAGAATCTACAATATAATTCAACAACCGATTCTTATGAAGTAGTAGGTAAACTTGTAACTACAGATACTCAAACCTTATCTCACACTTTATCCTATACTCCCATATCTTCTACTGACACAACCTTAGTAATTCCAGACTATTACAATGGCCCAAATGGAATTAAACCTGTAACCAAGATTCTCGATGGAACTTCAACCAGCTCCTTATTGAATAGCAATACTACTATTACTGACTTATATATCGGCAATAATGTTACATATATTGGCAATTGCCTTGCATATAATGCTAGTGGATTAGTTAATTTGAGATTGGGAAATAATGTAGAGGAAATATCAGGGTATGCTTTTAGGAAATGCACCGGTGTAAAACAATTGTTTATCCCTGCATCAGTTAACCATATTGGGTTATATGCTTTTGCTGGTATGACTAGTGTGGAAAGTGTTGTTGTTGACCCAGAAAACAAAACTTTTGACTCTAGAAACAATTGTAATGCTATAGTAGAGACATCTTCTAATAAGCTAGTTTCTGGTTTTGAAATTTCTGTTATTGACAACACAATTCGTACACTCGAAACAGGTTCATTTTCTTATTTGTCTGGCTTAACTTCGGTGACAATTCCAGATAATGTTACTTCTATCGTCGGTGCATATGCTTATTGTTCTAATTTATCAATAGTAGTTTTATCATCTAACTTGAATAGTTTAGGACAGTATAGTTTTGCTGGCTGTTCGTCTTTAGAAAGTATTGTTATTCCTGCAAGTGTTACACAAATAGGTCCAGCTTGCTTTAGAAACTGTACAAATTTACAAACAGTTACTTTTGAGTCTGCTACTGGTTGGTATGTAAGAGAGATCTATGAGGAAACAATTGTCCATACATTAACATCTGATGATTATAATAATTTGGCGACTTTGTTAACCTCTACTTATAGTTTTAATACTTGGAAAAAATCATAATTACAAAATTAGCATCATTTTGTTTGGTGCTAATTTTTCTTTTGTATACAATAATATGTAAGGAGTGTATTATGTCTAGAGATAAGAAGTTAGCAATATGGATACCTGTAACTATTGCTATTGTTTTAATTATTACTGTATTAATATATTTTTGTTGGCCGTGGAATAGTGAGTTTTTTAGTAATGCTACGAAAGAGTTTTTGATTCCAGCACTAGACACAACATTTGTCCCACAAGGCTTAACCCAATTAGATGATAACAGGTTTATTGTTGGTGGATATATGTCTAGTGGCGAAGCTTCAAGATTTTATGTAATAGATGAGAATGGGGAAGTGGACAAATATTTCACTCTTCTTCTAGAGGGTAATGATTACAAAGGTCATTCTGGTGGTATAACCTATTCTGACGGGATTGTTTGGGTCGCTGAAGGAAATAATGGTGGATATTGTTATAGACTATCGTTGGCGGATATTGATAATGTAGAGAGTGGAGGAAAGGTTAATATTATTGACAAATTTGCTACCAGTAATGGTGCAGACTGCGTATGGGTGAACGATGGACTACTTTGGGTAGGGGAATTCTACAGAGCAGGAAACTATGAGACTAAGGAAGAACATCATATTAAGACTAGGTCGGGCGAAACAAATCCAGCTATTGCTTTTGCATACAAGATAGACTTAAACACTTCTATTGGGATTGAATCTCTTACTCCAGTAAAGGCTTTATCTACAAGAGGTCTATGTCAAGGAGTGGCGATGACAAATGATGGTAAATTTGTAATTTCAACATCATATAGCATCTCAGACTCTAACTTATATTATTATGATAATGTTTTGGAGGAAAGTAATCATTCAGAAATTGAGGTTAATGGTGTCAAAGTTCCTTTATGGTTTCTAGACAATGATTCTTTAATCAGTCAAACAAATGCACCTTCTATGTCGGAGGAAGTAGTAATTGATGATGATAAAGTATATATTCTATTTGAGTCTAATTGTCAGAAATATAGGTTAGTTAATAGAAAGAAACTTGAGTACGTATATTCATTGCCTTTGTCTTATTTAGAGAAATAATAAATATTTGAGGAATATCTTTATGAAATCTAGGATATTCCTTCTTTTTTTATTAAAATTCAATATTTTGCTAACTAAATCATAAAAAAGTATTGACAATAAGTATTTTGTAGTATAAAATAAATCAGACTAAAAAGGTAGGGTTTATATGAAATTATCTACAAAAGGGCGATATGGTTTAAGAGTTATGTATTACTTAGCAGAAACTACTGAGAATATAACGACGTTAAGTGAACTGTCTAAGAAAACGGGTGTTAATGCTCCATATTTGGAAAAAATATTAGGAATACTAAAGAAAGCGAAATTGGTAGATACTGAGAGAGGTGCGAATGGAGGATACTTGATTGCAAGAGATCCAAAAGAAATCTCAATTGGCGAAATTTTGAGAGCATTAGAAGATAATCTTTATTTAGCTGATTGTAATAGCGGTAAATGTAACAAAGAGACTTGCCCAAACAAAAACATATTTAATTTTATTTATGAAGAAATAAACAATTTGCTTGATAGTAAAACATTATATGATATGATAACAGGAGAGAATAATGGCAGATAAGAATATATATTTGGATAACGCAGCAACAACTTGCGTATATGGTGAAGTATTAAATGAGATGATACCATATTTTACAAAGAATTATGGAAATTCTAATAGTTTACATTCTTCAGGTAGAGATGCAAGTGCAGGAGTAGATAAGGCAAGAGATATTATTGCTAATTCTATTAAAGCGGGAAGAGATGAAATTTATTTTACATCAGGTGGAACAGAGGCTAATAACTGGGCGATTAGAGGTGTCGCTTATGCTAATCAGAAGAAAGGTAAGCATATTATTGTATCATCTATCGAACATCATAGCATTCTTGACACTTGTAAAGATTTGGAGAGAGAAGGTTTTGAAATCACATATTTGCCTGTTGATGAGACAGGAATAGTATCTTTATTTGATTTAATGAAAGCATTAAGAGATGACACTATCCTAGTATCTGTAATGAGTGTAAATAATGAGGTAGGAACAATTCAGAATATTAAGGCGATAGGAGAGACTGTACATCATTATGGAGCTTTATTTCACACAGATGCAGTTCAGGCGATGAATGTGGTTGATTTCGATGTTAAAGATATGTATATTGACTTACTTTCCATGTCATCTCACAAGATTCATGGGCCAAAGGGTATAGGTGCTCTATATGTAAGGAAAGGTGTAGCTATTAAGAAGTTCATGTTTGGCGGAGAGCAAGAAATGAATAAGCGTGGTGGAACCGTAAATGTTCCTGCCGTTGTTGGTTTTGGAAAGGCAATGGAAATAAATCTTGCTAATATGAAATCAGCTAATAAGCAGATTGAAAATACAGTTGATTATTTTGTTAAGAAATTACAATACACTATCCCAGAGATAACTTTTAATGGTAATTTTACTCAAAAAAGTCCTTCTATAGTCAATGTTAGCTTTAATTACATTGAGGGTGAAAGTATCTTAATGTTACTTGATTTTGAAGGAATATGTGTATCCACAGGTTCTGCTTGTGCTTCTGGAAGTTTGCAAAAGAGTCATGTGCTTAAAGCTATGGGCAAGAGTCATGAAGATATTAATGGTGCGATAAGATTTTCATTTGGGGTGGATAATACTAAAGATGATGTGGATTATGTAATAGATAAACTTTCTGCAATTGTTGAAAGACTTAGATCAATGAGTCCACTTAAGAAGAAAAGAACAAGAAAGGTTAATTAAAGGTGAGAAATATGTATAATGAGAAAGTTTTAGATTTGTTTAAAAATCCAAAGAATGTTGGGGCTTTGCCTGATGCTAATGCGGTAGGTAAGGTTGGTAATGTTGCTTGTGGCGATATTATGCAAATCTTTCTTAAGATAAATGAAGATGAAATAATTGAAGATGCAAGTTTTCAAACTTTTGGCTGTGCCGCAGCAATCGTTTCTTCATCTGTTGCTTGCGATATTATCAAAGGCAAGACAATTGAGGAGGCACTAAAGATTAAGAATGAAGATATAATTGAGATATTAGGTGGTTTGCCTGACCACAAAATACATTGTTCAGTGCTTGCAAAAGAAGCGATTGAAGATGCTGTTGCAAATTATAGAAAAAATCAGGTCAAATCGACAAAATAATGTAAAGTTGTATATTTTTCATAATTTGACAGATACTACAAGTAGTTGGAGGTATTAAGTTATGAAAGAATGTATTTTTGGGCTAGCTGTTGGTGTTTTGTTGGGTGGTTTACTTGTTCAAAATAGCCCTAAAGCACAAGAAATGCTAGATAAAGGAACTAAAGTTGTAAAAGAAAAAATCGATAAAATGACAAAAAAATAATTTTTGTTTTAACTATTTACTTTTTTACAAGCTAGTGATATACTTCATATAATTATAAAGTTAGATATTAATCTAACTTTTTTTTGATGTTATTAAGGAGTTTGTTATGTCTAAAAAAATCAAATTTAACTGGAAAAAGTTCTTACTAGTCAATCTAGGAACTTTAATTCTTTCTATTGGAATATATTTTTTCAAAATGCCTAACAATTTCTCAACAGGCGGAGTAACTGGCTTGTCTATTATTTTAGCAAAATTTATAACCTTTTTATCATCAACTGATATTATGGTTATACTTAATGTAGCTTTGCTTATTATTGGATTTATTTTCTTAGGCAAAGGCTTTGGATTATATACTGTATATACAAGTTTAATGTTTTCTTTAGAGACTTGGTTGTTAGGAGTATTGATTCCTCTAGCAGAACCTCTATCTAGTGAACCGTTTATGGAACTATGCATTGCAGTCCTTATAACATCAGTGGGTTCAGCAATATTATTTAATTGTAGTGCTTCAAGTGGTGGAACAGATATTATTGCAATGATTTTTAAGAAGTACACTAGTCTAAATGTAGGTAAAGCACTACTTTTGACTGATTCAATAATAGCATTTTCAAGCTTCTTTGTATTTGGGATTGAGACTGGGTTGTTTTCTGTGCTAGGTTTATTTGCTAAATGTTTCTTGGTAGATGGAGTTATTGAAAACTTTAATATTTGTAAATATTTCACAATAATAACATCTTGTCCAGATGAAATTTGTGATTTTATTATAAATGACTTAAAGCATGGTGTAACTAAGCAAGAGGCAGTTGGTCAATATACTAACGAAACAAAGTATGTTCTTTTAACTGCGGTAAAAAGAAGTGATGCAATAAAACTTAGAAATAAAGTTAAAGAAGTTGACCCTAATGGATTTATAATGATTGCTAATACAAGTGAGATTATTGGCAAGGGGTTTAGAGGAGTATAATATTCGACTATTTAGAAGTAAAATCGTTAAGGTTTTACTTTTTTCTTGTCCGTTTAGTAAGTTTAAAAATTATATAATAGGGCTATGGAATGGAGAATGAATAATGGAAGTCTATATAGAATATGTCATACTAGATAACTTAATTATTAACTTTATCTTGCTTGGTGTGGTAAACAAAATTTGCAATCTTGGGGTTAAGCAACGAAATATATTCTTTGCAAGTATTATTGGGACTATATTCGTAATCTTGATGCCACTAATTAAAATGTTAGATTATTTAATAATGGCATACAGGTTAATAACTGCTCTTTGTATGGTTTTGGTATTGCAAAAGCCCAAGTCGTTCAAAAAAACTTTTTCAACTTATTTGTGCTTAGTCACGGTTACTTTGCTTTTTGGCGGAGCGTTGATTATGACGCTGTCATTATTTGATATAACTTACACTTCAAGTGGGCTAATTTTCTTGAGTTTTGAACTACCAATAAGCTTGTTTATTTTCCCTATCTGGATTTATTCTAAAATATTTATGAAACTATATAATTACATTTTAGATAGAATGAGGACAAGTAAATATTACTACGACACAACAATAGTTTGTTTTGGACACAAACACAATTTGCGGGCTTTTCTTGATACGGGAAACAATCTATATGATATTGATGGAAGGCCAATAATTGTAATGGAGCTTAAGACTTTTTGTTCTATCTTTCCAGATTTTCCAATTCACAAGTTATTAATGCATAATATTCAAGACAGTACACTTAATAATCCGCATTTTGTAAATGTGTCTACAGTTAATTCTAATGACAAAATGTTTGTCTTTGAAGTAGATTCTATAATTGTTAGGAAAAATAAAGAATCAAGCGAATTTTCCAAAGTATGCATAGGTGTTTCACATAAGAATTTTGAAGAATATAATTTAATTTTACATAGAAATTTTTGTTAGGAGTTAATCGTTATGTTTAAGTTGATAAGAAAGATTATAAATTGGTTTAGAAATGGCAATCTCAACGAAACCAAAAGTTTATTACATTATTTTACAAATGGTGAGGCTTTGCCAAACGCTTTAACTGAAGAAGAAGAGAAAATATTAGTAGATAGGCTCACAAGTGGTGATGAGAGTGCGAAAAATATTCTTATAGAGAGAAACATAAGATTAGTTATTTATATTGCAAAGAAATTTGAAAACAACGATTTGGAAATGGAAGATATAGTATCTATAGGTAGTATTGGGCTTATTAAAGCTATAAATTCTTTTAAAGGTGATAAAAACATTAAGATTGCAACATATGCTTCCAAATGCATTGAGAACGAAATTCTTATGTATTTGAGAAAAGTTAATAGGCAAAAAAGAGAAGTTAGCATTGATGAGCCTGTAAATGTAGATGTTGATGGGAATGAGCTTTCTTTTCTAGACTTAGTGTCTACCGATGATAATGCGCCTCATATGGAAATTGAGAAATTGACAGAAAAGCAAATTCTTTGGCAGATATTAGATAGGCTTAGTAGTAGAGAGAAAGAAATAATGATACTTCGTTTTGGACTTCTTGGTCAAGATGAAAAGACGCAGAAAGAGGTTGCGGACGATTTAGGCATAAGTCAAAGTTATATTAGCAGGTTGGAAAAAAGAATTGTTAATCAAATTAAAAAAGAAATGATTAAAATGGCAAATTAAAAATATAAAAATCAAATTAAAGGCGATAATATTTTTACAAATAAATTTTATATGATATACTTTAATAGTATAAATATATAAAATGGCATAATTATACGCTGTTTTTAATATTAATCTTTAATTTGAGGGTCAATGTATGCCAATTTATCCTAGCAATAAGAGTACAACAGTAGCTAAGAAGAAAAGACATCAGTCAAGACTAGGAATTAGCCTTGTGTGTATCTTTTCTTGTCTATTGGTTGAGTTAATATTTAATTTAATTCCTTTTTTCAATGCTTTTATATATGGAGTTATTGGGTTATCTGTATATCCAATTAGTTTGTTTTTTATCGCATTTGGAGTAATGAAAATAAAGAGGGTAGAAATCAAGATTACTAGTAAGGAATTGACATATCTTGTTATTTGTTTCCTTTGCCTTCTTGCTATGGCACATATATTTACATCTAATGAAATAATCAACAACACATTCAAGTTCTATTTGTTAGAAACTTACGAATGTTCTTCTTGTTACACTGCGGGAGGTGTTATATTTAGTTTCTTAGTTTATCCTGTATATAGCTTAACTCATATGGCGGGGGCATCAGTGTTCTTTGCAATTGTCTTGCTATTATTCTTATGTTTGTTTGTTGATAGTATGTACAAGAGGAAACAGACTCAAGTATTGCTAGAAGATTCTACATCTAACATGATAAGGACAGAAGTTAGTAAAGATACACCTAGTGAAGAAGTAAGGCAAGAGCCTCAGCATAAGGCTTTATTTGATGAAGATTTGTTTATTGATGATACTGAAGAGTCTGTTAAGGACGAGAATGTTGACAAATCTATTGCTCTAAAGATATTAGGACTTAACAAAGAGCCTGAATTAGAGATAGATGATGATGATGAAGACTTGTTTGAAGATGATACAGAGGAAGAGTTTTCTAAGAAACCTCAAATGGTACTTCATGAAGATGAACAGCTATTTGAGAGTCAAGAAAGTGTGTCAATGTATGATAAAGTTTTAGTTTCTTCTAACAATAACAACTTTAAGCAACAACAAGAAAATATTGAGAAAGAAGAACGTAAGAAACGCAACAAAGCATATCTTGATGACATAATGGGCATATCCTCTAATAGCAGAGAAAATACTCAAAAGCCTCAATCAAAGGAAATAAGGTCTAGTGCTAAAGAGAAGTTGTTTGGAACAAGTACTAATATATTTGCAAATTCAAATTCTCAAAGTACACAGAGTAGCGAAAGACGAATTTATGACACTCAGACCAACTATGTACAACCAAAGAAAGAAAATATCATAGAAGGTCAGCCAAATATTGATATATATGACGAAGACTTAACTTTGAAAAGTTATGAGAAGAATAAGGTTGAGTATATTGATAAGTTAAATCAATTTGATACTGCTTCAGCTAAGATAGCGAGAGCTAAAGAAGTATATAATCTTAATGAGAGTACCAACAGAGTACAATCTCAATCCTATACAAGTAATGTTGTTAATGTTAATGAGATTAATAAAATTAAGTCATCTTCTGATAAGCTTAAAGTTAAGAGAAAGCCCTATGTTAAGCCTCCTTTAGATTTACTTGAGACATATATTAATAATAATGTTGAAGTAGAGAATAATGCTATTAAGGCTCAAAGATTGGAGCAAACTTTGGATAGCTTTAGAATTCCTGCAAAGGTTTGTTCTGTTGCTAGAGGTCCGTCCTTTACTAGATTTGAACTTACAATGCCAGTGGGGATATCCGTTAAGAAGATAGATAACTTAGTTCCAGATATGCAGATGGCATTGGCTTGTAAAGGAGCGATAAGAACAGAAATCCCTATTCCAGGAAAGAACGCCTTTGGTATAGAAATTCCTAATGAGCAGAAAGAAACTGTTGGGCTTAAAGACATAATAGAGTCTTATGAGTTTCAAAATTCTAAATATTCTACAGCTTATGGTTTGGGTAAAGATATTTCTAACTCAGCAATTATTGGAAATATTGAAAAAATGCCACACTTACTTGTTGCTGGAACAACCGGTTCTGGTAAGTCTGTTTGTCTAAACTCAATGCTTGTTAGCTTACTATATAAGTCTGGTCCAGAAGACTTAAGATTAATTCTTATCGACCCTAAGAGATTGGAATTTTCGCTATATAATGGTTTGCCACACTTGCTTATCCCAAATGTAATTACTGATAAAGAGAAAGCTATGAATGCTTTTGACTGGTTAATCGATGAAATGAATCGTAGAATTAACTATTTTGATTCTCTTAAAGCAGGTATAAGAAATCTAGAAGAGTATAATAGCAGTCCTAAGGTAAAAAGCGGAGAGTGGGAGAAACTACCTAGAATAGTTGCGGTTGTTGATGAATTGAACGAACTTATGATGCAAACCAAGAAAGAAATGGAATCAAAAATTGTTCGTATAGCACAATTGTCTAGAGCAGTAGGTATTCACTTAGTGCTTGCAACTCAAAGACCAAGTACTGATGTTATTACTGGACTTATTAAGAGTAATTTGCCTTCCAGAATTGCCTTTGCAGTTCCATCATTCTCAGATAGTGTTACAATACTTAATCAAGGTGGTGCGGAAAGCTTGCTTGGATATGGTGATATGTTATATTCTCCAGTTGGAACAAATAAACCTCATAGAATACAAGGTGCATTCTTAAAGAATTCAGAAGTAGAGAAGGTTGTTAACTTTATTAAAGATAATAACGATTGTATCTTTGATGAAGAGGTTGAGGACCAGATGTTTAACAGAAATACCGATGTTAGTGTAGCTGAGAGTACAAGTAATGGTGGTGGTTCTGGTTCTAATAATTTAGACCCACTTATGAAAGATGTACTAAGATTTGCTATTCAATCTGGTGGAATTTCAACTACAAGAGTACAAAGATTCTTAAGAATAGGTTATCCTAGAGCTGCAAAGATAATAGATGATATGGAAGCTTTGAACTATATATCTAAGAAAGATGAGAAAAATAACAGAGTGATATTTATGACTCAACAAGAATTTGAAGAAGTGTTTGGAGAAGATTTTTAGATATGGACATACTTAAGAAAAAGGTCGGGTTTATTAGTCTTGGTTGCGATAAGAATCGTGTTGACTTAGAGAAAATGATATATAAGATTAAGTCGGCTGGTTTTGAAATAGTAAATGATGATACAGAGGCTAATATTATAATTATTAATACTTGTTCCTTTATTAAAATTGCAAGAGAAGAGTCTATCAATGCAATTCTTACAACAGCGGATCTAAAATCATCTAATTTAGAGAAAATTGTTGTTACAGGTTGTATCAACGAAATGCAGTATACAGACTTAGAAGATAGTCTTCCAGAAGTTGATGCATTTGTTAATATAAAGGATAATGACAGGATTGTAGATAAAATATTTAACTTATACAATGCTCAGCCAGTTGTTTGCCAATACGATAGTATTAATCGTATACAAACAACTCCTAAGCATTATGCTTATCTAAAAATTGCAGATGGTTGCGATAACTTCTGTTCTTATTGCAAAATCCCATATATCAGGGGAAGATTTCATAGTGATAAAATTGCTGATTTAGTTAAGGAAGCTGAGATTTTAGTTGCAGGTGGAGTAACTGAGCTAATATTAGTTGCACAAGATGTGACAAAATATGGAACTGATTTCAAAGACGGAACAACAATTGTTTCCTTAATTCAAGAGCTTTCAAAAATTTCAAAATTGAAATGGATAAGACTTCTTTACTGTTATCCAGAAAGCATAACTAAAGAACTTATTGCAGAAATCAAGGATAATCCAAAAGTCTGCAAATATCTTGATTTACCATTGCAACACGTTAACTCTAACATTTTGAAATCTATGAACAGAAGAAATAATTACGACAAAATTGTGTCTTTGATAAATAACTTAAGGTTGGAAATCCCAGATATTGCTTTAAGAACGACCTTTATATTAGGTTTTCCAGGCGAAACTAAGAAAGAGTTTGATGTTCTTAAAAATTTTGTTGCAGAGCAAAAACTTAATCAAGTAGGATTCTTTACTTACAGCAAGGAAGAGGGGACTAGGGCTTACGATTTCCCTAATCAAGTATCAGAAGCGGTAAAGAGAAGAAGATTAAAGGAACTTTCTGAAATCCAATACAAAGTTGTTCAAGAAATTAACTCTGATATGATAGGCAAGAAATTAGAAGTTGTTGTTGATGAGAAAGAGGGTGAATATTTTGTTTGCAGGAGTATGTATCAGAACCCAGAATCAGACTCTTTAATATATGTTAGTGATGATAATATGCAAATAGGCAACTATTATAATATAGAGATTACAAATTATATTGATTACGATTTAGAAGGGAGAAAATTATGAATACACCAACGAAAATAACTGTTTTTAGAATAGTTTTAACACCAATTATGCTATTTTTATATTTAGCAGATTTTATACCTTATGGACTTGGTAAGCTATTTGCCACAATAGTTCTTACACTAGGAGTTTTTTCAGATTTCTTAGATGGATATTTGGCAAGAAAAAATAATCAGGTTACTAATTTGGGCAAGTTCCTAGACCCAATTGCAGACAAACTTCTTGCCACAACTGCAATTTTGCTATTAATTACAGGGGCTAATCCAGCAATTCCTACTATTGTTGGTATTATATTTTTCTTTTTTAATTTACAAAGAGATTATATGATTACAGGCTTTAGACAAATTGGTCAGTTAAAGGGTATAATTATTGCCGCTGATAAACTTGGTAAAATAAAAGCAATATTGCTATACTTAACAATTATATTTGCTATGCTATATTCTTATCTTAGAGAATTGGCTTTTGCTACAGAGACATTCTGCCAAGTATGTACAATTATTATTTATGTATTGATTGGAATATCTTGCTTATTTATGGTAATTTCAGAAGTAGGATATGTAGTTAATAATCCAGATGTATTGAAAGAAAACGAAAAGTAATGAACTACACATATTTAGATATTGATTCTAAGTTTAATAATGATGAAGTTTTGAAGTACTTAATTCAAAGTTTATCAAAATACAATTTGACACTAACAAGTGCTAGTGCCATCTTGTTTTCGCTTCAAGAATTTAAGAATTATATAAGCGTTACTCAGAACAATTTAGTCTTTATTAAACTTAGTAATGATTATCTAAAGAATATCGAACTAAAGAAAGAGTTATGTAATTGTTTTAATTCGTTTTTGGTTAAAAATAGTGCTTGTTCCTTCGCAATAGAGAGCTATCTTAGACTTCATAAAGGGGAAATAACTAATTCGGAAAGTTTTGAAAATGAATGTTTAATTCCTGATGGGGCAGAGCCAATAACAAGTGATTTGGGTTTTGTTCAGGGATTTATGTTAAATTATAAAAACATTAATTTCTGTTTTTTACCTCCTACTTTAGTCCAAGTTAAAGATATTGTTGAAAACAAATTAACTTCTTTATTTGCAAAATTATACAAGATGCCAACTGAGTTTATCTCACTTAAATGTTTTGGAATTACTCAAGAGCATTTAGAAAACTGCCTTGCTGTTTTCAAAAATAATAGTATAGGTGCAAGTATCAACTATTCGTTTAAAGGCTTAGACTGTTTATTAACTATTGGTTATACAAATAAGACTAATGTAGACGAACTAAATGATTTTGTTAGTCATGTTTGCGAAAGTATAAGCAAATATCTATATGCAACTGAAGAAATAACTTTGGAGCAAATGGTTGTCGATTTGCTAAAATTAACAAATAAGAAATGTTCATTAATAGAAAATATTACCAATGGTCAAATATATTATAGACTTGCCCAGACAGATACGATTGGGGTAAAAAATAGTATCAAGCATAATGTAGTTATCCAAGATGTTAATCAGTTGTTTTTCTTGGATTCTATTGACAAAAATGAACTATCTGCCAAAGGAATAAACACAGTTGATTCTGTTTATGAGATAGCAAGTTCAGTACTTTCTGACATTGCAGTTGATTTAACAATTTGTTCAATTGGTCAATATGATAGTCGCTCCAAAATCGTCAACAGTTTTCTTGCGATAGGCGATAGGGACGGGATACATATCTATAAGAATAATTTTAAGGGCGAACTTAAAGAGGTTCAGGAAGCACTTGTAGACAATGTATATTTCTATTTAATAAGAAAATTGAAGCAAAACGATTTACTTTTTGACCAAACTATAACAAAAATTTGAACAAATGTTTGATTAATTATTGTTTTTATGCTAGAATATAAGCGTAATTAAGATAAAAAAGGTAGATATTTTATGGATGAAAATAAGAAAAAGGCTTTAGAATTAGCGTTATTACAAATAGAGAAACAATTCGGCAAAGGTTCGATAATGAGACTAGGAGAACAACAAACACAAAGTGTTGAGGTGATTCCTACAGGTTGTTTAACTTTAGACTATGCTTTGGGAATTGGTGGAGTTCCTAGGGGTCGTATTATTGAGATTTATGGGCCAGAATCCTCTGGTAAAACAACAGTTGCCTTGCATATTCTAGCAGAAGCACAAAAAATGGGAGGCACTGCTGCTTTTATTGATGCTGAGCATGCACTTGATCCAGTTTATGCATCACATCTTGGTGTTAATACAGAAGAATTGCTAGTTAGTCAACCTGACACTGGAGAACAAGGTCTAGATATTTGTGAGTCTTTGGTTAGAAGTGCTGCTGTTGATGTTGTCGTAATAGACTCAGTTGCTGCATTAACTCCTAAGGCAGAAATAGATGGAGAAATGGGTGACAACTTTATTGGCACACAAGCAAGACTTATGAGTCAAGCTTTAAGAAAATTAACTGCAATTTCCAACAAGAGCAAAACTTGTATAATTTTTATTAACCAATTAAGAGATAAGATTGGTGTTATTTATGGTAATCCAGAAACAACAACGGGCGGTAAAGCGCTTAAGTTCTATTCTAGTATTAGACTTGATGTAAGAAAGTCTGATGTTATTAAAGATGGAACAACTATAATTGGTAATAGAACTAAGGTTAAAGTTGTTAAGAATAAGATGGCTCCTCCATTTAGAGTAGCAGAGTTTGATATAATGTATGGTAAAGGTATTGATAAAGTAGGCTGTATTGTTGATGTTGCAATTGAGGCTGATATAATCAATAAGAGTGGTAGTTGGTACTCTTATAATGGTAACAAAATTGCACAAGGTAAAGAGAATGTTAAGGCTTTACTTCTATCTAACGAAGATATGCTAAACGAGATAAGTGCCCTAGTTAGAGAAAAGATGCATTCGATTTCAGGCACAGTAGAGCCAGAAGAAGAACAAGAATAAACAATTTATAAGATTCTGTTTTGTTTTACAGAATCTTTTTTTAATTTCTAATAAAGATTGATTATTTGTATATTTTTTGTTAGAATTATGAGTAAGGTTTTTTTAAATTATGAGATTTTGTACATTAGCAAGTTCCTCCAAAGGTAATGTCAGTATTGTTTATACTGATAATACAAAAATTTTAATAGACGCTGGGATATCCTTATCAGAACTAGAACTTAAATTAGAAGCTCTAGGTATTTTGCCATCTTCTATTGACGGTATACTAATTACCCACGAACATGGCGACCATATAAGAAGTGTAGGAGCTTTGAATAGGAAATATGGTACAAAAATTTATTGTCATATCCAAGCCTACGATAGCCTAATTACCAAACTTGGCCGTATTCAGCCTAATACAATTTTTACTTTTACAGATATTCTTTTTAAGATTGGTGATTTTGTTATAGAGTCTTTCAGACTACCACATGATGTTCCTTATTGCTCAGGTTTTAATGTTTATCACAATGCCAAAAAAATAAGCTTTGCTACTGACCTGGGTCATATTACTGAAGATATTATTGCTAAATTTTATGATAGCAGAATTGTACTATTAGAGGCCAATCATGATGAGAAAATGCTTATGGCTAATCCAAAATATTCCCTTTCTTTAAAGCAAAGGATTAGGGGAAACAACGGACATCTTAGCAATGTTGTTTCTGCTAAAGTCGTAAGTAGGCTTGCCGTTAATAATGTTAAACAAGTTGTGTTAGCTCATCTTAGTGAAGAGAACAATACACCAGATGTTTGTTATAATACAGTAACGGATTACCTTAATTCTGTAGGAATTCAGGTAGATGTCAATATAAGAGTGTTTGTAGCTTCTGCCAAAGATATAGGACCAATCTTCCATATCACAAGTTAATTAATTATTATATGTAAAAATTGTATGAAATATTACAATTTTTATATTTTTTTGAAATACAACAAGGGTTTTTTGAACTCACTTTTGTATAAATATATTGAAGTTTGTTTTAAAAGTAGGATAAAGATTTGGATAAATTTGGTTTTTCAAATTCATGGATTCGTGATTTGAAAGGAAATGTCAATATTGTTTCGATTATAAGTAAATATATCAAACTTAGTCGTAGAGGAAAACAATATTGGGCTTGTTGTCCTTTCCATTTAGAGAAGACTGCCTCATTTGCTATCAACGAAGTGGAACAGTTTTATAAATGTTTCGGCTGTGGCGTTAGCGGAGACGTGATTAATTTTGTTCAGAAGATTGAATCGGTTGATTTCTATGATGCTTGCCAGATTATTGCCAAAGAGTGTAACATGGAGTTGCCTACTTTTGAGAAAGATAATAGTATTGCCCTTAACAAAAAAAAGAAGGATACTTATCTCAATATTCTAAGAGAATCAGCTAAATATTATTATCATAATTTAAGCAATCCAGTTAGTAAACCCGCTCTTGATTATTTGAAACAAAGAGGGTTAGACCCAAAAACTGTGCTAGATTTTGGGATAGGTTATAGTCCTGGCTGGAACGAAGTGGTTACATATCTTACAAAGCTTGGTTTTGCCAAAGAGGACATGCTTGCATCAGGCATTGTTGAGCAAAAGAATAATAGTTATTTTGATGCACAAGCAAGAAGGCTGGTATTTCCAATAATTAATAGCTATAACGAAGTTATTGGTTTTAGTGCAAGAATATTAGAGAAATCCGATTTTGCAAAGTACAAGAATACCGCACAAACATTAGTTTTTGACAAAAGCAGAACAGTATACAATATCAATAACATTAAGAAATTAAAAAACTCAGAAGGCTTATCCCATATAATAATCGTTGAAGGTCAGATGGATGTTATATCTCTTCACAAAAGTGGGATTAAGAATGCGGTTGCTTGTATGGGCACAGCACTAACTCACAGTCATGCTAAGGAGTTAAAAAGATTCTCCGATAAAGTCGTTGTATGTTTCGACGGAGACGATGCGGGAGTTAAAGCGACCTTGAGAAGTCTGGAGATACTTGTATCTACTGGACTTTCTGTATATGTAGCAGAACTTCCAAGAGGAATGGACCCTGATGAATTTATCCAGAAATATGGTAAAGACAATTTCGATAAACTGATTAATGATGCAAAATATTGGGTGGAATATTTACTTTATTATTATAGTAAGAGATATGACTTAAACAAAACTGATGAAAAAACCAAGTTTATATCAGAATGTTTAGCTGTTATCAAATCTTTAGATTCGGAGAGTGAAAAAGATATATATCTAGCTAAACTTCGTGATATGACTAATATCTCAATTAGTGTTTTGCGTGAAGATTTAAATGCTATGAAGAATGGCAGTAATAGTGATTTAACTATAATTGAGAAAAAGGAGAAGTTTGAAACCCAAAACTTGAAAGAGAATGCTTATGTCAAGGCAGTTAAGTTTGTAATTTCAGCACTTCTATATAAGAAAGATTATGCGAAATTAGATGTTGCAATTAAAGAGAATTTAAAAAATAATGATTATCTAAAGATATATGAATACATTGAGTCTCAATTGTCTTCTGGCAATGTTCCAAAGGTAAGTAGCATATTTGATATGTTTAATGTAGAAGATAATGCAGATGTTTATGATATAGTTAATTACGAATTTATTGAGCAAGAAGATAATGAGAAGTATTACAAAGATTGTTATACGACACTAGTTTCTTATGGGTTGCTTCTAAAACAAGATGAGATAACAAAGAAACTTAAGGAAACTAAAGACAATTCTGAGAAATTATTACTTGCCAAAGAGTTACAAGAATTGATTACAAAGAGGAAAGGTTTATAATTATGTTGAATTTAAATTTAATGAAAGATTTGCAAGGTATTGCAAAGAAGTATAGCAAGGTTGGTTCTATCACACAAGATGAACTTTGTGATAAACTTATGCAACATGACTTGTCTTCTCAAGAATATAACGAAGTTGTTAATTATTTGAGTACTGAGGGGATAATTGTTGAGTCTTTAGATGAGGAAATTAAAGATACTGACTTAAAACAAATTATCAGCACTGTCAAGGTTGATGACCCAGTAAAGATGTATCTTAAAGACATCGGAACAGTTCAACTTCTTACTGCTGAGCAAGAAGTTGAACTTGCTAAGAGAATCTTAGAGGGTGATGAACACGCTAAAGCAGAATTGAGTGAGAGAAATTTAAAACTTGTTGTTTCTATTGCAAAGAAGTATGTTAATAGAAGTAGTATGCAATTTCTTGATTTAATCCAAGAAGGAAACTTAGGTTTGCTTAAAGCTGTTGAGAAATTTGATTACACCAAAGGTTTTAGGTTTTCAACTTATGCTACTTGGTGGATTAGACAAGCTATAACAAGAGCAATTGCTGACCAAGCTAGAACAATTAGAATTCCTGTTCATATGGTTGAGACTATACATAGACTTTCTAGAGTAAGTAAACAATTAATGCAAGAGTTAGGTAGAGACCCATCTAATGCTGAGATCGCAGAAAAAATGGGAATTACAGAGCAAAGAGTTTGCGAAATTCAAAAAATTGCTCAAGATCCAGTATCAATAGAAAGTCCAGTAGGAGAGGAAGACGAAAGCAAAATTGGTGATTTCTTGGAAGATGAGAGTATCAAATCTCCAACAGAAGATGCAACACAAAGTTTACTAAAAGTTCAACTAATGTCAGTTATTGAAACTCTTACTCCTAGAGAACAAAAGGTTATAAGACTAAGATATGGTCTTGATGATAATCATCCAAGAACTTTGGAAGAGGTCGGAAGAGACTTCAATGTAACAAGAGAAAGAATTCGTCAGATTGAAGCCAAAGCCTTAAGAAAATTAAGAAATCCTAATAGAAGTAAAAAGCTAATGGATTATGTTGAGTAGACAAATATGTTATTATCTAAAAGATTAAAATGTATTATTAACCTTGTTCAAAATAGAAGAATTATTGATGTAGGTTGTGACCACGGCAAAGTAGTATTAAAGCTATTTTGTGACAACAAAATTGATTTTGCTATTTGTAGTGATATTAGTTTACCTAGTGTACAGAAAGCAGAAACTTTACTAAAAGAAAATAATATTCCACAAGAAAAATTTTCTATAAGATGTGGAGATGGACTAGAAACTCTCAAAGTTGATGATAATATTGAAGAAATGATAATCGCTGGCATGGGTGGAAAAGAAATAATTAATATTATTAATAACGCTCCGATTTTGCCAGAAAGTATGATTTTGCAACCTCAAAAGAACGCAATTGAGGTCAAAAAAACCATATTAGAGCGTAACTATCACATAGTTTTTGACAAAATAGTCAAAGATAGCGGGAAGTTTTATAACATTATCAAAGCTCAAAAAAAGAACAACAAACAAGATGTAAGCGAATATAATCTCTATTTTGGAATGATTAATTTTGAAGAGAAAAATAAAGACTTTGAAGAGTATTTAGATTATTTAAAAGAAAAATATACAACACTGTTAACTAAGGTTGATAATACCAATAGACAAAAATTTGAAAATATGCTATCATTAGTTAATCGTGCAATAAACAAATATAGGAGAGATTTATGAAAACAATGATTCAATATCAAAACCTAGATTTAGAACTAGACAAATTAAATAAACAAAAGGAAAATCTAGAAGAACTTAAAGTTATCGAAAGAATGAGAAATATTGTCAAGAATGCACAAAACAATAGTCTCAAACTAGAAAACGACGCAGTTTCTTTGCTTAAAGAATATGATAACTTAAAGTCTACCTATAACAAACAATCTAAGGAGATTGAGAAGTTAACCAGCGCTGATGTTTCTAAGATGTCAAGAGAGGATATTAACAACACTCTTATGTCAATTAACGCAATCAGTAGCGAACTATTTATGATAGAAAGAAATCTCAATATCTGCATTAATAATATTAGCAAAGCGCTAAGAGATTTTGAGAATAATAAGAAGACTGCTATCGTTGCAAGAACTAAACACAAAGAAGCAAAAGATGAGTATACAAGAAAGTTAAACTTATTAGAACCAAAGATTGAGAAAATCAATCAAGAACTAAAAGAATTAGAGGGTTCTCTAAACAAAGAACTGTTTGCAAAGTACAAAGCTTATAAAGTAGATGGAATATTCCCAGTATTTGCCAAACTTCAAAACGATGCTTGTGGATATTGCAGAATGGAAATTGCAAAAAACAAATTAGATAATCTAAAGAATGATAATTTTATAATCTGTGAGCATTGTAGAAAAATAATCTATCGTTAAAAAAATTACACTAGTATTAATTTACTAGTGTTTTTTTGTTGAAAGGATAAACGATATAGCTTTTTTTGTAAAAAAAATATATTTTTTAAAAAATTTATCAAAAATCATTTGACATTGGGGGGGGGGCATTTGCTACAATATAAATATAATTAGAAATGTGTA
>CAZVVP010000006.1:6339-43018 GCA_964630515.1 uncultured Christensenella sp. | reverse complement strand
TTACTTGTTTCTATGCAATAATATTTTAATTTAAAAAATCTTTCTTAACTATAAACTAAAAAAAGTTCAAAGATTAATTTGATAAAAATAAATTATATATTATAATCAAAGTGTAAAATTAATAATATAAATTAAGGAGTTTAATTATGGAAAATTTAATTATTAGAAAGTGTAAAAGATGTGGAGCAACTGTTCAAGTTATTAAGGATTGCTCTTGTGAAAATTGTGGCATTAAATGTTGCAACGAAGTTATGTCAACTGTAAATCTTCAAGAAGTTGAATAATATATTTTCTTTTATAAATATACAAAAAAAGTTATAGAATTTCAACTCTATAACTTTTTTTTATTCTTGATAGTTACACCCTTGATAACTATTATTTTCCTTCATTAATTTCTCAATTCCATTTAATACTAATTTCTTCTTTGTGTTCCATGTAGGTGCAACCAATTTATCCTTTGGAGCATCTCCAGAAATTCTATGGATTATAATCTCTGGTTTTAGTCTTGTTATGACATATTCTAGCTTATTAAGATAATCTTCAACATCAAGAGTTTCTATTTTTCCATGCAGATACTTATCATGAAACTTACTCCCCTCAACAATATACAAGTTATGTATTTTTACACCCAATACTCCCGATTGATTAATTACTAAAATCGTCTTATCAAGACTCTCCGTATCTTCATTTGGCAAACCAATCATCATATGCGTAACAACGTCAATACAATATTTATTTAATAGTTTACAAGCATCAATATAATCTTCAACTGTATACTTTAGGTTTAACCCTTTTGAAACTCTATCGTCAGCAGTCTGCAGACCAAGTTCCACCATTACATAATATTTATCTTTGTAAGTTGCAAGTAATTTAACTATATCTTCTGATATTAAGTCGGGTCTTGTTGCAATAGATATACCAATAATTTTGTCTGAGATAAGTGCAGAATCATATACTTTTCTCAAATTCTCACAGCTATCATATGTGTTACTAAAATTCTGAAAATATACTATAAATTTATTTGCACGCTTCCCTCTATAACTATCTAGATGTTTTCTCACTTGCTCAGCGACATCTAAGAACTTAATATGTTCGCCACTTCCCCTCTCACTACAAAAGGCACAACCTCCATATCCTTTACTTCCATCACGATTAGGACAGGTAAATCCGCCATCTACACAGATTTTTAATACCCTCTCTCCAAATTTCTCTTTGTAAAATTTATTTAGTTTATTATATCTATCCACAATTCTTAACCATCTCTTAATATTTTCTTAAATGAAGATAACAAAATTATTCAACTTTGTCAAAACATCTTATTTCACTACAAAAAAATCACTACAATTGTTATAATTGTAGTGAAATTTCTTAATTTTCCATACAGCTATCAAATCCACTTTTATCGAAAGGTTTGCCATTTATCTCAGCATCAGCAGCTCTTTCTATAACATTCTCATAATGTTGCAAAGATCCAAACAGATTCTTTCTTGCAACATAGTTTACAAATTTATCTGAAGATAAAGATTTTCCTTCAACACTAGTATAGATAGAATTATCTACTACCTTCATAGCAAAGTTAAGCCAAGGTTTTAGTTCGATTATATCCTTTGAGCTTGCACAGTACAAAACTTCTGCAACTTGTTCCATAGTAATGATTTTTTCAAGCTCATCGAAATGTTTATCCATTTGACTAAGTGCCAAATTTACACTACTATCACCAGAAACAATCTTAATTCTACTATCATATTTTCTAGGATTATTTAATAAATACAAATCTCTTCTTTTTTTGCCATCATATTTGCCGTCTTTAATTTCTGCAACTTTATCATTCAATGCTCCAATAGGCGAACCATAACATAGTGGCTGTTCAGCATAACCTGGAACTTGTCTTTTTTCTTTATAATAGGGACTTTTTCTTTTGTCTATATCAAATAGTCCTGCCAAAGTTTTTAACATAATTTTTCTCCTTTGATCATTTCTCTTATTGTATTTTATCACAACTAAAAGTTAATAGTCAATACCCAAATTTACGATATTTACTAGCAAAATTAAATTTTCTATTCAGTTATTTTGAATTTATAGATAAATATCGTAAAATTAATTAGTATTTAACAAAAAAGGATAAATTATGGCTATTGAAAAAGTAAAAGAATACTTTAAGAAATTTGGAATTGAAGATAGAATTATTGAGTTTGATGTATCAAGTGCTACTGTAGAATTGGCAGCAATCGCTCTTGATATTAAGGAAGGGAGAATCGCTAAGACCTTATCTTTCTGGGTTAATAATAAAGCAGTTCTAATTGTTATGGCTGGCGATGTTAAAGTAGATAACCAAAAATATAAAGCACAGTTTCAATGCAAAGCAAA
This sequence comes from uncultured Christensenella sp., assembly GCA_964630515.1. Lineage (GTDB taxonomy): Bacteria > Bacillota > Clostridia > Christensenellales > UBA1242 > UBA11490. The sequence goes on along the minus strand of CAZVVP010000006.1, from coordinate 40,651 downwards.
GATGTTATCATTTGATGAAGCAGAAAGTGTAATTGGTCATGCTGTTGGTGGAGTTTGCCCTTTTGCAGTAAATGACAATATCGACATCTACTTAGATAATTCGTTAAAAAGATTTGAAACTGTTTTTCCTGCTTGCGGAAGTAGTAATAGTGCAATTGAATTATCTTTGTCAGAACTAGAAAAATACTCCAACGCTTTTGACTGGATAGATGTAACTAAAGAAAAGTAAAGTTAAAAAAAGAACTAAGCTTAAATATATATAAGTTTAGTTCTTTCTATTTTTTTAACCAAGTTCCAAATCTTCTGAATAAGCATAAGTTACATCAGTAGTATGAGAATCATACTTATTTTCTAAATACTCTCTCCACATACTAAACACCATTTCATCATTATAAGAGTCACTTTTTGGATAACCTTCTGGAATTTCACAAGCACAAAATTCTACGAAGTAGGATTTTCCCGCCTCAACACTATTTTTTACAATATCTGGTGTAACCGGACATGGATTTTGACCAATTATTAAATCAAATTCACTCAAATCAATATTTCCAGTATAATCTTTGCCAATTTGAGTTACCCCAAGCCTTGCTATTACTTCATCTGGAAACCCGTCTTTTCTAATTTTAGGGTCAATTGCTGTAACATCATAGCCTTTATCTGCTAAACATATTGATGCAAAAGGAACAGCTCCTGCTCCTACTTCTAATATTTTTGAAATTTTCTTTCCTTGTATTCTTTCCAAGACCTTATTAGCAAATTTCTCTTGTCTGGGATATTTATTCTTTCTATAAGTTAAACTATTAAGTGGAGAAGCTTTAAATATGTAGTTATTAAAGTTTGCAACTTCTTGTGGTGTCCTAAAAATAAAACTATCTTTGCTATTCATAAGCAATTTTGAAAACTCTTCATGTCCCAACAAAAAATCTTTCTTACTATTTATTGCTACTTGATAGTAACTTTTGTATATTCTTGGGATATCCTCAATAGTAAAAGTTCCTTTCTGTAATCTATCTTTGAAAATTAAATAATCCTTTGGTTTCATATTTTTCCACCCCTTTAGTCCACATTCTACTTATTTTATTATATCATAGGTGGAATATAGATTTCAATACCCCTTTTTTAGTTTTTTTGTCGAAAAAAGGAACTATCCTTTTCTTCAGCAGTTCCTTTAATTTTTTATTCTATAGCGTTTAAGTCATTATCAGCAATAACATAGCCATCTGTTGTTACCTCAACGTCATTTCTTATATATTTAATTTTAACTGTATCTCCAGATATAATTTCTAAAATTGCATCGCCTATCTCAAAGCTTCGCTCTACAATATATTCTTTGCCATTAATAATTAAAGAGATAATTTTGTCCCCCACAGCAAGTCCCAACGACATTACTATTGAATCTTCCTCCAATTTATTAACTACAACATCTTCTGTAATTTTGCCATAACCAGACTCTTTGTCATAAGTGTATTTAGAATTAGTCAACTCAACGGTTACACCTAATTTTATCTTGTACGCATTATTTGTAAAAGCATTGCCATCTAAATAGTAGTGCATAATGTTATTATAAATCGCCCTTACAATTTGCACTGGGATTGCATAGTTAACATTCTGATCTTCACTATCTCCAGCATTTGTAATTCCTATTAACCTTCCTTCACTATTAAATAATCCACCACCACTATTTCCACTATATATTGCAGTGTCTATTCTTAAGCTTCTATATTCCCTCTCTGTTCCGTCAATGTCAAGTGTTATATCTTCGTTGTCTACACTTACAATTCCTTCTGTGACACTGATACCTTCATTCTCTGTATTTCCGATTGCTATTGCGGTCTCACCTACAAAGTATTCATCTGCAAGCTTAACTGCTTCAAAATTTTCGTTAATTTTCTTCAAGTCTTCTGTCTTTGCTCTAATAACTGCAATGTCATATGTAATTGTTCCACCTACATACTCTAAACTGATTGCATAATTATCGTTATATGATATGACAGGATAACCCTCAGAATCTACCTTAGAAGAGTTCTTATATACATTTCCTTCGCTTCCATACAAATAACCAGTAATTTTGCTTGCAATTTTGCCACCATTTTCAGTGCTTGCATCTTTGTTAAATACAACATGATAATTTGTAACAATGTAGGTATAAACTTCGTTTATCTCATAGATTACAGCAGAACCACTAGAGATTGCTTTATCATAAGTTTTTGTACCCCAAGAAGTAGATGAAGTCTTAAATTCACAATGTACTTTCATTACAGACTGCAAACATTCATTAATTGTAATACTATTATCTGTGCTTTCAAAATTTAAAAATTTTTCTAAAAACTCAGAATATGTAAGTTCTCCATACTCTTCTACATATTTAGAATAAATTTCTTCAACTGTTACATTACTACCATCTTTTCCGTCTTTGCCATTTTCGCCATTAACACCATTTGTACCATTCTGGCCGTTTGTGACAGTAAAAGTTTCTGTTGAACCGTCTGAGTATGTTATTGTGTATGTGTCAACCAAACCTTCGGTTCCTGTTTTCTCAAACGATACAATGCTTTTAGTTTCAAAGCACCCTGTAAAGAATATCATACAAGGCATAACCACTAAGCAAATTACCGCTAAATATATTATTCTTTTCAAGCTTTTTCTCATTTTTCACCTATATTTTCTATAATTTTTTTTATCAAGCCTAGTTAGATTTTATCATTAATATAAAGGATTAGTCAAATAATCTATAGATATTTTCTATTATTATTTTTGCTAGCAAATAAGAAAGTTTAATTTATTTGCAATTTCGAATAAATCATGATATAATGCCTATAGTTTAAACATAAGAGAGGAAGGGAAATGTATCAGAAATTCAACGATTATGTTATTCATAGAATTGAAAAAGAAAAGTTTGGATATGTCGAAACACATTCGCCAAACCTTGCTATGAAAGATAGCAATATGGGGATAACAAATAGCGATTATTTCTTTAACACAATGCTAAATTGTGATTCACATATCATGTAATACTTAATAAAATAAGCAAATACTTATGTAGCTATAAACTATTTTGTATTTGCTTTTTTTATTTAAAACTTATCTATGTTAAAGTTAAACCAATCAACTGTGTTTTTGATAGTATCATTAATATCAATTGGAGAATAATTTAACTCCTTACTTGCTTTTAAACTAGAATAATCGTGAATATCTTTGAGCGCTTTGATTGTAACTTTATTTAACACCTTTACAAAAGGCATACATGTTTTTAACATAAAATCTGGGATAATAATTGGTTTCTTTTTCAAGCCTAAGAAAGTGTTAATTTTGGCATAAAACTCTTTGATTGTAAGGTTCCAACCAGAAATAATATATTCACCTACATTTTTGCTATGACTAGCTGTATAAATACTCTTTGTGATATCTAATACATCTACAAAATTATATCCACCATTAAGCCCAAACTCCGCCTTGCCTTTAATACAAGAAAGAATGACTTTGCCAATTGCGGAAGGTTTGTAATCGTTAATACCAATAACCGCACTAGGAATTATCATAGAAATATTTTTGTTTTCCTTAATTAAATCATGAATATGTTGCATTGCAAGTGCTTTGGTGTATCCATAATAATCTTGCATTTTGTCTGGGAAATATTCTCTAGGCTCTACTATCTCTTTCTCATCTCCTGTACGATAAATTCCATCAACAGAGCCTATATACACCAACCTCTTCGCTTTGTTGTCTATACAAGCTTGAGAAATTTCTTTGACACTTACATAATTGATATTATACATCTGCTCTTTCTCTTTATTAGTCAAATCAATTAAGCCAGCACAGTGAATTACTATATCACCTTTCTTAATATTTTGAGACAAAAAAGTTTGGTCGCAAATATTCCCTATAATTTGCTTAGCATTTGTCCCTTCTAATTCTTTTGTTATATTTCTTCTAACTAAGCAAATAATCTCAGAATTAGGCTCAATTTCATTAATATATCTTACTAAATTGTTCCCAATATGCCCTGAAGCACCTGTAATTATGTATCTCATTCACTTTAATCCTCTATTGTTATTATACCAATATTCTAACATTTGTCAAAAACTTTGATAGCATAGTACTTTATCTCAAAACTGTTAGATAACTATAGCTTAACTATATTCATATCATTTTTATTTTTGTTAAAAGAAAAATTTTATTAAGTCATTACTTTGATATATTTGAGTTTTTTTGTTCTTATATTAATACAATTACGATATTAAAAAAAATTTTCTAAAAAATTGCTAAAAACTTATTGACAGAACCTAAATAATATAGTAAACTACTCTTGTCAAAAAAATTGTGGCGGCGTAGCTTAGTTGGTTATAGCGTTCGGTTCATACCCGAAAGGTCGTAGGTTCGAATCCCACCGCCGCTACCATTATGGTCCCATGGTCAAGTGGTTAAGACACTACCCTTTCACGGTGGCGACAGGGGTTCGAATCCCCTTGGGACTACCAACTTTAGTACCTAATAAGGTACTTTTTTTAACCCAAAGGGGATTTGCAAGTTTTTCAACTTGCGTAACAATCCTATTATTACACGAACCCCTGGGTACTCAGGCAACCGTCAACTGCGTTGCCACCTGAGGTGTTCTCATTTCATTCGAATAGACGAATCCCCTTGGGACTACCAACTTTAGTACCTAATAAGGTACTTTTTTTTAATATTTTTTTTATAAATTATTTTATTGACTTACCAACTTAATACTGTTATAATCAAATCAATAAAGGAGTTTGTTATGTATATTTTGTCTCAAGTTTTGGTCGGATTAGCGGATTTGTTATATATATGTTCAATGCTAACAAAGAAGAAAACTGGTTTGTTATTATTTCTATTAGTTTCTGATATCTTATTTGCTTTGCACTATCTTTGTTTAGATGCAATGACTGGAAGTATAACAATATTTATTGATGTTGTATTCTTAATTGCTGTGTACTTAATTGAGAAATTTGGCAACAAGAAATACGTACCTATAGCAGTAATTCTTGCTATGATTGGAACGATTATAACTTGTATATTCACTTGGGCTGGTCCAATTTCTTTGCTTCCACTATTTTCTATGCTAATATACTTGTTTGGTATGATATTCTCCAACATAATTTTCGTTAAAGGCGGAGCTATGTGTAGGAATATTCTTAATATAGTCTACATGATATTGATTACAAGTTATGTAGGAGCTGGCTTAGAATTTGCCTTAATGATTAGTGCAATTGTTGGAATAATTCTTAATGTTAGGAGTAAAAAGAAAAAAACTTCTATAGACAATACACTTACTATAGAAAATAAATAATAAGATTGTTTGACTTAAGTAAAGAAAAATTACTTAAGTTTTTTTTGTTAGCATAATATTTTTGTGATATATTATTTGTAAACTCTGACAAAAAAAGGAAAACAAAATGCTAGGAGCAATTATTGGAGATTTGGCTGGGTCTATTTACGAATACGACCAAGTGTCCAAAGTTAAGCCATTAGAAATAAATAACATTATTGACAAAAACTCTTTCTTTAGTGATGACACTATTCTTACAATTGCAATCGCTGATGCAATTATATCTAAGTGTGATTATGGTAAAAAATTGAAAAAATATGCAACTAAATATGCAAACTATATTCCTAAATTTTCACCATATTTCCCTACTATCTTTTCACCCAATTTCGAAAAATGGGCAAAAGGAAATTTTGTTGGAACAAGCAAAGGGAACGGTGCTATGATGAGAATATCCCCTGTAGGTTACATGTTTAACTCAGAGGAAGATATTGTTAAAAATGTCAAACTTGCGACCTCTCCTTCCCACAACTCTAAAGAAGCAATTACTCATGCAACCACTATTGCCTTAATTATCTTTTATGCAAGAAAAGGTCTTTCAAAAGAAGAAATTAAGAAAAAACTCAATCTAAAAATATCTAAGCCAATTTTAACAAAATTTAATTATACTTGCAAAGACACAATAGATTTGTGCTTATACTCTTTGTTTGAAGGAAATAGTTTTGATGAGTATATTAAGCTTGCACTTTCATTTGGTGGCGATACTGATACAAATGCTTGTATTGTAGGAAGCATGGCTGAATCTTTTTACAGTATTCCTAAAGATTTAATAAATCAAGCTTTGGCAAAGCTTCCTAATGAATTTATTGAGATTTTAAATCAATATTATATTATTTAGAGGAGATTATTCTCCTCTATTTTTGTTAAATCCATACTCCTAACATAAGCAAAAATCTTAATAAAAAATTTTTTATAAAAAACTTTATAATAAAGTATTGAAATTTTTATTCTCTAGTGATATAATGACCTAATTTATACATGAGGATGGAAAAAATCATGAAAGATTATAGAGAGAAAAAATCAATCAAAGGATTTAAAAATTTAAAGAAATATTTATGGTATTTCAAAAAATATAAGTGGCTAGTGTTTGGATTTTGGGCAACACTTCTCCTTACTGGAGTTATTAGCTTCTTCTCCCCTCTAGCACTTGGAAATGTAATTTCTAACATGACAGTTACTCAAGATTTTGAAGCGGCTATTATGTTTGCATTTATTTATGCAGGACTAGAAATTCTAGCTAATGTAATGTCAATGATAAGAGTGCCATTTTTTAAGAAATTAGAGAACTATGTCAAGAGAGATGTTAAGTTACAAATTATCAAAAAAAGTTTCAATATTAATATTGGCGAATATGAAAAATTAGGAAACGGTGCATTTATCACAAGACTTACAAGCGACTTAGACTCTTTAGCCAATTCTTTCAAAAATATTAGTGAAACTATTGTGAATTTTATGTCAAAGATAGGCTTTATAATATTTGTCTTTGTTGTTAATGTTTGGCTTGGAATATTCTTAATTGTATTTATTCTTTTGAGATATTTGGTTTATCAAATAAGAATACATTATTATGCTAAGCTTAAACCTGTAGTATTAAAGAAATCTGAACACATCAACTCAATGATTGGCGAATCTATTAGAGGAATAAAAGATATTAAGACATTGGGACTAAGTAATAACCTACTTGATAGAGTAGGCAATATGCAAAATGATTATATCAAAGTTGATAACAAAGAATGGTATATAGGCACAGCTCTTTGTGCTCTAGCAAACTTTGTAAGTATCGCATGCAACTTACTATTTATAGTTCTTTGCGTATACTTGATTGGTATTAACAATTTAGACCTTACAATTTTCTACTCAGTATATATTTACAAAAATAGTGTTATGGAATTTGCTGTTCATTTAGGAAACTTACAAGACTACTTCAAAGAAGTAGAAGTCAATGCTTATCGTGTATTCCAGCTAGAAGATAACGCTGCATATCTTCATGACCTATTCAAAGATACAAATATCCCCAATTTTAACGGAAATATTGAGTTTAAGAATGTATCTTTTGAGTACGAAAAAGGCGAAAAAATCTTAGACAATATTAACTTCTCAGTATCCCCTGATTCTCATGTGGCTTTTGTTGGAGAAAGCGGAAGTGGCAAAAGCACAATCGTATCTCTAATTTGTAAACTTTATCCTGTAGTGCAAGGTCAAATTCTTTTTGATGGAGTTGACTCAGCAAGCGTTTCTGAAGATTTCTGCTCCAATATTACAATGGTTAACCAAAGCCCCTATTTATTCAATTTAACAATTAGAGAAAACATGCAACTTATTAGAAAAGATGTCACTGATGAAGAGATATTTGAGGCTTTAAAGATTGCTAATGCATATGATTTTGTTAAAGAATTACCTCTTGGGCTAGATAGTTTCTTAGGCGAAGGCGGAACAAGGCTTAGTGGAGGACAAAAGCAAAGAATTTGTATCGCAAGAGCTTTGTTGAAAAATTCTAAGGTCATTATCTTTGACGAAGCAACAAGTGCTCTAGACAACATTTCTCAAGAACTTGTTATGCAGTCTGTTGAGAAATTAAAGAAAGACAAAACAATAATTACAATTGCACATAGGCTATCAACCATTGAAAACTGTGACGAAATTTACTTCTTAGACCATGGCAAAATCGTAGCTCATGGCACTCACGAATATCTACTAAAACATAACAAGAAATATAACACTCTATATAAGAAACAAAAGAAGCAAAAAGAGTTATTTGATGAAGAAATTATTAATGATGAGATGTAATTATTTCAACTTTCTTATCAAATAATTAATACATGCAAAGTTTGCAAACAATCCCAAATTTAGCCAAAAAGCACATATTTGTATACATGTGCTTTTTTTTGCAAATAAACTAACATATCTTGTTTTTTATTCTAATTTAACTGACATTAATTTAATACGATTTGTTTGAGTATTGTTCCCCTTATAAATAATCTAGAATTTTATTTATATTTTCTTTTATCTCAAATAAATTTGCTAATAAATTTCTGATGATATATACTAAATATATGGACAAACTAGAGTTATACAACGAAGAGATTTTAAATCTATGTAGCTATTATCTTAATAACTGTGAGAGGCTTATTGATTCAAGACAAATTAATGAGGTTACTGCTTGTGGTGTCAGTGAAGAGAAAGCTTTTCAACTGCTATTTATTAGTTACTTCAATATTGAAAATAAGGAGTTTATTGACTTATATATTAATAAATTAATTACAAAGAGCGACCCAGCTGAATATCTAGACAACAAGTATTTAAAGGATATTAAATACTCAAACCAAAAGCTTGGCGATTGGGAAATGAAATATGCTAAATATGAGCCTTATGAGTTATTTGTAAAAGATGATTTTATATATAACAATGGAAGAGTTATCCCTAATTTAAGTTTTTTTAACAAAGAGTTTCAATACCCTGCTATTTATCAAAAAGATAGGCTTTGGATGAGTGTTACACCTAACGAAATTAATACAATGATTGATCCTATAAATATGGCACATGGCAAAGTCCTTACCTTTGGACTTGGTATGGGATATTATGCTTATATGGTGAGTGAAAAAGAATCTGTCCAAAGTGTAACAATTGTGGAGAAAGACAAAAACGTTATAGAGCTATTCAAAACACATATTTTACCGCAATTTAGGGAAAAATCTAAGATTTGCATAATTGAAGATGACGCTTATAATTATTTAGCACAAATGGAAGATAATAAGTTTGATTATGTCTTTGTTGATATTTATCACGATGCAAGTGACGGAATGGAAGTTTACGAAAAGTTTAAGCCATATGAGAAAAATTTACCAAACACAACCTTTGATTACTGGATAGAAAAGACAATTAAATACTATATAGACTAAACATATATCAAAGCTGTTAGGATTACAACAATAATTTTTTAGTTATATTAAAGGAAAAATTATGGAAGAAAGTAAGGGAAGAATTATATATTTATTTGCGATGGAAAGAGAAGCAGAAATGCTTAACATTAAAGAAGACAAAAAAACTAAGAAGTTTCTAATTGGAATTAATGGTGTTGAAATGCCAGAGACTTGCCAAGATGATATCCTTATTAATCTGGGATATTGCGGTGCTTACAAAGTCGATGTTGGGACAATTGTTGAGCCAAAGAAAGTGTATGATATAAATACTAACGATTGCTTAGATATAGACCATATCTTTGATTGCCCTCAAGTTGAGTGTTTTACAAGTGATGAATTTGTCACCTCCCCTAATAGAGACTCTGAGACAATTTACGATATGGAGCTATACAAAATCGCGAAATTGCCTCATAAGGCACTCTATTCTTTAAAGATTGTCAGCGACAATCTTTCTGAGAAAGATTGCGAAGCGTATAACGATAAAGTTGCTTGGAGTAAATTAGAAAAAATTTTGGAAAAAGGTTTAAAAAAACTTAAAGGTAATAAATAATGTGGATGGTAGAATGGACAACAAATTATATTTTGTCGCAAATTTTTGTGCTAATTGCGACAATTTTGGCTTGCATTAATTACACACTAAAGAACAAGAAATCAATCCTTACTTTCAATATTATAGCAACCCTTTGTTTTGCTTTACAATATGCTTTTCTAAACGCTTGGACAGCTGTTGTAATCAATGTAATAGGGACTGGAAGAACTATATGGTTCTATATTAACGAAAAACACGGCAAAGTTCATGATAAATTCTCACTGATAACTGTAATTTTACTTGGAATTGTAGCCGGAATCTTTACTTATGAGAACTTATTTAGTCTTCTTCCAATTGTTGCTAACACTATATTTACTTATGGAATTTGGCAAAGCAATATTGGTCTCTATAGATGGTTGGCGGTTGCAACAGATACATCTTTCTTGATTTATTCTATATATAGTAAATCACTACTTGGGACTATATTTGAAAGTGCACTTACCTTGTTTGGAATAATTAATGCAATCAAATATTATATTAATAAACATAAAACTCTGAAAATATCTAATAAGAAAATAGACGAAATTAATTAGATTAGAAAATTACTTGTTAAGAGATAATACTTAACAAGTTTTTTTTTGCAAAAATCACAAATCTTAAATTTTGAACATAATATATACTGATTATTTATGAGTAAAAATCATAAATATCCAATTAACAATTTTACAAGGAGAAAAGTAACAATGCCATGCAATTGTTTTAGAAATGGTTGTAACAACTGCGGTTGCAACAATTGTGGTTGTAGCAACAGAAATACAACAGTTATATTTAGAGGCGCTACCGGTCCTACTGGTCCAACTGGCCCCACTGGACCTACTGGACCTTCAGACGGAATAACCGGTCCTACTGGTCCTACAGGTGCGACCGGCGCGACAGGGATTACTGGATCTACTGGTCCAACAGGTGCAACAGGTCCTACTGGAGCCACAGGTTTAACAGGAGCAACTGGTCCTACTGGCGCAACAGGTCCTACTGGGGCTGATGCAGAGACCCCTACTCTTACTATTGGAACAGTAACTACAGGTGAACCTGGAAGTGAGGCTTCCGCTAGTATCACTGGAACTGCACCAAACTTCGTCCTTAATCTTGTTATCCCACAAGGCCCAACTGGAGCAACAGGTCCAACGGGTGCTACAGGACCTACTGGGGCAACTGGACCAACAGGTGCTACAGGACCTACTGGGGCAACTGGTCCAACAGGTGCAACTGGTCCGACTGGGGCTACAGGACCTACTGGAGGAGATGAGGCCTAAAAACATAGGCTAAGCATTTCATGAGTTTGAAGATAATCTTCAAACTCTTTTTTTTCACAAAAATCAAATTTGAAGAATATAAAATAGAAAATAAAAAATAAGAAATAAGAAATAAAATCAAATTAAAAATTAGATAAAAAACTGAGGGGAAATATTATGTCTACATTAAGTGTATGTCTGATTGTAAAAAACGAAGAAAAAGTTATAAAGAGATGCTTAGATATTGTAAAACAAATTGCTGATGAGATAATCGTTGTAGATACTGGCTCTAGCGACAACACAAAAGAAATTGCAAAAAAATATACTGACAAAGTATATGAATTTAAGTGGTGCGACGACTTTAGTTTTGCTAGAAATTATAGTTTCTCTCTAGCCTCTTGCGACTACATTATGTGGATAGATGCAGACGATATAATACCCAACAAATCTATCCAAATAATAAACAATCTTAAAGAAAAAATGAATGCCGATACTTATATGCTAAGATATGATTTGTCAGTGGTTAACAGAAAGAGTCAATTTAGTTTCTGGAGAGAGCGAATTGTAAGAAATAATAACAATGCAAAATGGAACGGCGCTGTGCATGAGTGTATAACTCCTTTTGGCAAAATAGAATATATCAACGCAAACATTATACACTCAAAAATCGAACACAGAAACCCAAAAAGAAACCTAATGATATATTACAAAACGAGAAAAATAAGAGAGTTATCCCCAAGAGAACAATATTATTTTTCAAGAGAATTATATGATAACGGATACTATAGAGCAAGCATCAAAAATTTTAAAAAATTTATCAATTCTAAGAAAGGCTGGATCGTTAATGTTATTGATGCATACTATATAATTGGACTTAGCTATATAGCACTAAAAGAATATAACAAAGCTCTAAAATACTTACTACAAGCTTTAGAATTTACTGCACCAAGACCTGATATATCTTGTGCTATTGGGGATTGTTATTTAATGTCAAAAAATTATAATTTGTCAAAAGATTGGTATTTGTTGGCACTAAATTATCAGCAAGTGTCTAATAAACACACTTTTGTGCAAAATACACACTATGGATATTATCCTGCAATTCAGCTATGCTTATGTTATTATAATCTTGGAGATTTAAGCAAAGCGATATATTATAATGAGAAAGCTGGACGCTATGATAAGCATAGTATTGCAGTAAAAAACAACAGAGATTTCTTTAATAGCTTAATAAAAAATACTTGAAAAGTAGATTTTACTTTCTAAGTATTTTTTTGTTATAAAATAAAGTTTATTATTAATTTTTACAATATGATTTTTTAAATTTGGATAGTATAATTTTACATTAATTTGCTTTATTATAATTAGAAAATTATTCTAATTCGCCCAAGTATTTAATAACATAATCAGCAACTTTTAGTCCATCTTGAGCACTACTCATAATTCCACCTGCATATCCAGCGCCTTCACCAATCGCAAATAAACCACAAATATTTGTCATACAATTTTCATTTCTCAAAATTCTTACAGGACAACTACTTCTACTCTCAATCGCTGTTAAAACATTTTTTTCATTAGCAAAGTTTTTTATTTTTCTTTCAAATTTTGGCAATGCTAATTTCAATGATTTAGCAACAAAGTCTGGCAAACATTTCTCAATCTTGCAATATTTTACACCCGGTCTGTATGTTGCATTAATAGGGTTTGTTTCTTTTCCGCTTAAGAAACTTCCAACAGTCTCAGCAGGAGCAAAATAATTGTTTCCACCCAACTCAAAGGCAAGGCGTTCGTACTTGGTTTGAAAATCAATTCCAGCTAGCACATCACTTGAACCAAAGTCCTCTGGCACTACATTAACAAGTAGAGCAGAGTTCGCATTCTCTTTGTCTCTTGCAAAGTAACTCATACCGTTGGTGACAATTGTATTTTCCTCACTAGTACTTGCAACGACTTCCCCTCCTGGACACATGCAGAAAGTAAAAACACTCCTGCCATTATCCAAATGCTCAACTAATTTATAATCAGCAGAAGGAAGTCTAGAATCTAGCACTCCATACTGCGACATATTGATATCTGACTGCTTTTGCTCAATTCTTACACCCATAGCAAAAGGCTTTTGTTCCATTTCTACATTTTTATTTTTGAGTAGAGTAAACACACTTCTTGCACTATGGCCTACAGCAAGAATTAGAGTGTCTGTATCTATCTTCTTCTCTTCTTTAGTGTCTACATTATAAAGCAACACACTTGCGATTTTGTTATCTTTGGTTTCAAAGTCTATAAGCTTTGTTTTGAAATACACTTCACCACCAAGCCTTATAATTTCATTCCTAATATTCCTTACTACTTGAGTTAGATTATCAGTGCCTATGTGTGGCTTTGATTTATAAAAAATCTCTTTGGGTGCACCCATTTCTATAAGTTCATTTGTAACAATTTTGCAATACTCATTATTAATATTGGAGTTCAACTTCCCGTCACTAAAAGTCCCTGCTCCACCTTCGCCAAAATGCACATTGGAATAAACATCAAGTTTACCAGTTGTCCAAAATTTGTCTATCTTTTCCTTTCTTTCTTCAACACTATCGCCTTGCTCAATAATGATAGGCTTTAGACCAGATTTCGCCAACTTTAACCCCATAAACATTCCAGCTGGTCCAAACCCAACAATCACCGGTCTTTGCGATCTGATATCAAGAAAATTCTCCTCAATTCCATTATGATTAACTTCTATATCTGGAAGCTTCTCAAACTTCTTATCCTCTGATAGCACTTCAAACGCAACATTAAGATTGTAAATAATAATTGGTTTTCGCCTACAATCAATACTTTCTTTAAGTATCTCTATCTTGCCAATACTAGAAAGCTTACATTTTGTTTTGCTTACAATTTCTTGTCGGATATCCTCAATTGTATAGCCAATATCAAGTCTCAACCCAGCTAATTGTTTCATACAACCTCTCCTACAATCTTACCACTTGTCCATGCCCACTGGAGATTATATCCCCCACAGGCACCATCTACATCAACAATTTCGCCTACGAAATACAAATCAGAAATATCTTTGTACATTAATTTATCTGTTAAATTATCTAGACTAACACCCCCGCTATGTACTTGATTGTTATCGCTAATACCAGTGACGATGACTTTATACTCTTTGATTTCCTTAACTATAGAGTCAAGTTCTTTTGATGTGATCTTATTTGCCTCTATTTCTTTGATATTTAGCCTAAATAAAATATTTTTTGCTAAGCTCTTATGCATTAACCCTTCTAAAATTTCAGAAATCAAGTACTTAGGATTATTTCTGCAAGACTTAGTCAATATTTCGATTAATTTGTTATAAGAATAATCTGGCAATAAATCTATTATAATTCTACCTTTCTTTAGATTATTTCTGGCAAAAATTGTGGATAAATTAAAGATTACAATTCCACTGATTCCGTCTTCTTTAAATAGAATTTCGCCCGTTTCTTCAAAATCTTTGAAACTTACTTTGACATTACTAACCCTTACTCCTGCCAATCCTTTATTTTTCTCAGTCTTAAGCCCAACAAGGCTAGGTACAAATTCGCTATATTTGACCGATAATTTATCTAAATACTCTTTTCCAGCATTTCCACCAGTCGCAATAACTAATTTGTCACAAACAACTTCTTCTCCATTACTTAAACTTAATACAAATTGATTGTTTTCTTGCTTAATCGAAGTCGCAACTGTGCTTAAAACTTCCTCAATATTACTCTTTAAACTTACTTGTTTAAGCAAAATATCAAGTACAGAATTGGCAGAATTGGACATTGGATAACATCTTCCCTCAGTGTCTGCGTATGTCTCAAGCCCTATTTGAGAAAAGTAATCTACTGCTTTGCAATTATCGAAAAAATTAAATAATTTAGCCACTTTTGGCGTATTATAGAATTTACAATCAAGGTCAGTGTTAGTTAGATTGCATCTGCCATTACCAGTCGCAAGAATTTTCTTTCCAAGCCTATCCGACTTCTCTATGATTGCGACTTTCTTATTTATATTTACATTGATAGCGGTAAAAATTCCAGACGCACCACCACCAAGTATTACAACATCAAACTTTCTCATCTATTCCCCTCTTAAATCTATAATTTTGCTACTTTTAACATTCCTTTCTATCTTCTCTAGAGAAATTAATCCAAAATAACAATGCTTTATCTTAATCCTACGATATTTGTATATGTTCTTCTTCTCATCTTCTATAGTTACAGTATCTGTATATCTACACTCTCCGCAATTTCCACCAATACACTCTCTTATTGGACAATGAGTCAAAGTCATAAGATTGGGATAGCCATTTGCATAAGTAATACCAGCGAAGTTGCCAAAATTATCACACTCTATCGACCTTACAAAGTTTGTAACCCCCATATCAAGAAATGCTTTGGCAGTAAAACTGTTATACACATTCATTCCAAGCCCAGCAATCACTCTATGTGTTTTTACAAAACTCAACCCGCTATAATTGTTAATAACTAAGCCAAATTTGGCGTCTTTAACAATCTCCTCTATAATCTCTAGTTCTTCCCTTGTTGAGACAATTGGCAAGTCTAGATAGATGCTATTATAGTCGTACCCCTGCTTAATCACTTTGCTAACTAATTTGTCAATATTTTCCCTTGTATACTCTCTTGGACAAATGATAACATCATGGTCTGAATAGGAAGTAAAGATAGTATTCTCATCTATCATGACATAGTTTTTTCTCTCAAGTTTAAGCTTAGGCAAATCTATATCAATTTCATTAATAACTACTTCTTTTAATCCATTATTATACTCATTAATTATTTCATTTTGCAACTTCCCTATAACTCTTCTTCTCAAATCATTAAGAATCGACACTGGAGCAAAAACTTCATCTATGTCTACTTCAAGTGTGTTTATGACAAAGTGCGTATCATTAAGCTTAGATATTTGCTTGTAAATATCCTCAAAAGTACAAGGTTTCGTTTTTGCAGTTGTTAAGATTTCTTCTCCCTCAACTTCAACCGATATATCTTTGTACTTAGCTTCAAGTTTAGGGAGTTTTCCTACTTTGCCAAAAAAATAAAAATCTACTGGAAGTTTCTTAACATACTCAGTCAAACGTGCCTCTTTTTCTTCTGATTTAAGAAGATACACTCTTGCATTACTTTCTGGCTTTTGTGTGGAAAATATCTCATATTTGCCATTTTGCATAACATTGACATTTCCAACACCGATACTTATAATTTTATCATCATTTATAAGCCTAATTGCATCGCCAAAAGCTATCTTTTCGCTTAAATTTAGAGTTATTTTTTGCAAATCTTTGAACTTCTCAACCTTTATAACCTTTCCGATTAACTTCCCTTCGTGATTGTTGATATCTTTGTTAATTATATTGAAGTTGTCATATAGATAGGCATTTTCGTTAAATTCTCCACGACTAAAAATCTCTTTAATCTTAGCTTCTTCTTTTGGAATGTCTAGACTAGAATTATCAAGGATACTATCCAATGCCTTTCTGTAACTTCTGACTGTCTGAACTACATAAGAAGGTCTCTTTAACCTACCCTCTATCTTAAAGCTTGTTACTCCTACCTCAATTAACTTTACTAAATTCTTCATCAAACATAAATCTTTTGGAGACAAGAAGTAGCCTTGACCTAACTTCTTGTTATTTCGGTATAAAGTATAAGGAAGTCTACAAAGTTGTAAACACTTGCCTCTGTTTCCACTATTGCCGTTCTTAATCGCACTAAGATAGCAGTTACCAGAAAACGCAACACAAAGTGCGCCTTGAACAAAATATTCAATCTCCAAATTTGTGTTTTGCTTAATATCAACTATATCTTTAAGTTTAGTTTCCCTAGATAATACTACTCTGCAAAAACCTAATTTCTCTAATATTCTAGCCCCTTTTAGGTTATGTATACCCATCTGTGTACTTGCGTGTAAGACAATATTAGGAAACTTCCTCTTAAGCAACATTGCCATACCTAAATCTTGAATTATGCAAGCATCAACTCTTGCCTCAACTGCTCTTTCGACCATTGATAGAAAACATTCGACTTCGTTATCTTTAACTAGGGTATTAATTGTCACATATACTTTTACACCAAATAGATGAGCAAACTCCACTGCTCTTGCAATATTATCTTCATCAAAATTATCTGCTTTGATTCTTGCATTAAAGTTGCTTAAACCCAAGTATACAGCGTCAGCACCATTATATATAGCACATTCCAAACTCTTCCAGTCGCCTGCTGGTGCAAGTATTTCTAATTTATTCATAGTTAACCTTTTTGTCTTATTTTCTTTAGATAGTATATCACACTAATTGATAAAATTAAATATAAGATAGCGTTTTGAGTAAAAAATATTTTTTTAAACAAACTAAATATAAGGAGTAAATATTTTTGTATGAAATTTTTAAAAAAATTACTAGTTATAATAGTTATACTAATATCTATCTTTTCCTTCACTGCTTGTGAGTCCAGTATTGGAGGGATATCTATCACTCCGCAAGATGTAGCGATTGACGGCACAATATTTGATACTAAGAATCTAAAAATTGTCGCAGGCGATATTAAGGGAGATATTAACTATTGCATTAAAGTTGTCGGACACACCGACCCCGTCAATGACTCTACTTGGGCTAGATGGTTTGGAGATGAAGAGAGTGATATCTATGGCAAACTAATTGTTTGTCTAAAGCTAGAGTATAGCCAACATGTCGCAAATGACCCAGATGCTACAATTACACTCCCTATTAGTCCAGATAGCGATGAGTTAGCAAGCTATAAGATATCTGATTTCTCTGACGGCGAAAACTACCTATACTTAATTCTAAATCCAAGACATGACCTACTACATTTAACCATTAATTACATGCTAGACTCCACCCCAAAAGACATTAAGTATCTAATCGACCTGATGGACGTCAATGCCAAAGTAAGTGGAGCGTTGGAATAAAAAAAAGGAAGTGATTATATTAATTTATAATCACCTCCTTTTTTCTTCCATAAACTATCAGTTTATGGAAGAAATGAGAAGAATTTTTGTTTTTTCTAAATAAAGAAACTCATCATATTTGTTATATTATTAACTAGAACATACGTGTTCTGCCGGTTCATCAGGCATAAGCACAGTACAATCATCATCTTTCCATGATGTTCCGTATGCAAAGTTAGTAATGTCATAGTAGTATTCACAAACATCGCACCAAACAAGATTAGTGTAAGGAGTGTTATTAAATGTCAATGTAGTAAAGCTAGTATCATAGAATGCATAGGAACCGATTGTACCCATTGTACCACCTCCAAAATCTATTGTAAGCGAAGTTCCAACATTCTGATGTCCATAGAATGCATATGCCATAATTTCACTAAAATATCCAGAATTTGTGTTATCAGCAGAAATTACAACACCTGTCATATCTACATCGGCACCATAGATAAGCTTACCATCAATTATGTCTATAATGCAATTATCTACTATCCTATATCGTTCTACGACTCTCAATTGATAAGATTCATTATCTTCCAATGCTAAATTAGTTATAGTACAATTAGTAAAGGCTTGACCTATAGAACCATAAAGAGTTGTATCATGTTGACCAATTTCTAGAGTAGTTAAATTAGGACAGTTATCAAAAGCACTTTCCCCATAACTTGCTCTAGAAATTATATCGACTGATGTAAGATTAGCGCAATTAGCAAAAGCATAAGAAGAAATTCTATATAATAACATATACTCAGGTTGGTTGCAAGTGTAGTAATTGCCAAAATAATCATTGAAATCTAAAGATGTAAGACCAGTATTACTAAAAGAATATTGTTCGAAAACTGTTTCTCCGGTAAATTCATAAAAGTCAGAACAGCTATAACCCGGATCCCAAAAAGACTTGGTTATGCTTGTACAATTCCTAAAAGAACTAGCACCAAAAGTTACATTTGTACAAAGCATTACAGAGCTTAATGCAGAACAATTAGCAAAGGCAAACTTACCTATAGTACCATTAAACACATCTATACCAACAGTGTCACAAGCTAGACCATATTTCTGAGCATTTCTTTCGATTGATGTAAGTGAAGCACACTCATTAGCAAAATTATTACCAATATAATTAACATATTCTCCAACCTTAACAACAGTAGTATTAGCAGGTATCAAAGCTGTATCGAAAAAAGCAGCATAATCTTCGATTCTATATACTTTTCCAACGACACCATCAATTTCAACAGTATCTGGTATGGCAAAAGTAGTAGTACCATTTGCATTCTCTAGTCGATAATCATTTGGACTTATTGTATACCCTCCCTTATTGTTATTAAGTGTACTATCATATACATAAAACGAATCATCAATACTACCCTTAATATACTTGCCATAAAGTATTATATCACTAAATGGATTTCCATTAGCATCGGCGAATCTAGAGAAACTTCCATCATATGTAACAACTTCTTGAGTAAACGCTGAGTCTAAATATACACCATCGAAATAATACCCCGCAAGTTCAGAATCAACATGCAAGCGACCAAAAGTAGATGTATAATCGTAATCATCATACATTTTTCCCCCATCAATACAATCCTTTCCGTTGTATGTTATGCCGTCTGGAAGCATTACACGATAGTGCCAATGTCTATCTGCCCCTGCAAACTTAACAGATATTGTAGTTGAAGCATTATTATAGAAAGTATTGCTTACGGTTTTTAGCCAAGTTGTAGAGTTATTACATAAGTCACAACCACCAAGAAGATTGACTTCTGTTACTGGGGATTGAGCAAAGATGTTAGCGCCTGCGTATGTATAATTAGCAGGGATTGATATAGAAGAGCCAAAATTGTGATGGTTATAAAATGCCATATCTCCTATTCTATTCGCTTCGTCAGTTATTGTTGTAATCCCTGCAACATTACAGCCATATATTAGTGTACTATTAGTCGTATTTATTAAGAAATTACCAGTACTATCTACTTTGTACTTAGTATTACCACTTTCAACCACTATTGTAGATACTGGAGATTGACCAAAGAATCCACCAATAGACCCTACTGAGACATTGTCTTTGTCTATAATTATCTTTGTTAAATTATCACAGAATTGGAAGCAAGCGAACTCATAATACATATCATTATATAACTCAACTTCTGTGATATTATCGCAATAGCCAAAGCTTCTGGAAGCCAGTCTAAGGCTAGAGTTATTAGCACACAAGTCTTTGAAATCTTGAGTATTGACAGAAGAAGTATTAAATGCATATGTCCCAATAGTGCCTACACTAAGGAATCTAAAATCTGTAACTTTATTACAATTATAGAAAGCATATGAACCAACACTAGTAGAAGAAATTATTGGCTCAAAAGTTACCATATTATTGCAATAATAGAAAGCATTATCATATATGTTACCTTGTATTGCATAATCTTCTTTTAGACCTAAGGTCGCCTTATAACTATATACATATTTTAAAGCAGAGCAGTTATAAGCAAATCTAGCACCTATAGTATCTACGTTATATCCGATATATACTGTTGTAGTATAAGTAGGGTCAATAGCAGATGTAGAACAGCTACGAATATATGTAACTGGAGCGAAGATATATTCTCCTGTATCTGGGTCATAATGGTCATTAGAATAATCTGGGATTACATATGTGACCTGACCTACAGAATAACCACCATAATATTCTGCATCAATAGCATAAATACCTAGTGCTGAGTCATAAGCCATTTGCCAAGCAGTGCCTCTAATTAATTTAGGATATAGATTGGTTGTCGAAGCTGGGATTATTGCATCGGCTCCGCCATTAGCCTCAGATATAACAGGAGAGGTTAACGCTGAGTCATAATACCAACCGCCAAAATAATAATCAGCTACTTGTGGTCTTGGCAAATCAGAAGCCTTAACAGTGCCCGAAGTAACATAAATATCCTCAAATTCTTCTGCATTGTTTACTTTAACTCCATTATAAGTCCCATTAGAATTTAATAAATTCATATTAACTGATGCCTTGTAGGAAATGTCTAGTGGGGAATCTAAGTTATTAATGCCCTCTACCAAAACAAGAGCTAAGCCCGCCCCTGCCAGTACACAACAAGTTATTAAAATGCTAAGAAATATAATAAGCTTTCTTTTTGTCATTTTTGTCCTCTTATATGTAGAAATAACGATTCTTTTTCAAGATTAGTATACCACAATATACATAATAATAAAAAATATTTAGATATTTTTTCAAAATTTTACAAAAAAAGTATTAAGCATATACTACTTAATACTTTAATTATTTTATTCTTCTTCTACGTCTTCAAATAGGTTTGCAATATCATCACTTAAAGTATGGTCTTCTTCCTTTAGAGTAGTTAAATCGATTGGTTTAACATTTCTTGAAGTTTTAAAACCAGTACCAGCAGGGATTTGCTTACCTATCATTAAGTTTTCTTTCAAAGATAACAAGTGGTCAGTTTTGCCCTTAATTGCGGCATCTGTCAACACTCTAGAAGTTTCTTGGAAGGAAGCAGCAGCTAAGAAGCTTGGGTTAGAAAGAGCTGCTTTAGTAATACCTTGAATAAGTCTCTTAGCGGTTGCAGGAACTCCACCAGACATCAACACTCTTTCGTTCTCTTGCTCATAAGTATAATGGTCAACAACATCTCCAATAAGAAGATTAGTATCACCAGAATCTTCGATTCTTACATTTCTAAGCATTTGTTTGATAATAATCTCAACGTGTTTAGTATTTATTCCAACACCTTGAGAAGAATATGTGGATAATACTTCGCTAAGTAGGTAATTTTGAACATCTCTAACACCCTTAGTTCTAAGTAAGTCGTTAGGATAGATATTACCTTCTGTTAGTACTGTACCAGCTTCTACCTTATCTCCATTTTTAACTTTAAGCACAACACCAAATGGAACGATATAATGGCCTTCGTCATCAGAATTCTTAACAAAGATTTCATAGTACTTACCACCCTCTTTACCTGCTGATTGTACTTCTTTGATAGATACAGTTCCAGCAACTTCAGATATAATTGCAACACCCTTAGGTTTTCTTGCCTCAAAGATTTCTGCTACACGTGGTAGACCTTGAGTGATATCCGCAGCAGTAGATACACCACCTGTGTGGAAAGTTCTCATTGTAAGCTGAGTACCTGGCTCACCGATAGATTGAGCAGCAATAATACCAACTGCCTCACCTATTGATACTAAATCTGTACTAGCCATATTCTTACCATAACATTTAGCACATACACCCATTTTGCTACGGCAAGTAAGCACTGTTCTGATATTAACAGCAGTAACACCTGCGTCAGTTACAGCTTTTGCCATATCTGGAGTAACTAGAGTATCTGCTGGGATAATAACTTCTTTGGTACTTGGGTTAATAACATCATCAACCACAACTCTACCAACAATTCTTTGTTCTAGTGAGCATACTGGAGTGCTATCCTTAGTGATAGCAGTAACCATAAGACCTTTACATCTCTCATTATTATTCTTGAAGCAATCGTCTTCACTTACAACTATTTCTTGAGCAACAGCCTCTAGTCTTCTAGTTAGATAACCAGAGTCAGCTGTCTTAAGAACTTTATCCGCAAGACCTTTTCTACCACCACGGCTGGATAGGAAGTATTCTAGAGGAGTCAATCCAACACGGAAGTTAGATTTAACTGGGATATCAACTTTCTTACCAGAAGTATTTGCCATGATACCACGCATTCCACAAAGCTGTAATACCTGTCCAACTGAACCTCTTGCTCCAGAGTCTGCCATCATTCTTACTGGGTTAAGTACGTTCATGTTGCTTAAAACTATGCTCTTAACTTTATCTGTTGCATCGTTCCAAAGTTTGATATTTCTATCAAGTTTCTCATTCTCTGTAATGAAACCACGCTTATAGAATTTCTCATTTTCTGCAATTTGATTCTCAACATCACTAACAATTTTTGCTTTTTCTTCTGGAATTTCCATATCAAACACGTTGATTGTAACTGCACCAATTGTAGAATACTTATAACCTAATTCCTTAATATTATCAAGCATTCTTACAGTTGCAGTTGTTCCCAAATTATTAAAGCATTGTCTAGTGATTAAGTCCAATTTCTTCTTAGTAACTAAGAAGTCAATCTCATAGTCTAAGAAGTGTTCTTTGTCTGTTCTATCAACAAAACCAATGTTTTGAGGAATCTTGTTATTTAAGATAATCTTACCAACGCTTGTATTAATTCTCTTAGTAACAGTTTCGCCATTAAATTCGCCAGTTCTTCTGATTTGGATTGCAGTCTGAAGCTCTATAATTCCAGCTTGATATGCAAGAATTGCCTCATTCTCATCAACATAATATTTGCCAGTTCCTTTAGCGTTCTCTTTAATAACAGTTAGATAGTAACAACCCATGACCATATCCTGAGTAGGAGTACAAACTGGATTACTATCTGCTGGCTTTAAGATATTATTGCTAGAAAGCATTAAAAGTCTTGCTTCTGCAATAGCTTCTGGGCTAAGTGGAACATGGACACTCATTTGGTCTCCGTCGAAGTCCGCATTGAAGCCACCACAAACAAGTGGGTGAAGTCTTATTGCTCTACCTTCAATAAGCACTGGTTCAAAAGCCTGTATTGATAGTCTATGCAAAGATGGAGCACGGTTAAGCATAACTGGGTGGTCAACAATAACCTCTTCTAACAAATCCCAAACAATTGGTTTTTGTCTCTCAATTACTCTCTTTGCAGTCTTGAAGTTAAGAGAAATATTTCTCTCAACCAATTTTCTCATAATATATGGCTTAAATAATTCCAAAGCCATTTCTTTAGGAAGTCCACATTGATACATCTTTAGTTCTGGTCCAACGACGATAACAGAACGGCCTGAGTAGTCAACACGTTTTCCTAGTAAGTTTTGTCTAAATCTACCTTGTTTGCTCTTCAAAGCTGCAGTCAAAGACTTTAATTCTCTTTGTTTTGGTCCTTGAACAGCTTTTCCTCTCTTACCGTTTTCAATCAAAGCATCTACTGCTTCTTGAAGCATTCTCTTCTCATTTCTAACGATAACTTCTGGAGCACCGATTTGGATAAACTTCTTAAGTCTGTTGTTTCTATTAATAATTCTACGATACAAATCATTAATATCAGATGTAGCGAATCTTCCACCATCAAGTTGAATCATAGGTCTTAGATCTGGTGGAATAACTGGAATACAATCTAGAACCATCCATTCTGGCTTGTTTCCGCTTCTTCTCAAATTCTCAACAATTTCTAATTTCTTATTAATCTTTAATTTCTTTTGACCTTTAGCAGTCTTAGATGCCTCAACTAAATCAGCATACTCTTTCTCTAAGTCAATCTCAGATAGAAGTTCTTTGATAGCTTCGCCACCCATACCTGCTCTAAAGGAATTGTAGCCAAATTTCTCAATAGCTTCTCTGTACTCTGCATCAGTAATAACTTGCATTTTTGCAAAGCCTGTATCACCTGGCTCAATTACGATATAGCTAACATAGTATACAACCTTCTCTAATTGTTTGCTATTAAGACCCAATATCAAACCAATTCTTGAAGGGATACTTTGCATGAACCAAATGTGAGCAACTGGGCAGGCTAGTTCGATATGACCAAATCTTTCTCTTCTAACACTGCTCTTAGTAACTTCTACTCCACATTTGTCACAAATAACACCTTTGTGTCTAATTCTCTTATATTTTCCACAATGACATTCCCAATTCTTCTTTGGTCCAAAAATTCTTTCGCAAAGAAGACCGGAAGTTTCTGGCTTATGAGTACGGTAGTTGATTGTTTCACTCTTAGTTACTTCGCCATAACTCCACTCCCTAATTTTTTCGGGAGAAGCGATAGAAACTCTAATTGCAGATAAGTTATTTAATTCAAACATATATTTATCTCCTAATTATTCTCATCTTCGAAGTCGTCAAATAATACCGACTCATCAAATATATTATCGAAATCTTCGTTCATTTCTAAGTCTTCTTCTAGGCTCTTTTCTTCTGTATCGAATAAGTCAACTTCGTTAACTTCTTCTTTTGGCTTAGTAACCTCAGCAAATGTCTCAATATTATCTCTGTTAAGGTCTGTAAGCTTAAATTCTTTGCCTTGGTCAGTCATAAGTTGAACATCTAGACCTAAGCCTTGTAATTCTCTAATCATAACCTTGAAAGATTCTGGGATTGATGGTTGAGGAAGTTGTGTTCCTTCTACAATTGCTTTGTAAGTACCAAGTCTACCTTCTGTATCATCGGATTTTACAGTAAGCATTTCTTGAAGTAATTTACTAGCACCATAAGCTTCTAGCGCCCAAACTTCCATTTCACCGAATCTTTGTCCACCGAACATGGCCTTACCACCTAGTGGTTGTTGTGTAACATAAGCATATGGACCAGTTGACCTTGCGTGCATCTTATCGTTAACCATGTGTTCTAGCTTGATATAGTACATGTACCCTACTGTAACTGGGTTCTCAAATGGCTCACCTGTTCTTCCATCATAAAGTTGGATTTTACCATTAGCTGGGAAATTATTTTCGCTAAGAAGCTCTGAAATATCGCTTTCTTTAGCGCCATCAAGTGCTGGAGTGGCGATCTTGATACCAAGCGCTTTACATACAAGTCCTAAGTGAACTTCTAGTACCTGTCCTACGTTCATACGTGATGGGATACCAAGTGGGTTAAGCACGATATCGATTGGTTGACCGTTTGCCATAAATGGCATATCTTCAACAGGAAGGATTCTTGATACAATACCCTTATTTCCATGACGTCCCGCCATCTTATCGCCGACACTGATTTTTCTCTTTTGAGCTATAGTAACTCTAACCATCTGGTTAACACCAGTCTCTAATTCGTCTTTGTTCTTTCTTGAGAATACTTGGATATCTACAACTACACCACTAATTCCATGAGGAACTCTAAGTGATGTATCTTTAACATCTCTTGCTTTCTCACCAAAGATAGCTCTAAGTAATCTTTCTTCTGGAGTTGGCTCTGTCTCTCCCTTAGGAGTAACTTTACCTACTAATATATCACCCGGCTTAACTTCAGCACCAACTCTGATGATTCCGTTTTCGTCCAAATTCTTTAATACATCTTCGCCAAGGTTAGGAATATCTCTTGTAAATTCTTCATCACCTAGCTTAGTTGTTCTACATTTTACTTCTTCTTCTTTTAGAGTAATTGAAGTATAAACGTCTTCTTTAACAAGTCTTTCAGAAAGCAAAATCGCATCTTCGTAGTTATAACCTTCCCAGTTCATAAATGCGATAAGCATATTCTTACCAAGTGCCAACTCACCGCCGTTAGTACTATAACCATCAGCTAGAGTATCGCCTTTCTTAACCTTTTGACCAGTTTTTACAATAGGCTTTTGGTTAACACAAGACTCTTGGTTAGTTTTTACAAACTTCATAAGTTCATAAACTTCTTCTTCGCCATTATCTGAAGTAACAACGATAGAATCGCCATCAACATATTTTACAACACCATTACTTCTAGATAAAATTGTCGCACCATTATCATGCGCAACTTTATATTCCATACCAGTTGCAACAATTGGAGCTTCTGTTGTGATTAGTGGAACTGCTTGACGTTGCATGTTAGAACCCATCAACGCTCTGGCAGTATCGTCATTTTCTAAGAATGGGATTAGGGAAGTAGGAACGCTGACAAGTTGTCTTGGAGCAATATCCATATAATCAACCATGTCTTTGCTAACTTCGATAATAGTATCACAATAACGACAAACTATACGGTCATTTACAAAACAACCATTCTCATCAAGAGGCTCAATAGCTTGAGCGATATACTTATATTCGTCTTCGTCTGCCATTAAATAAACAATTTCGTCTGTAACTTTGCATTTGTCTTTATCAACTACTTTATAAGGAGTTTCGATAAAGCCATAATCATTAATTCTAGCATATGAAGCAAGGGAGTTGATAAGACCGATGTTACCACCTTCTGGAGTCTCAATAACACAAATTCTTCCATAGTGGCTATGGTGAATATCACGGACTTCGTCTGTTGCTCTGTCTTTCTTGATACCACCTGGACCAACAGCAGAAAGTCT
The DNA here is from genome assembly GCA_964630515.1 of uncultured Christensenella sp. Taxonomy (GTDB): domain Bacteria; phylum Bacillota; class Clostridia; order Christensenellales; family UBA1242; genus UBA11490. The sequence continues at coordinate 13,484 of CAZVVP010000006.1, read as the reverse complement.
ACGCTTTTGAGCCAAAGATGATAGAGGGTTCATTTCGTCCATCAACTGACTTAATTGGTGGCTAGCTAAGAAATCTTTGAATGCTCTGTTAATTGGTCTAGCATTAACAACTTGACTAGGAGTAATATCTGTAAGGTCATGTGATTGTAAAGTTTCCTTACACATATTAGATAGCTTATTCATACCACTTCTAAATGCATCTTGAAGCAACTCACCTGCACCTTTAATTCTACGATTGCATAGGTGGTCAATATTGTCTATGTAGCCAATTCCTGCATTTAGGTCAAGTAAATAACTTACTGTTGCCAAAATATCATCAAGTGTGATAGTTGTTCCAACTAGGTTATCAGCATTTTCTCTAATAGCTTCAATTCTGTCTTCTTTAGTCTTATATTCTTTGAGAATTTGGTCAAGCATTGGATAGTAAACTTGATGATTAATACCAAGTTCTTTCTCATTACACTTAATAACTTCAGAAAGTTGAACTCTGTTATTACCATACATCTTGTGTCTCTTGCCATCAACTAATACCCAAACACCGTTGATTCCTGCATTTTGAATCTTAGATGCTTGCTCTTTAGTAATAGTTTCACCAGCTTTAACAATAACATCTTTCTTATCTTTGACGTCATCAGCAGAAACAAGTCCAACCAAACGATTAGAAAGATTTAACTTCTTGTCAATCTTGTATCTACCAACATCACCTAAGTTGTAATATTGATTAGAGAAGAATTGTGAGAAGATAAATTGTTTAGTTGCCTCAGCACTAGGAATCTCACTAGGTCTAGTCTTCTTACTAAGCTCAATCAAAGCATCAGTTTGAGTATCGTATGGGTCTTTTTCCAAAGTAGCCTTCATTATCTCATTATCGCCAAAGATATCCAAAATTTGCTCATTATTAAGACCAAAACATTTTAGGAAGATGCCAAGAGAAATCTTACCACCCTTGTCTAGAGCAACTTTCAATTGATTAGGCTCTTTGTCCTTTTGTTCAATCTCAAGCCAGCTTCCTCTCTTAGGACTTAAAGAACAGTTAAATAGTTCTCTACCAGTTTTATCTATGTGTTTAGCATAGTAAACGCTTGGGCTTCTAACGATTTGACTAACTACTACTCTTTCAATTCCGTTGAAGATAAAGGTAGCCTCTGGAGTCATGTAAGGAACATCTCCTAAGAAAACTTCGTTCTCAATGGCTTCCCCTGTCTCTTTGATAACAAGTCTAACTTTTACTCTTAATGCAACTGTGTAGTGAGCAGACTTTCTCTTAGTCTCAGCTTTGGATAGTTTTGGCTTATCTTCTATCTTGTAGTCTAAGAAATAAACTTCTGCCTTACCGCTATAGTCAGTAATAGGAGAAAATTCTTTCAAAACTTCGCCAATACCATCTTTGATAAAAGCATTATAGGAATTTCTTTGCAAATCAAGCAAATATCCCATCTCATCAGTAGTATCTTGAGTTTTACCGAATGTGTATCTGGTATTATTACCATATTTTACTTTTCTAACTTTTTGTTCTAGCATTTGTTCGCGAACTCCTTCACACTATTTTATTAAATTGTAACCGTTTGCTAAATAGCTTAGGCTAATCCCGCACAACTGAAGAATGAAAATTTTAGCTATTGACACAAAAAAGTAGAAATGCCGATAATTTATTAATTTAAATTAATAACCCCTTTTCCTACTTTTTTATCAAAATATAAAATCTTCCAAAATTCATATGCTTTTTTGCCCAAATTATAAGCAAAACATATTGTCGTAATGCGCACTTCCGACAATACTTCGCAATACTAAATATTAACATAACCGCAAAGTGTTTGTCAACTACTTTTCTGATATTTAATAATAAATATTAAGAAATTTGTGGAATTCTTTGCTCTTTTAACCACAAAAGACAAAAATTAAGTACAAATTTCTACAAAAGTTGTAAAAATCTCTTTCGAAATCTCCATATGCTTTGTTAAAATAGACTAAAGCAAGTTATTAGATTTAGGAAGTTAGATACAATTACTAAAGTCAATCAATAATACACCCAAGTTATGAGGAAAAGAGAATGAGTTTTAAGAAATTAGATAGCGGATTTGTCTGCACCAATTGTGGAAAAGAAGTTTCTCCTCTTAAATATACAAGTAGGAATCATTGCCCCTACTGCTTATGTTCAATCCATGTAGATATAGACCCTGGAGATAGAGCCAACGATTGCAAAGGTCTACTTGTACCCACAGGGATTGAATATAATAGCAAGAAAGGATATATCGTTGTTCATAAGTGCAGAACTTGTGGAGAAATAAAGCGAAACAAATGTGCTGAAGATGACGATTATAACTTAATACTGAATATAATGAAAAATACTAGAATTTAGCAGTTTTTAGCATTTTACAAAATAAAAAAGTGAGTTTTTTAGTCACTGCATTTTGAAACTAGTGTAATAATTAAGAGAATTAGAATATAAAATCTAGTTCTCTTTTTTACTGGCTATTTTATGCCGTGAAAGGTACTCGGGCATCAGAAGAAATGAAGACACAATATAAGAACCTGCTTTGCAGAACCTTGGTGACGCTTTGCTCTACCTCAAAAGGCAGAGAAACGAAAGCGGCAAAGCCATAAGCACAATAACCGTTTCTCTGTCTTAACCAGCAAACGAAAACTCATTTCAGAGACTCTTGTCAAGTACACCATGGAATAAATTAGCCGTTGTATAGATAGCAAAAAGCGAAAGTGTGTTACGTTTACCAACACTTTCGCTTTTTGTTTGCTTTAATAAAGTTTATAGGCGTGTGCTTGTCTGTTCGAGCGAAGCGAGAACACTTGTATATGACAAGCACACGTCTAACTGCCATTTAAAATTATTACATAAATCTTTTATTTTTTGCAACAAATCCTTAAAATATATGTTATAATAAAATTGATATAGATTTTGGAGAAAATATTATGAATATAATAGAATTAGAGCATAAAGCAAAAAATGGAGATGGACTTTGTGCATATATATTGGGAAGAAGTTACTATTCTTCTGAAAACGGTGTTAAAAATAATTATCAAAAATCTTTTGAATGGTATAAGTTTGGGTATGAAAAACTTAATGACCCAAGATGTTTATATGGATATGCGATGTTTTTTTATAATGATGGAGAAAGTGAAAGCGAAGGTGTAGTTGATAAAAATAATATTTATGCAAATGAGTTGTTTGTAAGTGCATATACACAACTTCAAGCTTTATATAGGCAAGGCGAGCCGTATGCTACATTCATTTTAGGAGCATATCACAATTACGGGCTTGGCGAAATTCAAAAATCTTTTGAAGAAGCATTAAAATATATTGAAGCCGCAGCTGAATTTGGTCATTCAGGAGCGCTTTATGATTTGGGCAAATTTTATGAACTGGGAAAGGGCGTAAAAAAGAACTTGGAGAAGTCTTATGAGTACTATTCAAAGGCATCTGCTCTTGGAAATGTTAGAGCACAAAACAAATTGGTAGAAATCGAAACAGAATTAATAAAATAACAAAATTTTAAATATTAAACTAATGCAAACAAAAAAGATAGATTGCCTAATTAGAAAATCTATCTTTTTTCACTAGTTTCAAACCACATAGCCCTTAAACCCACTTTTTTTTGTAGTTATATAGAAAATGTAAAAATCGTCAAACAAATTGCACAGAAAAACAAGAATGGACTATTTATTGGCTTACCTTTACCGCTTTTCAAGGATAAAGAAGCTATAAAAAGCACAATTATAACCCCAATTAGAATTGCATAAACAGTGCTTTTGTCTACAGAATATTCCTTATAGACAAAGAACCTATATAACATTATAAAGAATTCTTTAATAGAATTCCATGCTGACTCTAACATAATCTACTCCCCGATTTATCTTAAGTCTATAAACTTAAAGATAATTCTCAAAAGTTGAAATTACTTTAACAACTTACATCTGTATAGATTATTGATTTAAAATCTTCCACTTTCAAACAAGCCCCACCAATAAGTCCACCATCTATATCTTCTTTAGATAATATTTCAGTTGCATTGCTAGGCTTTAAACTTCCGCCATAAAGCATAATAATTTCTTTGTTAGTTATGCCATATTTCTCAGCAATAATGCCTTTAGCAAAAGAAATAATCTCTTGTGCTTGGGCGCTTGTTGCTGTTTTGCCAGTACCTATTGCCCAAATAGGTTCGTAAGCAAATATAATATTGGATATAGCCTCTCTATCAATATCATTTAAAGCTAATTCAATTTGGTTCTTAACAATATCAAATTGCTTGTCTGCCTCTCTTTCCTCTAAACTTTCCCCAAAGCAAACAATTGGAGTGTAGCCATAATTTAAGGCAACTTTCAATTTCTCATTAACTGAACTGTCGGTCTCATTGTACATTTGTCTTCTTTCGCTATGACCAAGAATAACTAACTTGGTACTAAAATCTTGCAACATCTTAGGACTAACTTCCCCTGTATATGCTCCACTAACTTTAGCATTCATATTCTGAACACCAAAGTTCACTTTGCTACCATTTAAGTGGTAATTAGCAAGGCACAAATACACATATGGTACACATACTCCAACCATGTTATCTGTATGCTCTGCAACTTCTTTCAAATCAGCGAAATATGGCTCTAATTCAGATTTTGTCATATTCATTTTTAAATTACCAATTAAGTATAATTTCTTCATCTTTCTTCTAGCTCCTTATTATTAGCAATTATTTTTTTTAAATCCCCAAAAATTAATCTTGCATAATTTTATCTCCTTTCTTTTTTTCTATGAAAGAACTCTAATTAATTTTAATCTCCCATAAAAACTCCAACCTTATTAATTTCACAATGATTATTTATATCTTATTTATATTTGATAACAGAATACTCACATATTTTTCATTACTTATTCTCAATAACTTCAACACCAGGTAATGTTTTGCCCTCAAAAAGTTTAAGACTAGCACCGCCACCAGTAGATATATGAGAAATCTTATCTGCCATACCCATCTGGATAATAGCACTACCGCTATCTCCACCACCAATAATAGTAGTTCCATCAACTTCTGCAACAGCCTTAGCAATTTCAAATGTTCCTACAGCAAACTCTTTCTCTTCAAATACTCCAACTGGGCCGTTCCAGATAACAGTTTTAGCCTCTTTGATAGCACTAACAAATAACTCAATTGTTTTCTTTCCAATATCCACACCCATTAAGCCGTCTGGGATATTTTGGTCTTGAGTATATTGCTTGCTTTCAACATCATTAATATCTTTACTTACAACAAAGTCAACTGGAAGAAGTAATTTAACGCCTTTAACTTTTGCTTTATTAACCATAGCAATTGTGTCATCAATCTTGCTCTCATCAAGAAGAGATGTTCCTATAGAATAGCCTTGTGCTTTTAGGAATGTATAAGCCATTCCTCCACCAATAATTAGTGTATCACAAACATCAATTAAGTTGTTGATTATAGGCAATTTATCAGCAACTTTAGAGCCTCCCAAAATACCAACTAGAGGCCTTTCTGGATTAGCCATAGTATCACAAATCATCTTTAATTCTTTCTCAATCAAGAAACCAACTGCATTAGGAAGTAATTTTGCAATTCCATAAGTTGAAGCATGTTTTCTATGAGCTGTACCAAAAGCATCGTTAATGTACATTTCCCCAAGACTTGCTAGCTTCTTAGTAAACTCTTCTTCGTTCTCCTCTTCCCCTGCTTCAAATCTCAAATTCTCAAGTAACATAACTTCGCCTGGATTTAGATTACTTGCTTTAGCCTTAGCATCTTCTCCTACTACATCATTGGCAAATATAACTTCTTTGCCAAGTAATTCACTAAGTCTTACTGCCACTGGTTTAAGCGAATATTTAGCCACAACTTGACCATCTGGTCTACCTAAGTGACTCATAAGAATAGCACTTCCGCCGTTCTCAATTACATATTTAATAGTTGGCAAAGCTTCAACAATTCTATTATCATCTGTGATTTTGCCATCAATCATTGGCACATTAAAGTCCACTCTAATTAGAACTTTCTTGCCATTAACATTAATATCTTGTATAGATTTCTTATCCATTTTTTTCTCCTTATATCTATTTTATGCAAAACATATGCAAAGTTCACATATATTCAACTTACAAAATAGTATACAACGAAAAAATTATTTCTCAAAAAAGAATACTTGATTTTGTTAAAAATTTTACAAAATTTTCGTTTTTTATAATAGAATTATAAAATTAAGAATTTGTATCAAAATAAAAAAAGATATTTTGACTTCTTAAGTGATCTAATTAATAGGATTCAACTCAAAGTTTAAAATATCTTTCTTATAATTTCAAAAATATTTATTAAATTTACTTTCTTATTATTCCATTCTTTCGCCACAATTAGGACAGAATCTGTGTTTTTCTGTTACCTTATATCCACAATAACCGCAGAATCTTCTTGCACTTGTAGAAGACGACGTCTTACTTGCTGGGCTTGCTTTAGTAGGCTCTGAGTTTGTATCTTTAGTTGCTTGCTTTATTCCTTTTGCAATATCGCCTACAATGTTTCCAATAGCAGGACCTATTACTTCAGAACCTTTTTCAATTACTGGCTCTACAACTTCAACAGCCTTAACACCTACTGCAGAGATATCTTCTCCCACATAATCAAGAGTCTCTTTACCTGTCTTTGCTGCAAATTTTGCTAGATATGGTCTAGCGCCAAAGATAGTCAAAGCTATACCAGCAAAAGCAATAGGAGCGCCAATCACGATAATAAAAATATTACCAAAACTACTTCCTACTTCAGAATTTGGCATTTCTGGCTTATCTGACAAATCAGCCAATCCATCCATCCATTGTTCACTCCATGTAGCATACGCATCTCTGTATTCAGCCATTTTCCTATCATATTCTTCTTGTGAAGCTTTAACACCATTTACGGTCATTACTATTCCTATAACTACAACAGCAATACCAATGATTAAAAGCACTATACCTATTTTTAACATCTTTTTTGAAATTTTTGGGTCTGAATTATTTGTTCTCATAATATCCTCCTTATAAAACATAGATATTCTATCATAAAGTTAATATCTCTGTCAATATTATACATATTAGTTAATAATTTGACATTTTTGACTTTAATATTTCTTTTATACGGGAGTAGCTGTATTAA
>CAZVVP010000006.1:1802-6329 GCA_964630515.1 uncultured Christensenella sp. | reverse complement strand
TTTTAATGCCAGATATGAAAATCGCAGTAGAACGAATATTAAAAGCAATACAAACACAAGAAAAGATAACGATTTATGGTGATTATGATGTTGATGGAATAACAAGTATTACTGTATTAAAAAAATTTTTTAGCACCGACATGACTTCACTTAAGTTTTCGTATCTGACAATATCAACTTTGATGGCTTTGTTATTTTTGTAATTTTTTAGATACCATAAGAAATGCTTTCTCATATAGTGCACAATTAGATTATCAGAATAATACTTTTGCAAAATCCTTATATGCTCACATAGAAGGTTATAAGTTTTTGGCACATTGCAATCACCTAATATCTGGCTAAATATAGCGGGATTTCCCAAAGCCCCACGACCTATCATAACAGCATCGCAATTTGTTAATTCTTTAGCTTTCCTATATGATTCTACATCAACGACATCACCGCTAAGAATCACTGGGATACTTACAGCTTCTTTGACCTTTCTTACCAAATCCCAGTCAGATTTGCCAAAATAGAACTGCTCTCTTGTCCTTGCATGAACAGTTATTGCACTAGCCCCTGCACTTTCGCACATCTTTGCAAACTCAATACAGTTAATAGAGTTTTCGTCCCAACCACTTCTAAACTTAACTGTAATAGGCTTGTCTGTATTTGCTACACAAGTCTCAATTACTTTCTTTGCCAAATCGATATTAGTCATAAGATAACTACCGCCACCGTTGTTTACAATCTTAGGCGTTGGACAACCCATGTTTATATCTATGATATCAAACTTATCTAGTTCTGGCATTTTTAGAACCTTCTTATAACTGTCTATATCTGAACCAAACAACTGAACTACTTTTATCTTCTCATTTTCTGCCGTTCTAAGAAGTTCAAAGGTTTTCTCATTACGATACTCCAACGCCTTAACACTGACCATTTCTGTAACCGCATAGTCGGCACCCATATCGACACAAATTTTTCTAAATCCAATATCAGTCACACCTGCCATTGGTGCTAATATTAAGTTGTTTTTTAATTCTATATTTCCTATTTTCATAACGCAAATATTGTAGCAAATTATAAGCATTTAATCAATATTTTGTAACATATTTGTACTTATTTATTATGGTTTCTTCAACACAAATTATTTGCTTTTCTGTTAGCTTTTTGTAATCTTTTTATGGCCATTATTCAATTTATTTTAATGTAAAAATTTAACAATCTATAATTAATTTAAGTCCTTTGCGTCTAAATTTTTCTCTTTTATAGGGGGTAAATATATACAAAGTAGCAAAAAACTTATAAATATAGCCCTATTTTTGCTTTTTTTAAATATAAAATTCTGAAATTTGGTTTTTTTTGTTTTGATATGGGTAAAAATGTATGGTATAATAAGCTATCACTTAAGAAGGAGATAAAGTAATGAACAAAAATGATTTAGTAAAAGTTATTGCAGACAAAACTGAATTAACTCAAAAAGAAGTTTCTGCAGTTATGGACGAATTTATCTGCATTACTACAAAAGCATTGAAAGCTGGCGAAGAAGTTGCTATCGCAGGTCTAGGCAAATTTGTTACTAAAACTAGAAAAGCTAGAACAAGCATCAATCCTAGAACTAAAGAAAAAATCAACGTTCCAGCATGCAAAGCTGCTACATTTAAGGCTGCTAAAGCATTAAAAGATGCTATTAACTAATAGAATAATTTTTATTCAGAAAAAAAACAATGCCCACCTATAATCATAGATGGGTATTTTTTGTCAGTAAAATTTGATTTAGTTAATTTTTAGATTTATACTTTCCTTAAAATAGCTCAAAATCTATTTTAAATTTTTATAAGGAAGTGATAAAATGAAAAAAATGTGAAATAGTGCTTGGGTTAAAAATGAAGGTTTACGACAAAGTTAAATTGATTAATGATGAAAATTATTATAAGCAAAAAAATATATTCAAAGGAGCTATTGGGACTATTATAAGCGGAGAAATTCGTGATAATCGTTTCGAAGTTGCTTTTGAATCTAATGATAAAAACGATTGGTATATTTATTGCGATATAAAGATTAAAGACTTAGAAGTTATAGAAGATGGCTTTGCTACAGATGAGATGATACTAGAAGAATTACCACTAAATAATCCTAAATGGTGGTGCAAAGTAGAAGATGGCTACATATTAAATCTTCTTGGAGACAAAAAGAATCAAACCCCTTACAATTACGATAGTTAGAAAAAAACCTCAATTGCATATTGAGGTATTTTTTACTCTGTAATCTCTGTTTTTATCTCTAAGGCAGACTTTACTTTCTTTGGCAAAAATTTCTTTAAACCTTTTGGGATTGGAAGATATCCCCACTCTTTGACAGTAAATACTCTAAGGGCAAAAAGCAATACAATATAGATAAGTAGCATTAATCCACCAATGAGTATCATTTCTAACCATGCAGGAAAATGTGTAGCACAGAGTCTCTTTAATACATATCCTACAACCCCCACCACAGCTGTACTCACTATTGGTGCAATAAGGAAAGACCTTACACTAAATCGCAGATGAATTATGTCTTTGAGCTTTATAACACAACCAAGACAAGAAATAGTCAAGAATACAAGATTGGCTATAATTAAGCCAAATACATTTAGTGACGGAATACTCACCAAAGCAAAGGTTAATAATATCCTAAACACTAATCCAACTAACTGGCTATAAAATGGAATTTGCGGTTTATCAAATGCGTTAAGAATTGCAGTGAAAGTATAAAGGAAGGCATTATAAATAATTGTAACGCTAGACACTGCTAGAATTTTGTAAGCAAAAGTAAATTCGTCTATAACTTTGTTCGATAATCCTCCTGCATAAAGAAGTTCTATTATTTCTGGAGAAAATAACAAAAAGACAATAAATATAGGTAGAGCAATTATCCAAGCAAATTTAATAAAGAAGTTAGTTTTTGTAACTACAACCTCTCTGGAATTTAATTCTATTGAGCTACTTAAGTTAGGTACAATACTGGTGGATATTGCAGAAATTATAACTGTAGGTAAACTAATTAGACTAGAAACAATCCCGTTACTCAAGCCATAAAGACTTGTCGCAACTGAAGTTGTAAAACCACTATTAACTAGAAGATTAACAACCAAGAAGCTATCTATAAACACCGCAAGAGGCAAAACTAAATTAGATAAAGTTGATGGTATGGCATACTTAATTAATTTAACAAATACTTCCTTACTACTAACGCAATCTAGATTGTTGCAATAATATTTTAAAACTGAGAGATTTGATGATGTTTTCTTAAGATTCTTACTTGATACAAGATAACCTTTGCCACCCTCTATTAGTTTTTTAATCAGTTTTTTCTTTTTTTCTAAGCCCTCAACTTTTCTTTTTTCAAAGAAATTATAAAATTGCTTCTTCTTATATATAATGTATCTAATGATTAAATACACCATCGCACAAAATTCAGACAAGGTCAAGCCAAGTATAGCTCCAAGCACTGCATATGTAAGACCATAACCTACAAGACTGTACGCAAAGAGCAAACCAAATATAAGTCTAAATAATTGTTGTACAAGTAGTGAAACACTTGACGGCATCATGTTTTCCACGCCTTGAAAGTAACCTTTTATCACTGATACGATTGAAGCAAATATTATCGCTGGTGCAATTGCTAAATAACTAAGATAAGCATTGGAGTTGCCTTGCAAAAAGCTAAAAGTTTCTGCTAACGCAATTGTAAATATCATAAGAATAATAGATATAATAATTGCAAGAATTATTGCATATTTAAATATCTTTAACTCATTTTTTCTATGGAATTTGCCTCTCTCAGTTGCAACTAACTTACTCACTGCGACACTAAGCCCGCTACTAGAAAGTATTAACGCAAGCGAATAAAACGGAAAGACCAAATAATATATCCCCATTCCGTTAGCACCTAGAATATGGGTTAATGGGATTTTGTAGAAAGCTCCTAATACTTTCGCTAAGAAACCACCAATTGCAAGAATAGAAGCCCCAATAAAAAACGACCTCTTTCTCATCTACAAACTTTCTCCAAAATTTTTATTACAAAATCTAAATTCCTAACCTCTGCAAAATCAAAAGATTTTTCCTTATTTAAGGCGATTATTGCTCCTTGCATACCTCCCGCACTATATGGAATTATAACTTGAGCTTGTGAAGGAATTTCTTTTTCTTGAAGAATTGGAAGCATAGTAGTTTTTTCTTCCACACTTGCCATGTATGTATTTTTATCTTCTATTATTTTTATAATCGAAGCTGTTATCTTTCCTTCGTAATTATTCCCAAAGCTGGCAACAATAGTCTTATCGTCTGTAAAAATAATTTCACTACGCATTAAGTCAGCTATTGCCCCGCCAATAAGATTAGCAAAATCTGTAACTGAAAAATTTTTGTCTATATTACTAAGAACAACTTCGCCTAAATTGTTAATCCCAATCTCCAAGGGACTACCCTCTTCTAGCTTTAGATAATTTCTAATTTCTTTAGGAATTACAATTCTTCCCACATCATCTAATTTCCTAACTAC
>CAZVVP010000006.1:0-1792 GCA_964630515.1 uncultured Christensenella sp. | reverse complement strand
AACTACTCCACTTCTCTGCATCTTTCCCTCTCAAATAAAAAATATACGCTAGAAGTATTTTGAGTAAATGTTGTAAGAATTATGTATTAGAATTTACAAATTTTGGAAAATAAGCTTATATGATTTTTTTTATGAAAGTAAGTTTTTCAATCTTAAAAAAAGACAAAACATTACTAAGTGCACAAAAAAAGCAGGGTCGTACACTCCCTGCCATATTATATTTTATAAAATATAATCTTACTTAGATAGGTTCAATTGCTACCTACTAAGCTATGCTTGTATCTTCGAACCAAACAAGCATCACCAGCTTTCCAAAAATGCATACTATGGGCTGGATTTGTGACCTAGTTTTTGTTATTTAGCTGGGTTTCTCGCCCCTTCTACTTATAAAAAGTGATTAGTCACTATTTAGATTATATGCATAATCCACACTTTTGTCAACCCCTAAAATAGAAAAAAGTTTGGTAAATATAAAAAAATATAATTAGTTTACAAGTAAATATTATATATTTGCTTTTTATTTCTTTTCGCAAACTCATAAGCAATTCTAGTTCCACTTTTGGGTTGATAGTAACTTAAACTTTTTTTAGAAGTTTTTCTTTTTTCAGGATTATACTTTTCATTATAATAAAATATACAAATATCGCTATCTAATATCATTGTTTAATTTCTTTCAACATAGCAAGCTTTACTTAAATTGTATTTTGTTTTATATTCGATTTCTTTTTCTACACAAAGAATTTCTTCTTTATTATTAAACATTCGCGAATAAATTTTTTGCCAAATTTCTTTTTCAGACTCTAGTATACATGTTTCATTTCTACAGATATACGAAAATCTTTGAATATCTGTATACTTTTGTTTAAATTTGGTAACAATTTTATGACAAAGAGAATTAAATTCACTCCGACTCCCAAAAAGAAATATTTTTACATTTTTATTAACAATTAAATCTTCTATAAGAATTTCCAATCTTTCTATAAGTTGATTATCTTTGTCTATTTTTCTATGACCAAAAAATGAGCATTTCTTAACATCTTCCACCAAACCCTCCGTGTAACCTCATTGGTATAAAATTATTATCTTTGGTTATTGTATCATATTTTTAATAATTTTCAATACATTTTTACCAATGTCAGTTATCGGGCTGAATTAATTTATAAAGTACACTTACAAAAAAGAGGTGTAACTTATGAGAAAAGATATTAATGAAAAGAGAAAATTTCTAATAGATAGATTAGGATATATAAGAAACAGAGCCAATCTTTCTGGAAGAGAATTGTCTTTAAGATTGGATAAGTCTATTGCATATATTGCGAAATTTGATAATGGAGATTTTGAAATACCAAGCGAAACTTTGCTAAATGCTATCGAAATTTGTGGCTCAACTAAGGAAGAATTCTTTTTTAGAAATATAGGTAATTATAAGGAAATAAAAGAATTTATTGATATGTTTGAAAAACTATCCCCTGAAAGCAAACAAACACTCAAAGATTTAATGAAAAATATGAAATGAGAAATTTTAATATCACGACAAAAAAATACGATATGAATCCATATCGTATTTTTTTATAATTATCTCTTTCTAAATTGTGGAGCTTTACGTGCTTTCTTCAAACCATATTTCTTTCTTTCTTTAGCTCTTGCATCTCTTGCTAAGAAACCTGCTTTCTTAACTTCTGCCTTTAGGCTTTCGTCTGCTTGAACTAATGCTCTAGCAACACCGTGTCTGATTGCCCCAGCTTGACCAGTAAGACCACCACCATGAACATTAACTTCTACATCATATTTA
>CAZVVP010000005.1:10774-51241 GCA_964630515.1 uncultured Christensenella sp. | reverse complement strand
CCAGGATCAAACTCTAATGTTTGATTATAACTCAATCACGAATACTTGCGTTAAAAGATTATTCGTAGATTAATTTCTTAAATTCTCAAAAAAATTAACAAGTAATTTAAATTCTACTATACACTATTTAATTATTATGGTTCTGTTTTGCAAATCGTCTTTCGTTGAATTGCAGGTGTAGTTTACCACTCTAAAATGTAGATGTCAACACTTTTTTGAAAATTTTTTTAATTTTTTTGAAATTTTTTTACTTTTTTCCATACACCGAACCGGGTGTTCGCGATTCAATTAATTTTTTTCTCCAATTTTAGCCAAAAATTAGTGGAAATTTTATATTTTTTTCTTTATCAAAGAATGATTTTTTAAAAAAATTTCTTCTACATAGAAAGCTCATCATCAAGAATTTTTTCGTTTCTTTGATTATTTTTTTGCTCTTCTACAATATTTTTTGCCAGAGATTCTTCTTTCTTTTTCTTTTCTAACTCAGCTTTTTTCTTCTTTTTCTCTTCCTTTTTATTCTCAGTATCTTCAAGCATAATATCTGCAAATTCATTATCTATTTGCTCAGTAATATTTTCTTTATCCTCTATAGGTGTCTCATTCTCAGTAATTTCTTCTACACTTTCAGGCTTTTCCTCTTGCACCACACTATCTTCTTCTAGGGTATTATCTTCTAGATTTTTGTCCTTTAAAGTCGCAAGCTTTGATTTGATATCTTTTAACAAAACCGCTTTCTCTATATTTTTCTCTTCTTTTGCACTAACTTTATTTTGCTTTACTTCAACTTCGTCTACAAATCCGCAATCCCAAGCAGGCGTTTTGTCAATTTTGCTATTATGCTCTGCCAAATCGTTCTCAATTTCCACAACAAAGGAATAGTCCTTCTTTGACATTTGCTTTCGTGCTTTTTTCTTCCCTAACTCTAAATCATTGTTATAATCTTCGGCAAGTTTAATTGTTGGCTCATAAATTGCGTGTTTATATTCTTCTAAATTCTCTTTCTCAGACGCCTTAACATCCACCCTGATTTCAATGGACTTGTTTAAAATTTCATCATAAGACTTCTTGTTATTATCATTTCCCGCCATCAAGAATCTATCTTTAGCTACTGTTAACTCTTGCTCATAATTACTAAGAACTGCCTTACTGAAATTATTTCCCATCTTGTTTAATGTATCAAGCTTAGTTTCAAAATACTCTTCATAATCTTTGTAAATAGCCTCTTCCATATTTTTAAACAAAGCTTGCTCATATGACATTTTTGCCAAAGTATATGGAAATGGTATTTCAGAAAAATCTAAATCTTCTATATCCTTTTCACTCTCATCATCATCTAAGATTACATTATAGAAACTATATGACCTCTCCATATAATTAGCTACTACATCTTCAAAGCTAGCAATTTCTGTCTTAATCGTATTAATATAGTAACCATTAACTTTGTAAACATCTTCTAGCAAATATAATTTTGAGCCAACTTTTCCACCAACTATCTTTTTGTCATAGCTTATTTGAAAGGTTAACTCACCAATTCCCAAGTTATTAGAAAGACAAAACAATGAGTTATCATAAGTCGTTTGCTTCTTTTTTTCCATTCTAAGAAGTTCTTCTTTGATTTTGTCATCAATTATATAATTTCCAGTATTGTCATAATTGCCAAGAAGTCTGTTTTTATGTACATCTATTCTTTCTGAAACAAATCCATCTTGTGTAACAATTTTATTAAACTTACTCATCTTCCTCATATCCCCTCTTTCTCTGAATAGCATTTACTATTTTGTCCACCACAAATATTGCTACAAAACCAATAATAGCACTCAAACCATTAAATAGAACATCAGATACTTGCGGATATCTAGCAATAGGCAATATAAACTGCAAAGCCTCAATAACAAAACCTAATCCAGCCCCACAAGCAAAAGCTATCCATAAATTACTTACCCAGAACCTATCTGACTTATAAGTAAATATCCCAAGCGGTGTCATAAATAATAAGTTTTGAATAATATCATGAGTTCTCATTAGATTAAAGAAGTAAATCTCTGACTCAAACCATTCTCCGCTTTGTTCAAAATTTATTGTAACAACTTGAGCGATGTCAACATTTCCTAATGTTAGCGCAAAAGCTGAAATTAGAAAAAGTATAAGAAGTACAGCATTTACTCCTTTCACAATTTTGTTTTCACCAAAAAAAATTTTAAGAAAAGCTGGCAAAATTACAAAACCACCAATCATTATTAAAAAAAATATGTATACAGAAATTTCCATTTTTCTCCTAAATTATCCAAGATTATACAATTATGATTACAAAATCTCATTTTTTATTAGGATATCACTTTTTCCACAATTTTTCCAAACACTATTTAGTTTGTTTTATTTTAATCAAAAATTTTCATTCCATTATATTTTATGATTATATTCATATATAATTATTATATATATAATATATAGAAGAATAAAATTAAAAAAAATACCTATGCTAAAAGTAACAAACTAAAAAGAAGTAGGTATTGATTTTTTATGTATGAAGAAGTTTTTAAAAGCGGAAATGTCGCCAAAAATACGACATATACTTGTACAAACTGTGGATACAAAATAATACTAAAAGAGCTACAAATAATACCATTATGCCCGACTTGTGATAATAACGAATTTACTATACACGAAAATTTTGATATAGATATATAAAATTTTTGAGTATAAGTATTAAAACACAGTTTTATCGTTTACTTTATAAAAATAAGGCGACAAATAAACTGCAGAACTTCAAAATTTGAAAATTTACCCTATCTTTTTATTAGTTATCATAAACTAACATTAACTCAATAAAAAAAACCTAAAAATAATAGCAAAACTCTTTCATTTAGGGCATATTTTATAAAAACAACTAATTATAAGCAAGATAAAAAGCACCGAATTTTGGTGCTTTTCTTGACTATTTAATCCATTGATCTTTTTCAATTTCGCCGTCTTCATTCTCTACTTCTTCAGGCTCTGCTGGAAGCTCAGAATCTACAAATTTTCCAACAAAATCACTTGTAGTCTCTGTATCATGACTATCATAGATGTTAAGATAATAGTTTGTGGTACTATCACTTGCTGTATATTCTACATATACATAAAATCTTCTACCATCAAAATCAATCAAACTAGTATCGTTTAATTTGTAAGTCTTATTCTCATCAGAAATTAATACAGGCTCAGAAGCTTCGGAAGCATAATTAAGTGCATAAATCTTAGAATCTTCTACGAAATACACTTTCCCATTATCTTCTCCTATGAAAGTTATACTATTAGACGCTGTATAGATAACCTTTCTGCTTGAATTGTTGATAAGATACATATAATTATTGCTATCCACAACAACTAATTTGTTATCCATACTTTCAGAATTATTATTATTTAAGATAATATAGTTTGTGTATTCATCGCAAACTTTTGACTCTGTATTTGTTGCAAGGTCTCTTCTATATATAGAACTTGCCCATGTAACATCTGAGTCAATAGTCTTTGTGTAATAAACACTTCCGTTAACATAATCAATTAATTCATAGTTATTACTTAAATCACAAGCAACTACAATTTCTTCTGTAGAATTAACCGCTACTTTACAAAGTTTATTTCCACTTTTGCCATATTCACTATCATTTTCAGTATACTCTCTTGTATAGTAAATATATTTAGTTATATCATTTAAGTTGTCTTGACCATAATTGAAATTACTTTGTTCGATTCTAGCAATTGTACTAACCCCAGTTGCCATAGTTATCATTGTGCCATTTTCCCCATCAAAACATAACAAATCAGTTCCATCAAGAACAACAATATAAGCTTTGTTATCGATGGTATAAACAGCCCAATCGGCAACTCTAGAGTCGCTTGTAGTATAATTTAATCTCTTATAACCTGTTCCATCAATCTTGATTCTACAAATATCAGACCAATCATTCTTTAGCACTTTACTTCCAGACTCATCTAAAGCATTCTCCATATGTGGTGTTAAGTAATAAATATAATCACCCACAATATAGAAACCACCCTTGTCATAACCTACTGTATGAGGAACAACACATTCAGTCTCATTTAACATTCCATCTTCGTTTCTTGAAACTTTGCCATTAACAAGTTTAGTTCTGTATATTGCACCTCTCTCGATCTCGCCGAACTTGTTATCGTTCTTAACATCAGTATATTCAGTGTAGTCTTGATATCCGTTAATATAATATAGATAATCCCCTTTAACCACAGCAAGTCCACCATTTCCGATAGCGGTTAGGTTACTAGAAGGATTATTCTCAAGCCCACTAGGTCCACATGCGGTTAAAAAACACATACAGAAAACTAGCACAGCAAACATTGTAGTAAATAATTTTTTCATTAAAGTCTGTCCCACCTTTTGTCTTTATACCGTTTAATAATACCAACTAATATAATTAAAGTCAAATAATTTGTTTAATTTTGGTTTCAAAACAATAATTAAGTTATTAAGAAATGATTATATTATATATTTGCCTTAACTCTTGCTTTTTAGACTTAAATGTTGACAAGTTTTTTAACTTGAGTATTGACTTTTTTACTAAGACTCTGTTAAAATAAGCACACAAAGAATAAACACTAATAATTTTGTTACTTAACAGCAAAATTAACAACAATACTAAAAGAGGAAATCATGACAAACGATAACGAATTATATCTGAAAGAATTTTTAGGAACAACTAATGGCAACTTCGAAACAACTTATTTCAAAGATGCACTTTTTCTTACAGATAATCCGCTAATCAGATTAACTGTTGGCGTTAACAATTCCATTATGAACAAATGTGATTCCTATTATGTTACATTTAAGGGCGCTATGGCAAAGGAAATTGATTTATCTAAGCTATCAGATTCCTATACTTTTGGACTTTTTATCAGGGGCGAAAAACTTAATTGGACAACTCAGCCATATAACGTTTGCCTACTTGCAGATGATAAAATGACTTTTGGCTACATGACAGAACTGCTTAACCAACATCACTTTAGAACCTACAACTTCGATAACTTAGCATCCAAGCCAACAGAGCATCAATCAAAACATCTAGGTTTTAATGTTAGAGCTTGTACTTTTGACGGCAAAACAACTATGGAGAAAGTCACCTTTAATTCTTATATTGAACACAAAAATGCAACTGAGTTGATAATGAAGACTCTTCCAGATGCTTTTGAACTATAAATAATAAGTATATAAAACAAAAAACTAAGTTTCAAAACATAATGCAAAAACCCATATTACAAAAAAGTAAAAAACACAGAAAACTAATTCTGTGTTTTTTTGTTATCTGTCAATCTTCTTACTTACAGGTGTAGCATAATTAACCATAACCTGTATTTTTTTAGCTCTATTATCTTCTACTTCTAAATACTTGAAAATAATTTTAATTGCTCTTTCTATATAATTCCCGTTTTTATCAGGTTTTTCCTCAATAGTTGTGTAATAATATTCTTTGTTCTCTTCAGCAATACTTTCCGACAATTCATAAACAAACCCACCAACTGTATTATACTCAGTATCGGGCATTTTGTTTATTTTAAGAATATCAAATAATTTCTCTAGCTCATAATCAGCATCAACAACATAAGTGTTCTCTTCTACTTTAGCAAAATACTCTTCATCAGTAGCATCATCATGCTCATCATAGATTTCGCCAACCATTTCCTCTAGCGCATCTTCCATACAAACAATTCCACTAGTTCCACCATACTCATCAGATACAACCGCCATATGCTTCTTAGCTTTCTGCATACTTCTAATAATATCGTCAACTTTAATATTTTCACTAAAATAAATTATAGTACAAAGAATTGTCTTTATGTCAAAGTTGTTATCTTTAATATATTCAGGATAGAAGTCTTTTTGGCTAATAAATCCAATTATGTGATCAATGTCATTATCATAAACTGGAAGTCTAGAGTAATTTGTTTCCTCAAACATCTTCTTAATATTTTCATTAGTCTCTGTTATTGATACAGCAGAGACATCAACTCTAGGAGTCATGATATCATAGGCAGTGGTCTCTCCAAGGTCAAGTACGCCTTGAATTAAGGTCGCGTCTTCACTATTAATAACCCCTTCTTCTTCCATTGTGTCGATTATGGTCTCTAACTCATCTTCAGTCACAGTTGGGTCTACACCATCTTTTACCTTCTTCTTGACAAACGCCTGTTGCATTTTTGTGAAAAGAATTGCAATAGGCCACAATATAAGCGACACTATATGCATAGCACTTGCAAATTGTAACGCAAACTTCTCAGGTTTAGACTTTGCTATGCTTTTTGGCAAAATTTCTCCAAATATCAAAATGATTAAAGTCATTATCACAGTATTTAGCACATTAGCAAGTGTTGGATTTGAGATAAGTTGACTAAAAATGTATGCACAAATTGTAGTATTTGCAATATTAACTAAGTTGTTTCCAACCAAAATTGTGGACAACATCTTATCATAATTCTCACAAATAAGCAATGCCCTTCTAGCACCTTTCTTATTCTCATCAGCCAAATTCCTTATACGAATTAGACTTGATGTCGAATATGCGGTCTCACTTGCAGAGAAAAACGCTGATAATAATAATAAAATAACAACAATTACATAAAAAAACGGATTAACTGAATTTGCTAATAATAACCCACTCGGGCCCATAAAATCTCCTTGTATTAAAAAAATTTATAGTTCATAATAATAATTTGATTATGACAACATACACATATATGATATCACATTTAAAACAAAATTACAAGGTCTAAATTGATATATTATCAAATTTTCTTAAAAATAAAAAATTTGCGTATCTTTTGCCATCAAATTAATAACAAAAATCTACACAAAGCAGTATAAACAAAAAAAAACTAACACAGAAAAGATTTTCTATGTTAGTTTGGTTATTATATCATAAATTTCTTTATTTGTTAAAAGAATTTACAGCATATTACAAAAAAATTTCATAAAATTAAATTAAATTTGTAAATTATCATTAATTTTACACTTTTAGAAATTATTTCAAATATATTTTCATTGTGTTAAATATAACTTTTCCACAAACTAGGCCTTGTTGTGGAAAAACTATCTTGTCTCTTCGTTCATTTCTTTAATTACATTATGTGAATCTACAATAATTTCATTATCTTCCACATAATCCACTAACATTTTTCTGGTTTTCTCTTCTAAAATCGGAACAATGATTCCACAAACCAAAAACATCACAGCAGTTACACAGAAGGTATAAGTCAAAGGTATATCAAGTACTGCAATAAGCAAAGATACTAAATAAATAAACAAATACGATACCAGCGCAGCTCTCTCTCTTATAACAAAGGCTTTATTGCTTACCCCAAGTATACGTGATTTTTGGAGCAATCTCTGCAACACAAAAGCACAAATGAATGCATACACAAACCCAAAAACTGCAAAACAAATATATATAACAGTAATGTTCTTTACAAACACAAGACTTAAGAATACTGCAGATAGAATAAAGAAACTTACTCTTACAATATTAAGCAAGTCATACTTCTTTTCTAACTTGCCAATAACAATATTTCCAACAAATTCCGCAATGTTATAAGTAAGAACAAACATACTAGCAAAAGAATATGAAATCTCACCGCTTGCAAACATACTAAGATTAAATATGTTAGATGTAGTATCAGCCACTCCATACAAAGAATACATCAAGAAATAACAAGCAAGAACCATTATACCTATATATTTTAACTTTTTATTTTTATCTTCATTTTTTGACAAAAACACAACAGCATTTGACACAAGCTCTTTGTTAAATGTCTCTTTTTTCTTATTTTTAATATAATACATAAAAAGCGGAATTATTGCAAAGAGATAGAAAACAACTGCAATTATATATACTAAAGTTTGATTAACGTCTAGTAGAATTCCACCAACTATCAACGCTGTAAATATTCCCAACTTTTCAAAAACTCTAGTAAATCCTATCTTCTTAGAATCAACTTTCGCCCCAGCAGAATAATTAAGCAATGTCTCTGTAGCCAAAGTCTTGAAATTTCTATCTAAAGCAAGAAATAAAGCACTAAGTATAGAAAATAATACTAGATCATAAGATAGAAAATTTAAGCATAAACAATATGCTCCTAGTGTAAAAAATCTCATCATTAAGAATATTTCTGGATTACGTTGTATTACTTTGTTCAAAATAAAATTCAAAATAATCCTAAAAAAACATACACCAGCTAAAAAAAGCGTTGCATACACAAGCGACTGAGTTGCTTCGTAAATTATAAGAGGAACAAATGCACCAACCAAATTTCCAGCTACATTGGCAAGCATTTTGTAATAATTAAGCAATTTATATTGCATTTTTACCCCACACCTTCCAAAAATATTTGCTTTTGTTATAATTAGTTTATATAATAATATTTCTTTAGTCAAACAAAAAAACGACTAAAATTTCTTTTAAGGGTATTGAATTTTAATTTGAAGTAGTGTATAATAACTAGACCAACAGTTAAATAAGCTTTATATTTAAATTTAAATAATGAATATTGGTGGAAAAATGAAAAGTATTGAGAATGTAATCTTGAAACAAAACTTAATAGAAAAGGGTCAAAGAATAGGTGTTGCTTGTTCTGGAGGAAGAGATAGTATGTGTCTACTTTACTATCTTTCCACAAACAAAGAACTTTTTGGTTGCGAAGTGGTTGCAATTAATATCGACCATAATATTAGAGAAACAAGCAGAAAAGATACATCTTTTGTAATTGGTTATTGCAAGAAACATAATATAGAATGTTTGTCATATAGCCTTAATGTTCCTAAATATTGCGAAGAAAAAAAGTTAACATTAGAAGAAGGAGCAAGAGAGGCAAGATACGAAGTTTTTCGCTCTCTTATTAAGAATGGAACAGTTGACAAAATCGCTCTAGCACATCACTTGCAAGACCAATCAGAAACAATACTTCTTAATATCTTTAGAGGAACAGGACTAAGTGGAGCTAGTGGTATGGAGTTCGGCGAAGGTCATGACTTCATTAGACCAATGCTATCAACTTCTAGAACAGAAATTCAGGCATATATCGAAAACAATAATATTCCATATGTTGATGATGAAACAAATTTCCAAAACGATTACGCAAGAAACTATATTCGTAATATGATTATGCCACTAATAAGAAACAAATGGCCAAATGCAGATATGTCAATTTGCAAATTTGCAGACATCTGCAGACAGGACGATAAATATATCTCAAATCTAGCAAATAGTAGCAAGATTCTTAGCAAAGAGGGAATAATCAAAATCAGCACAAGCGATTTCGTTCAACCAAATTCAATTATTAACAGAATAATTAGAAACGGTCTAAAGACAATTAATATTCATAAAGATATTGAAAAAAAACATATAGAGTTAATCAAAGACTTGGCATTAAATGGAACTAATGGTGCAAAAATTAATTTGCCTAACGGCTTAGTTGCAATCAAAGAATATAACTACATAACTCTAACTAATCGTAATTTCAAACCTGAGAATAAAGTTTGGTCTCTAAAGAAAGGCAAAATAGATATTCAAGAGTATGGAATACTAAATATATCCCTAACAAGAAAATTTGATATCGGCGTTCATGATCATATTTTTGATATTGCAAAAGTACCAAAGAACGCAGAAATCAGATTTAGAGAAGCGGGAGATGTGTTTGAGAAATTTGGTGGAGGAACTAAATCTCTAAGCAACTACTTAATAGACAAAAAAATTCCTACAAGACTTAGAAATGTACTTCCTGTTCTTGCAGTAGATAACGAAGTTCTTGTTATCTTTGGAGTAGAAATTTCAAACAAAGTAAAGATTGACAACAACACAAAGACCGCTTGGGCAGTAGATATATTTAAATACTAAGAAAAATTAATTATCCAAGAAGCCTCTAAAATTTAGAGACTTTTTTTGATAAAAAAACTACAACTCTAGGAAAAATATCTTTGTAAGTTGTAGTTAATTTTATTAAAAACATTTAGATTTAATTTATTAATTTATTTTTATTCCATTTTCAAAAAATATTCTATCTATTGCTTTTTTAATATCTTTGATATCTTCGCTGGAAGTTCCAGCGATTTTTATTCCTTTCTCTTTATAAATTTTTTCTTTAAATACTTTTTCAGCTATATATTTCTTATCTTTAGAGTTTTCGTAACCCCAATGCTCAATATATATGTTATAATCTGGCAAATAGAAATCCGGATGAAGTTCTTTAGTTGTACCATCTGCATCTTTATAAAATTCTGTTCTTTCATATTCACATTTAATATTTCTAGAATATAATTCATCATAGATTATTTTTTCTTGCTGACTTCTAACATACATACCATTAGCAGTTTTCACATCTCTATTGCCATACTCATCAACTATATTGAAATCTGATAGGTTTTTAATCGTTACAGTAATTGTTTTGTCTTTATATTTAAAATAATGTTCTTTACAAAACAAATTTCCATTTTCTGTCTCATTATTACACAGCAAACATTTTCTATTTATTCTATAGTTATTATCTTTTTCTTCACATTTGCATATTTCATTTGTTTTGTGCCAAGCATTGCAATTGGCACATTGCTCTATTTCTTTATTAAACAACATATTTGCATGAGCCTTACATAGACCATCTTTTCTTGGGTTCTTGCCATAAACCAAATATGTTGGTTGCTCACAAATAGGACACTTATTATTCATTTCAATATTCCTCCTAAACTCTAGTCAATATTATATAATATTTCTTCCTCCTTTGCAATCAAATTTTTAGCTGGTTATAATCTTTTCAATTTGCTATCTTAAATTTTTGAAATAGCAAAATTATTTGATAATATTCCCAAAATAGTATATTATTACTATATGGATAAATTAAATATTAATGTAAGCCCTAACTTAATAAAATTAGCAAAAGAAGCCTACAAATATGGTGGCAGTGTGTATATTGTAGGAGGCTTTGTTAGAAATGCTTTTCTAAAGTTAGAAAATACTGACATGGATATTTGTGGCAACTTAACTTATGACAAGATTATTGATATTGCAACTTCTCTTAACTTCAAAGCAAATATTGTTAATAAAAAACTTGGAACAGTTCTTATAACAATCAGTGACAACGAAGAATACGAATACACAACTTTCAGAAAAGAGAATTACAAGAAAGGTGGCGATCACTCACCCACTGATGTAGACTTTGTAGACGATATTAAGCAGGACGCAAGTAGAAGAGATTTTACTGCAAATAGCCTATACTATGATGTATTAACTAACGAAATTAAAGACTTCTATGGCGGAATTGAAGATGTCCAAAACAAAGTGTTAAAATGCATCAAGACACCAGAGGAAGTTTTTGAATCTGACGGGTTAAGAATTTTAAGACTAATTAGGATTGCTAACGAATTAGGCTTTGCTATTGACAAAAACACAAGACTTTGTGCCAAAAAATATGCCCACCAATTGAGAGATATATCTGGCGAAAGAGTCTTGAAAGAACTTAGAAAAATAGTTGTTAGTGATTTCAAATACGACTCCACAAGAATATACGAAAACTTCCTAGACAATTTTAACTACATTAATATTTACAAATATATATTTACAACAAATTTTGATAAATTCAAGATAGGAAAAAAGTATCGAAAGAACTTTTTTAATTTGCCAAAACATTTTAGATTTATGGGCTTTTGTTTACTATTTCTAATGAATTATTTTAACTTCAAATACACTGCCCCAGCACAAGTATATTGGACTTGCACAACCTACTTTGGCAACTCAGGTCTAAAAGAGGCCAACAAGAATATTCAGACAATTATTGCTGTATATAATATTTTCCAAGAGATTACGTTTAACAACAGAAGAAATTATAGACATATTGTTATGGATTTCTACATGGCAGATAGCGAAATTAAGAAATTTTTAGAAGCGTTTGTGCCAAAAATTTACGAAGAAATAAAGAATGATGTAAAGGCTCTCAGAAAAAGAAATGTGCCACTTTGTGATGAAGAGTTAAATATTACAAATATTGAGCTTATTGAGAATGCAAAAATTAACAAACATTTAACCTCAAAAATTAAACAAAAACTTCTTCTTAGTTGCATAAACGAAGAGATCTCCAACTCTAAAGACACACTTCTTGCTGAAGCAAAATATCTTAATATTAGGATACAAAACAAAGCAAATCAATATAAATAATTTTTATTTTTTTATTTTTATTTAAATAATACACAACAAAAAAACATTGATTATTGTATCACTCATAATCAATGTTTTTTTATAATCTTCTTATACTTCTAAAGTGTTAATATATTCGTACAAATCTGCTTGCTTAGCAAGGAATGTAACCACGAAATTACTTTCATCATCAGTAGAATTTTCAATCAAATAAACCTTTGTATTAGCTAAGTCCGTTGTATTGTTAACTTCTAGCATTAGTCTAGAATATTTAATTACATTGTCTTCGCTATCTTTTTGTTCTTCGCCGTTCATATAAAGTATTTGTTGCTCATCAAAGATATATTCGATAATAATTTTGTCAGAACTTTTGATAGTATCTTTAGAATTTTCTTGTTCTTCCCAAGTTGCCTCAAAACCAAATGCACCACTTACAATACAAGTAAGAACACTTTCTTGAGAATTCGTTTTGCTTTTTTCTTCAATTTGATTAAATATTTTTTGACCTTCATTGCTAGCTAAATTATGTTTGTCCGGATTGGTACAAATACCAACGCTAATCTCTTCTCCATTAACAAATACTCTTAAGCTACTAGCATTACTAACATTTAAGCTAAAAAATGTTGTCTTAACAAGCGCCAATACAATAATTGTAATTACTATCAAAGCTACAACTGCACTAACTGAAATTAATGCTATCTTCTTTCCTTTTGTCATTACTTTTCTTCCTTTTTATTTTTCTTTACTTTTTCCACTTTCTCTTCTTCTTTATTTGACTCTTTATTCTTTTTTGACTCAGATTCTTTCTTTTCAGCCTCTTCTACTTCTTCCTTATTTGAGTCTTTTTCTTTCAATTCTGTATCTTCTTTTTCTGACACTTCTTCAACTTTTTCTTCGCTCTTTAAATCATTTAGTTGCTTTTCAGTATCTTTTTTAACAGTCTCAGTTTCATCTTTGATAACACTTAACTCTTTCTCAGAAATAACTCCTGCTTTGTATAATGCAACTGCAGTTTGTTCCTTTATTTCTTGCATTTTTGCTTTTTGCAAAACTTCTTGTTCTTTCTGATGTTTCTCATCAGCTTCTTTTCTAGCTTTTATCTTTTCATCAAGTCTTTTTGCAATCTCTTTATAATCTTCTCCATTCATGATTGCATCAACTTCTTCTTGATAAATAGTCTCTTCTAGTAGTAGAAGATTAGCCAAGTTGTCAAGAATATCTTTTTTCTCAGTAAGAAGCTTCTTAGTTATATCATAATTCTTTTGCAAAATTGTTTTGATTTCTTCATCAATTATTCCGGCAGTCTCTTCGCTGTATTGACTCTGTGTCTGATAGTCTCTACCTATAAACACTTCGTCACCTTTACCCAAATTGATAAAGCCAAGCTTATCACTCATTCCCCACTCAGTTACCATCTTTCTAGCGATCTCAGTAGCTTTCTTAATATCGCTACTTGCTCCAGCAGTAATGTCACCAAATATAATTTCTTCAGCAACTCTACCACCCATAAGCATACTAATTCTAGAATTTAGCCTTGAGTAAGAATAATGCTCATCATCATCACTAGGTCTTGTTGATGTATATCCACCAGCCATTCCTCTAGGAATGATTGAAACTTCGTGTACATCTTCACCTGCATTAAGACTCTTTGCAACAATTGCATGTCCAGCCTCATGATATGCAGTAATCTTTCTATCTTTCTCTGTTACAAGCCTGCTTTTCTTTTGAGGTCCCATAATAACTTTGTTAATACCTTCAGTAATATCTGACATATTAATTGTTACATGGTTACTTCTTGCAGCCAGTATCGCAGCCTCATTTAAGCAGTTCTCAATATCTGCACCAGTAAATCCGCTAGTAAGTCTAGCAAGCGCCTTGAAATCAACTTCTGGATCGATTGGTTTATTCTTAGCATGTATCGCAATAATACCTTCTCTTCCCTTAACATCAGGAGCATTTACATAAATTTGTCTATCAAATCTGCCCGGTCTCATTAATGCTGGGTCAAGCACATCAGCTCTGTTTGTCGCAGCAAGTACAATAATTCCATCATTACTCTCAAATCCGTCCATTTCTACAAGCAACTGATTTAGAGTCTGCTCTCTTTCATCATTTCCGCCACCAAGACCAGCACCACGTTGTCTACCTACAGCATCAATTTCATCAATAAATACAATGCATGGCGCATTCTTCTTAGCAGTATCAAACATATCTCTTACTCTGCTAGCACCAACACCAACATACAACTCAACAAAATCTGAACCACTAATGCTAAAGAATGGTACATTACTCTCTCCTGCAACTGCTTTAGCTAACAAAGTTTTACCTGTTCCCGGAGGTCCAACCAGCAACACTCCCTTAGGGATTCTTGCACCAAGTGCCTTAAATTTAGCTGGATTCTTTAAAAATTCTACAATTTCTTCAGTCTCCAATTTCTCTTCGTCTGAGCCAGCAATATCTGTAAATCTAACTTTAGATTTCTCAACAACCCTTGCTCTACTTTTTGAGAAAATATTAGCTCCGCCACCTTTACCACTAAACATTCTAAATATCATTACACCAAGAACAATCATTAAAGCAATATAGATATATGGCAATATTGATTCAAAGAAACTTTCAGTAGGATTACCTTTGTCATAATTGAAAGTTGTTAGATTATAGTCATTTAAATGAGTACAATCTCTTCCAAAATAAGTATTCTCAACATCTTCAACTATTAACTTTTCTCCATTTGCAATCTCAACATTATTAGCATAACTAACCACTTTCTGGAAATCTGTAATAAAATCCAAGTCAGCAATACTATTATATGTGAAATAGTAATCATATTTGTTAGGGAACTTGCTTCTAACATCTCCCTCAAGAGAACTCTTATACTCTTTGCCGTCAATTGTTAGAGTTGAGTCCTCTGCAATCAGAATATAACCAGTCCCGTTATTAACATATATTTCCTCAACTACTCCAGCAAATAATATATCTTGTGCTTTGCTGTAACTAATATTCTTATCTACACTATCAGAACTAAACAAAAAAAAGGCAAGACAAACCAAAAGTATAACTAGAAATAAGTATAAATAGCCTTTATAGTTCTTTTTTTTCTTATTACCCAAAAACTTCAGCCTCCTATAAATAAATTTTCAAGTCCATACATTATAACACATTAATTACAAAAAGCAAAAAAATAAACAACATATTTGTATGCTTATTCTTTTTTTTAATTTAATTAAATTTAAGATTTATTTCGAATTTTGTAACCTTTATACAACTTCTTCCCTTACATACGATGAAATTTTGAGAGCTTTATCTATACTTTCCGCTAGATTACCAGCCAAAGTATATACTTCATTAAATTTTGCACAACTTAAGAATTGTTTTGCATCTATCCCAAAAGTATTTACGACCGCAAGTATACTCAAATCTCCATATAGATTTCTATTATATCCAAAAGCCCCCGCTGGCACACACCCACCACTTATAAGTTTAATTTTTCCGATTGAGTTTAACTCTCCCAATGTCGCATCAATAATAATAATTTGCTTATCCTTATGCTCTTTTCTTATAAATTCAAAAGCTGACTCCAAATTACTTGCAACAATCGGATTCTTAAGCCTACCATACACATACGCTCTTACACCAAATTTATTAACCAAATACTCAGCTGTAAGTGGCCCTATCATGTCAGACACAACCCTATCTGAGCCAATACATACAAATACTGGCAAATTACAATCAATTTTTTTCGCTAGCTCATATGCAAAATCTAACTTTCCTTGCTTTGTATCCAAAAAAACTTCCATTTAATATCTCTCCCAATACAGTCAAATAATTAACCTTTATTACAGTTTTTAAACCACATTCAAAGATATTGAAAATATTTTTATATCAAGTTAGTTTTAAAAAATCTGAAAAGCATATAATTAAATTAATTCCTAAAGTATCTAGTATTTGAAATTTTGAAAAGTAATACTCAAAAATATGACTTTTGTCAAAATTTATGCTATATTAGAATTGATTAATAATTTTTTAGAAAAAAAGCTTTTCGCTAATTAAAGGAGTATATAATGAACTGGCTTGACATTGTTGTTATCGCAATAATTGCAATATTTGCCATAGTTGGACTATTTAGAGGGTTCTTTAACGGAATAATATCGCTTTGCTCAATATTCATTTCTTTACTAATCTCTATCAAAGCCGCTAACTGGTTTGCTGGACTTATTAGGTCACTAGTAGATATTGATGGTTGGTTTGACACACTCCTTTCTGGTACTTTTGGTGTTGAAGAATCAATGGTCATCTTTGGGACATCATACCCTAGAGAAAAGATTGCAGCTTTCCTAACAGTTGTACTTTCTGCCCTTATCTTATTCATATTTATTAGATGCATCATTAGATTGTTAAAGAATTTATTCACTTCCCTTACTGACAAATCTAAGACTCTTAGTGGATTAAACAAAATTCTAGGCTTAGTATTAGGTGCTTTAAAGGGTGGTGTGTTGGTAGTTGTTGCACTAGCTGTTTGTTCAATAATAACCTCACTAGGAATCCCAGGCATAACTGACACAATCAACAATGCAATTGCAGAAACTAAAGTAACAAGTTTTGCATACGAAATAGTCGATGACTTTGTGGAAGGCAAAATAAATGATAAATCTTTTGACGAAATCATTAAGGGAATCTTCGACGAAGACAAAGCCGAAGAACAAGACAATAACACATATATTTACGTATCGTATCCAAACAATGCTGAGTATTGGACTTATCATGTAGATGATGATATAGATTATTCTGCTATCAAGGTTATATACATCGCAGGCGAAGGTGCAACCCCAAGAATAGAATCTGTTACCGCTTCTAACTTCTCAAGCCCAATAACAACTAATGAGGCAAAAGACTTAACCTCAGTAACCCTTACCCTATATGGTAAAACAGTAGAATTTAAATATATCGTTGTTTAAAATTAATAGATTAAAAAAAAAGATATAATGAAATTAATATTCATTATATCTTTTTTAATTAATATACATTATTAAGTTGCTTTCTTTACGCTTCCCAATCAACATCATCGTTATAATAAATAAGACCTATAGTATTCTCACCACAGTGAGAAGTAATTGTTGCTCCTGCACTTGTTACTTCTACTCTATCTAATTCAATATGCTTATCAAGTTCCTTTCTAACCATGTCCTCAACCCCAATTGTATCTGGAGAGTGGGTTATAAATACTAACTTCTTATTAATATTGCTAAATTCTGTCAAAGTATCGCTAACATATTTCTCACATACTCTTGACATATTGCCCATGTATTTCTTATGCATTTCCATCTTGCCGTCACGCAAAATTATTGATGGTCTGATTTTTAACAAATTCGCACCAAGAAGTTGAATACTGCTACATCTTCCACCCTTGTGAAGATAATTAAGTTTGTAAGTCGCAAAACTTACTTGCAAGTAATCTTGTCTTGCTACGACTTTCTCAACAATTTCGTCTAATGTGTAGCCTTTCTTTGATAGCATACTTGCATATATTGCCTGAATTCCTACACCAGTACTTAATGATCTTGAGTCAATAACTCTAACATTATCAAACTTCTCTGCAGCTTTGCACGCATTAGCATAAGTTACAGAGATTTTGCTTGAAATTGTAAAACAAATTATACCGTCTTTGTTTTCATGTTTCTTGAAAAATTCTTCAAAAGCAAACTCATTGATTGCAGAAGTCTTTGGCAAAACACCAGTCTTTTCTACATAATCTATAATCATCTGAGAATTCAAATCCACGCCATCTTTGTGTTCATCATCACCAAGCAAAACATTGAAAGGAATAGTATTAATCCCAAATTCTTCTAATAACTCTTTAGTTAAATCACAACTGCTATCACTTAATATTTTTACCATTTTATCTAATCCTCTTTTCCATTTTTATTATTGTTTTATCTGACTATCAATATAATTATACACATTTATTGAAATATAAGTCAAATATATTTCAAATCTTTTTTTGTACGATAACTTATCTTATCTATATAGAAAACAATATATTTATCATTTGGGTATTGACTTTCAAATTTCTCATATGATATAATCTTGACATAAAAAATCTATATAAAGAGGATATAATCATGAATAACGAAGAATTTAAGAAAGAATATAGAGAAGATAAAATTACTTTTGCAAAGCTATCAGTAGCCCTTTTAGCATCGTTAGCAATAACAGTAGACTCCTTTAATGGTTTAGTTGAAAGAGAGAAGGTTTGTAGAGAATATAGACAAATTAGCTCAAACATTCTAGAAGAGTATTCTCAAACAGACCAGGAATTTATCTCTTACTTTGAGACTGAACAAGCTAGACTTTTTGACTCCCTTAAAAATGAAGAAATTAGTTCCTCTACTTTCCATATAGAATATGATAACCTACATGATGAGAAAGTTAAAGAAACTAAACTTCTACAATCAGATAACCAACAACTAATTGAGGCATATACTGATGCTAAAGCAAAAAGTAAGAGTTTTACTTGGAAAGATGTTTTTTCTACCATTGGCTTAGTCACAGGTACACTAGCAACAACTGTTTTTGGTTCTCTTAGCTTAGTCGGTATCAAGATTCTTAATGACGATAGAATAAGAGCAAAAAATATTAAGAAAGAACAAGCAAAAGCAAATAAAACAACTCCAGTTAGTTATAACAATGACGAAAGCCAAGAAATAGAAACAGGAGAAGATACTTACTCTGTTAGTGTAAACTCTTACAATCCTAACACCTCTAATTTTGAAGAAAAAAGAGCTTTAGAAGAAGAAATCTCAAACGAAGGACAAAATAACAATGAAGCACAATTATAATATTGTGCTTTTTTTCATATAAATCTACACACAAAGCACGCAACCACCGCTGAAAAGGTATTTACAAACAAAGCAAGAGGGATAAGAAACTTATATTTCTCTACCTTTGTCTTAGAAAAATATACTGCAGTTATATAGAATATTGCTTCACTGCTTGCCATAACTACACTAGCACATCTTCCTATATAACTATCTACACCATAGTTAGTAAATATCTCCTCTAGTATTGCTAGACTGCCCCCTCCAGTAAAATTCTTAAGCACAATTAATTCTGTGAGTTCTACAGGCACACCCAAGAAATTAAATACAGGCGACAAAACTCTTGCTACATACACATTTAATCCACTTGCGTTATATACTGCCACAACTACCAAAATTGCCACAATGTATGGGAAAGTCGTAAGTATCAAATCAAAAGATTTTTTCGCACCATTTACAAAGCTTACATAAGCATTTTGTTTCTTATATACAGCATAGACAACAAGTGCAATTATCAACATGGGTATAAAATATGCGCTCATGATTTCCCCTCTTTAAGAAAAAATTTAGAAAACAATTTGCAAAGAAAAATACTAACAATTAGTGAAATTATAGAAGTTATTATTGTAGGTAAAATAATATTTGATGAAGAAACACTATTATGTAGCACCCTTATTCCTATAATTGTCGTAGGGATAATCTGGATATTAGTTGTATTAAACATTACAAGTAAGGCTTGATTTCCATTAATAACCTTACCTCCTTTGTTCATGCCAGCGATAGCATTAATTCCACTTGGAGTACAAGCATTACCCATGCCAAGAATATTACTTGTAATATTAATTGCAATTTGCCCAGAAGTATATTCATCTACACCTCTAAAAAGAAATCTTATAACTGGCTTTAATATTTTGCAAAAAACTTGGTCAAGTTTCGTATCCTCAATGATTTGTAATATTCCTAGCCACAGTGCATAGACTGCCCAAAGTTTCAAAGAAAGTTCTATAGCTTTCTCACTGCCAGATAGCATGGTCGCAAAAGCGTTTTCGCTGTCAATAATTAGAAGCACCCCTAACCCACAAGTTAGCATGATTGTCCAAACAATATTCATGTTATATTGTATTAAAACAAATAGTTAAATAATTCCTTTATGATTTAATATTGAGTACTTTACATTTTGTGAAGAGTTTGATATAATTAGCCTTAGTTAATATTAAATAAATAATTAAGAGGCGAAAAAATATGGACAAGAAGAAGTTTTATGTAACAACCCCTATATATTATGCAAGTGGAGATTTGCATGTAGGACATTGTTTCTGTACAGTACTAACTGATGCAGTTGCTAGATTTAGAAGATTAGATGGCTATGATGTAATGTTTTTGACAGGTTCTGACGAACATGGAATGAAGATTGCCAAAAAAGCAGAAGAGGCAGGAATGACACCTCAAGCTTTTGTTGACAAAACTGTAGACAACTTCAAAGAAATTTGGAAAACATTAGGCATTTCTTATGATAGATTTATCCGTACAACTGATGAAAAGCACATCAATTGCGTTAACAAAATTATGAATAGACTATTTGAGAACGGAGATATTTACTTAAGCAAGTATGAGGGACTATATTGTGTACCTTGTGAGACCTTCTTTACAGAAAGTCAACTTGTAGACGGCAAATGCCCAGACTGTGGCAGGCCAGTTGAGAAAGCAAGTGAGCCATGTTATTTCTTCAAGATGAGTAAGTATAGCGATTTTGTCAAGAAATTATTCCAAGAAAACAAGAATTTCTTAGTGCCAGAAAGCAGATATAACGAAATATATAATAACTTTGTTAAAGATGGTGTGCAAGATTTGTGCGTAACAAGAACATCTTTCGATTGGGGAATTAAAGCACCTTTTGACCCAAAACACGTAATTTATGTATGGTGTGACGCTTTAGTTAACTACATATCTGCCTTAGGATATGGAAGTGATGATGAGAGTGATTTCAAGAAATACTGGCCATGTGATGTACATTTTATCGGTCGTGATATTTCTAGATTCCACACAATTATTTGGCCAATCATATTGCACGCAGCAGGAATTGAACTACCTAGAACTATCCACTCTACTGGATTTATCACTTTGAAAGGTGATAAAATATCTAAGAGTAAGAGTAACGGTTTTAATCCAACTGTGCTTTGCGAAAAATATGGTGCAGATGCACTTAGATACTATATGCTTAAAGATGGTCCAATTTATAGTGACATTCCTTTTGCTTTTGATGTATTCCTAAAGACTATTAATTCCGACCTTTGTAACGATTTGGGCAACTTAGTATCCAGAACTATTGCAATGATTACTCAAAACTTTGGCGGTATTGTTCCTAAGCCACATGACTTAAACGAAGAAGACCAAGTGTTAATCGACTTATGTAATAATCTTTATACAAAAGTAGTAGAAGCTATGAACGATAATCGTACAGATATAGCAACTAAAGAAATTTTTGATTGTATTAGATATGCTAATAAATATATTGACATTACTGCTCCATGGGTACTTGCTAAAGATGAAGCTAAGAAAGATAGGCTTGCAACAGTTTTATATAATTTGACTGAAACTATTAGAATATGTACGACTTTACTTCAAGCATATTTAATCGAAATTCCTGCTAAGATTTTTTCTAAATTTAATACTCCTAGCGATTTACAAAGCTTTGACAGTATTAAGGCATTTGGTTTTGAAAACTTTGGCAAAGAAGTTATTAAAGGCGAAGCAATCTTCCCAAGACTAGATATTGAGAAGGAATTAGCTTTCTTGAATCTAGAAGCTGAAGTTAAGAAAGAAGAAAAGAAAACTATTGAAGAGAATGTTGAAGAAGTAGCAGAAATTACTATTGACTATCTTGACAAAGTAAAACTTGCTGTAGGAACAGTTGTTGCAAGTGAGAAAGTTGAGAAAGCAGACAAACTTCTAAAAAACACAATTAGAATTAATGGTGTAGATAAGACTATTGTAAGTGGTATTGCTAAATTTTACAATCCAGAAGATATTATTGGTAAACAAGTTATAGTCGTAACAAATCTAAAACCTGTTAAACTAAGAGGAATACTAAGCGAAGGTATGGTTCTTTGTGCAGTTGATGACAAATCAGGTGATCTATCCTTGATCAGCCCTATCAAAAATATGCCAGATGGAAGTCAAGTATGTTAAGGTTTATAGATACACATGCACATCTAACAGATGAAAAATTGAGTAACACAAACGAAGTTCAAAGAAGATGGAAAGAAAATCATATAACTGATGTATTTACAGTCTCATATGATAAGAAGTCTATGATAGAATGTGTTAATTTAGCAAACATAAATACAAATGTATATGCTATAATTGGAATTCACCCTGATGATGTCAAAGATTATACTGAAGAAACAATAGCACTTATGAAAGAATATGCTAAGAATGACAAAGTAATAGCAATTGGAGAAATTGGATTAGACTATCATATGATAGATTCTAACGACACCCAAGCCAAAGAAAGGCAAAAAGAAGTTTTTATTTCTCAAATCAAACTTGCTGATAAATTAAATCTTCCTATTATGATACACCTAAGAGATGCTTGTAAAGACTTATGTGATATATTATTTGATAATAGAAAATATTTAAACAATGGTGTGATTGTTCATTGTTTTAGTGAAAGCATTGAGACCTATAATCTATTAAAAAAATTAAATGTTACAATTGGTGTTGGCGGTGTTGTTACTTTCAAAAATGGCAAGAAATTACAAGAAGTTGTCAAAGAAGCAGACCTTACTGATATCATCTTAGAAACTGATTGCCCTTATCTTTCTCCAGAACCATATCGTGGCACAACTAATGAGCCCAAAAATATACTATATATTGCAGAAAAAATTTGTGAGATTAAAGGAATAACCCTAGAGGAATTATCTTCTGCAACTTACTCAAATATCAAGAAATTATTTCCTAAGTACAAAGGATAATTAATTATGGCAATATTAGATGATTTAAAGAAATATAATTTCAATTTCAGCAAAAAATTTGGTCAGAATTTCATATTTGATACAAACTTACTTACTAGTATTGTTAATAGTGCAAATCTAGATAATTCTTGTGAAGTTCTAGAAATAGGTACTGGAGCAGGCACTTTAACAAATATAATTTCCCAAAATGTAAAAAGAGTTGTATCATTTGAGATAGATAATACTCTTAAAGAATATCTACAAGATAAGTTTGGAAATACTAGTAATGTAGAAATAATTTTTGAAGATGTTCTTAACGTTCCAACAAGTGAAATTGAAAAGAAGTTTAACGGCGTTTATCATATAATTGCAAATCTTCCTTACTACATTACTACACCTATAATTTTCAAATTTCTAGAAGAAAGTACAAGACTTAAAACTTTAACTATAATGGTTCAACAAGAAGTTGCTGATAGGCTTGTTGCACAAGAAAATACTGAAAACTATGGTGCAATTACAGCATCAATTGCCACAATTGGCACAGCAAAAATAATAAAAAAAATAAACAGAAAAATGTTTACCCCTGCTCCTAATGTAGATAGTGCAATTGTTCAGATTACGCTAGATTATAATAAGTATGAAATAAAAGATAGGAATATATTGAAGAGGCTTATCAAATCAGGCTTTGCCATGAGAAGAAAAACTCTTGCAAATAACCTAAAACAAGCATTTAACCTAACAAGCGAACAAATTAAAGAACTTCTAGCTAATAATAACTTTGACCAAAATGTTAGAGGTGAAGCCTTATCTTCTAGTGATTATGTTAAATTAGCTAACTATATAACTGAGAATTTCTAAAAAAAGACATGATTAAAGCTGGACTTAAAGTCTTAACAACTTAATCATGTTTTTTTATTTTCTTCTGCCAAATATCATCAGTATTCTTAGCAAATTAAGAACAGATGTTATAAAGCTAGCAACATAAGTTAAACCTGCAGCTGACAATACTTTTTTTGCACCATACATCTCTTCTTCATCTAATGCATTTGTTTCTTGAAGTAAGGCATATGCTCTTTTGCTAGCATTTCTCTCAACAGGAATTGTTATTAATTCAAAAAGTGTCGCAACGATTAGTAGAATTAATGCTATATTCATAAATATTGTGCCATATGCTACGCCTGATAATATAAAAATATCAAGGATTATGCCAGCAATTAACAATATCCACATAGTTTTTGACATAAAGTTGGTTACAATACCAATAAACTTTCTTAACTTAATCGGAAAATAATTATCCTTATACTGCAAAGCATGTCCAACTTCATGCATTGCAATCCCAAGTGCAGAAACAGAACTACTATCGCTAACACCCTCAGAGAGTGCAAGAATATTATTTTTCGCATCAAAATAATCGGTCATAGTCCCGCTTACAACTTTTACTTCAATATGTTTTAATCCCGCAATATCAAGCACTTGTCTTGCAAGAACTTTAGCAGTAATTCCAGACTTAGCAAGAACCTTAGAATATCTATTATACTCTGTCGATACTTTGCCTTGTGCATAACAGCTAATAAGGATACTGGCTATTGCAAAACCTAACAAAATATACCATTCATTAATCAATTATCACTCACCTCCACTTAAAAGGATTTAGTTGTCTAAAAAAGTTCGCCATATAAGTCTTGCCCGCAACATTCAATATCTTTTTCACTTTACCATAATCTTTTCTTTCCACAATATCATAATCTTTAAGAAAATTAAAACCAAGCTCACTTGCATTCTTTTCTAGTGGGATTTGCAATAAATGTTGCAAGATATTAACGAAAAGCAGAACAATGGCACTAATGATTAAAGTTGTTGCTGTATCAACATAAAATTCACAGAAATACATGGTCAGACCAACCGCCAACAATGGCAAAGCAAATTTGGAAAATATATTACAAAATTTTTGCAAAAAATTACAAATTAAAAACAGAATTGACCTATTTTTATCTTGAACAGCGTGGCCCAATTCATGGGCAACAATTGCACATGAGGCAATAGAGTTGTTATTACAAACATCTTCACTCATAATAAGGATATTCTTCTTAGGACTATATGCATCAGTCATAACACCATCACGCTTGGCTACTTTTACATTATCTAGCCTAAACACTTCAAGTCCAAGAAAGGCAACATCTTTACCTAAGTAGTTTTTGTTATTTTTAATATTCATATACTTATTATATAGTTTGTGCAACTTTTTCTCAGAATTAAATATGGAAACAAAAAAGCAAATTATGTAGAAAATAACTATTCCTATAATTACATATAACATATTTCCCCCAAAATAATTTAAAAAAATGTTATTACTTATATTTTAATATAATTCACTATTTTTTACAATTATTAATACTTATGTTTAAGAAAAAAGAAGCACTTTTTTCAATTTAACTGCACTTCTTTAATATCCTCTATTAAATTATTATTTATTTCAAAATCAAAACTTCTATATTCATTCTCTGCCCAAATTGTATAATTTACATCATCGTTAAGCAGATATCTATTGTAATATATTCCATCTACTTTTCCAAAATAATTGTCTAGTTGGACATTTTGTATGCCTGAGAAATTATCACTTAGATATAATTTGGCTAACGTATAATTTTTGTTCTGTAAAGCTTGCAAAAAAGCTAGTGGGATAAGCTCTTTCTGTAAGACCATTTTTCTGTCGGTTAAAGAAATATAATAAGTCTCAGTTTTTCTATCTGTAATATTAATTGAGTCCACCCTTCCACTACTTGCAATATCGCAAGATATACTCATAGTTTTGATTTCTGTCCCATTTATCTCAAACTCATCGCATAATTTATCAAAGATTTTTTCACCATTCTCTGTCACCACAAGTACATATCTTTTCCCATTATCTAGCAGGTTTGTAATTAAGTAACAATCGTATATTTTTTCTAAATTAGATGCTGTTATATTATAATCAACTTTTTCTAACAATCTTGATTTATTCTTAATATTTATCTCTATAATTCCATAGTTACAATTGTATACAAATATGTTAAGACTTTCTTGATTAATTTCCATTACTATATTATTTGTTGACAAATTGTATACCTTTTGTGGCATAAAAATAATATCATAGTGATTATTCTTAAAAGGGACAATCTTCGTACAACTAGAAGTTGAAGATGCTTTATTTTTTATATTAATTATGCCGTTATCTATCATATAATTATCAATGCTAGAAAGAGGACATAACATGAAACTAAAAGATTTAGCACCTACAACCAAATCGATACTTTCTCTATTTTTATTTCTTGCTACATATTCACCATTAATATATAAATTAAATTCTATATCTGATTTAAAATGAAAAAATTGTTTGTCCATAATTCCTCTAAATCAATCAATATTTTATTAATATATATATTTAATTTTCTTTTGTTTAATTACATTTTTATTTCAACAAAATATATAATTTATAATTATTAAAATATTTTTTAAGAAAAAGTATATGTTAAGTACTTCTTGTCTATAATTAGAATATGAAAAAATTTACTTATAATAATTCCAATTATTCTTCAAAAATATTTACACTAAGACCTAAAGCAAAAGTTCTTACATTTAGAAGACCTTCTAATCATATTGTCTCTGACAAAGAACTAACTTCTATGTTTATGGGACTTATAAGACTAATTAGACAAGACGAAAGAGAAATTGTAATCTCAGAATTAAAAGAAAAATTAAGGCTAGAAAATACTAATAAAAAATAGACTAAGTATATTAAATACACATAGTCTAATTTTTTTTGTTAACTACTTGCTTTATTACAAAGCATATGCCATTGTTCTCAAATGCTACTTTGTATCTTGCAAGATTTAACTTCCCTTTAAAAAACATCTTTGCCCTATGTTCTTCCCCCCTAGAATTTCGATACGCAACTTCATAGAAACTATATCCAATTATATTTAGTAGCGGATTGATATAATAGAGATTATTTCTTACATAAACAATCCCTACAAGAATTAGAATTATTATATATATCACACTCATACTCACCTTTGACAAATCAAAAGTTAGAGCAAATAGAACAAATAACGAAAAGTACCCAAGAAAATGCTTGTCCGTTGTGTTTGTGTATTCAATAATTACTATTTCCTCAGTAGTTTTTCTCTCATATCTTATTAAATATATAACACCAACTATTCCAATTACTGTAAGCACAAACATAAGACCAAGCAAAATTGAATTTGTTACATTGAAATGTAGATTTCCATTTAATATTTCTATAAATGTTTTTATAATTACAAGCAAATATAGTGGGACAAATGAACTTATAAACAAGCTTATGTTAAGGAATTGCTGTCTCATATCTCTCCTTTTGTTGTTTTTATAATATCTTTAGTATTAACAATTGAGTAAAATATATTTATTTCTTCTAGAATTTACTCTTTGTATAAATTCAGCACTTTCTCCAAATACTAAAGTAAATAAATATTAGCGGAGAATTGATATGAAAAAAACTAAAGCGAAAAATAAGAAAAAACGAAATGTTTTTGTAATTACCTTAAGCATTTTGCTTATAGCCATGATTGTTTTACTCTTACTACTTTTTAACAAACTTGCTTTTTGGAAAAATAGCAACACTAAGCCCATCAATGATGGCTCTCAAATTAACGGAATTAACCTATCGGGCATGACTCCTTCAGAAGCTTATACCACTGTTGATTCATATATTGACCAAAAGGCTAAAGATTTCTCTCTATCTCTAAAATACAACGACCAAATATTTACCCTAGATAAAGATGATTATGTAATCAATAAAGACATACATACGATAATTGATATAGCTAGCGGAAAGGAATTAGAAGCAAATTTAGGAGACAACAATTATTTTATCAACGAAAATGACTCAAAAGTCGTTTCTTTCAATTA
Organism: uncultured Christensenella sp.; assembly: GCA_964630515.1. Classification (GTDB taxonomy): domain Bacteria; phylum Bacillota; class Clostridia; order Christensenellales; family UBA1242; genus UBA11490. The sequence goes on along the minus strand of CAZVVP010000005.1, from coordinate 23,362 downwards.
TATATTTAAAGGACTAGATGATAAGATTAATGAAATTTGTGAGAAAATCGAAACCAAACCTATTAACTCCTGCCTTTCTTTTAATCCAGATAGCGATAATATTTTTGAAATTACACCATCAAGTAAAGGTTATGTAATAGATAGAGAAAAACTTTATGATGAGATAAACAAACAATTTGCTAATACAAACAATATCCTTGTTGATTTAAATTTAGTTGAAAAAGAAGCAGATATTACAGAAGAACACAACAAAGATTTGACTCATTTAGTCTCCTCTTTCACAACCAATGTTAGCGATAGCACTGGCGGAAGAAAAAATAATGTAAAATTGGCACTATCTAAGTTTAATGGTATGATAGTAGAGCCACATGAGACAGTATCTTTTAACGAAATTACCTCTCCTCATACTTTAGAAAATGGCTACAAAATAGCAACTATTATATACAAAGGTAGATTCGTTGATGGTGTTGGTGGCGGAATATGCCAAGCAAGCACCACTTTATATAATGCCTTACTTTTAGCAGGAGCAGATATTCAAGAGGTTCATAAACACTCTCTGCCAGTCAAATACGTCCCTCTTGCCCTTGATGCCATGGTTAGTGAAGGTTCATCTGATTTAGTATTTACTAATAATACAGATTATCCAATGTTTATCAAAACAACAAGTACTAGCGAAGATGTAAGTGTAGAAATATATTCTAAACCTATAGCTAATGGCATTACTTACAAGACACGTAGCGAAACAATTGAAGAACTTCCTGCCTTAGATGACAAAATAATAGTAGACACTAATCAAGAATACTCTGACAAAGTTGTTTTTAAAGGAGAAACTTATAGACTTACTTACGCACGCAAAGGCTACGATGTCAAATCATATCTTCAAACTTGGCAAGAAGGAAAAATGATTGATGAAAAAGAAATAAGACACGAAATATATCAGCCACAACCAGGCATAATTATAGAAGGCAGTTTAGAGCCAATTGAAAATCTCCAAATTATTGATGAAGAACACTCTAGTGACACCCTTAACGACCAAAACAACTTCTTGTTTGAGACAACAAACAACATCTGATTAAGTTTTATTGTTTATAACTATGTGGATAACTATGTTTTTTGTCACAAAACAACACTTAATTTTTGCTTTATCGAAATTTTATCGAAAGTTATATGTGGATAAATGGTGGAAATCAAGTGGAAATGTGGATAACTTTTCCAGTTTTGCACAATTTTGACAATTTTTGCATCAAAAAATTTAAAAATGAATAAAAATTCAAAAAATTTAATTAACACAAAGTGTGAAAATGTGGATAACTTACTATATGTTGTATATTTTATCTTAACAAGCACTACAAAATTTCTTTTTAACTGTGTTTTTGTCATAAAAACAATACAATTTGACCAATTCTTAGACTGTAATTTATACACATAATTGTATTTTTATAAATTTAGGATTTTTATTCTTAACTTAATCAAGCATATCTCATTACAATAAAGAACGGCTGAAAATAATCAACCGTTCTTTGTATAATATATACACACTAGCCAACTTTTTTGATAGTGTTGATTGGGGGAAAGTCTAAGACAAACAAGATTAATTGCTTGCCTACTCCATACTATGAACAAATTAAATATTTTGTTACATTTTAAAAAATTTTTCATTTATTTGAAAAATTATTGGTTCACTAAATATTATGTAGTATAATAATATTATCAATTATATGATAAATCAATATTTAACTTCATATACTTTGATATATTATTTTTTGAAGGAGGGAAAAAGAAATGACCACATGGATATGGATATGGCTTGGAATTATTGCTTTATGCGTAGTCATTGAAGCATTAACAATGGAGCTTATATCCTGTTGGTGTATTGTTGGCGGTATTGTTGCTTTAATTTTGGCAATTTGTGGCGTTGCCGTAGAAGTACAATGGATAGTATTTGGATTAACTTCGGTAATTTTACTATTAGCATTCAGAAAATTAGTTCAAAAATTTTTATCCAAGAACGATGCACACACCAATGCTGATTCAGAATTTGGCAAAACCGCTGAACTTCTAACCCCTATTACAAAGCACGAAAATGGCACAATTAAGATTAAAGGGATTGTTTGGACAGTTACAACTAGTGACAAATCAGAAATAGAAGCCGGCGCGATTGTTAAACTTATCAATTTAGAAGGAAATAAATATATTGTAAAAAAAATAGAAGAAGATAATAAGGAGAATAAATAATGAACCCATTAGCAATAGTTTTAATTGTACTAGTAGTATTACTATTAATAGTACTAATAACTTGTGTGAGAATTGTTAGACAATCAACAGCACAAGTAATTGAAAGATTAGGTAAATATCACAGAACATTACAAACAGGTATTCATGTAATACTTCCTTTCTTTGATAAACCAGTATCAACAGCAACAGGAACAGCAATTGACTTGAAAGAACAAGTTAGCGACTTCCCTCCACAACCTGTTATTACTAAAGATAATGTAACAATGCAAATAGATACAGTTGTATATTATCAAATCACTGACCCAAAACTTTATTGTTATGGCGTTAAAAACCCACTACAAGCAATTGAGAACTTAACTGCAACAACTCTAAGAAATATTGTTGGTGAATTAGAACTTGACCAAACACTAACTAGTAGAGATGTTGTCAATGCAAAAATGAGAGCAATCCTAGATGATGCAACAGATTCTTGGGGAATCAAAATCCACAGAGTAGAATTAAAAAATATTTTACCTCCTAAAGATATCCGTGATGCTATGGAAAAACAAATGAGAGCAGAGCGTGAAAGAAGAGAAGCAATTCTTAAAGCTGAAGGTGAGAAGAAAGCTGCAATCTTGGTTGCAGAAGGAGAGAAAGAATCTGCAGTTCTTAGAGCTGAGGCTGAAAAACAAGCAGAAATCCTTAAAGCTGAAGCTGATAAAGAAGCAGAAGTTCTTAAAGCACAAGCCAAAAAGGTTGCCTTAATGGAAGAAGCCAAAGGTACTGCTGAAGCTATTAGATTAATTAACGAATCCAAGCCAAACGAAGCATATATCAAGCTTCAAAGTTTAGACACAATGAAGTACGTAGCCAACGGTCAAAGCACCAAAATTATTATTCCAGGTGAACTACAAAATCTTGCGGGCATGCTAACTGCTTTAGATGAAACAGTTAAGAGTGGAACTAAGAAAACTGACAAGAAATAAGAATTGACATATTCTTAAACTATAGTTTTTGACAAAAAATAACACTATTTTAAGTTTTTTAAATAGTGTTATTTTTTACAAAATATATCTTTATTCATTAACTGTCTTGTTGTTTAGATATTCCATAAATTTATTGGTAGAAACATTGTTATCATTTAATTTTTTTGACAAATCATATACTCTACTCTCTATCTCAAATACACACTTAATATATCTATTTAGTTTAATTAAAGTAGATGATGTATCAGCCGAAAGTTTAATAGAATTATTTTCATATTGTATATGATATTTCTCACAAGTTGAATTGATTATCTCATCAATTATCTCAATATCGCCAAATTTTTCTCTTACAGATCCTAAATCCATAATAGTATACTCATCAGAAGTGCTAAGCAAAGCTTTACTTTCTTGCTCCTCCCCTCTCTCTAGAACAACATCAGTTTCCATCTCTAGTTTCACAGCAATTGTAATTTGACTACCGTCTTGAAAGTACGCTGGATAACTCAAAGTATATACGCTACTGCCATAATTTAGAGACCTTATATTCTCTTTAATCTTTTCTGTAATATCTCCAATAACCATTATAGAAAAAACTCCTTATAAAAAAATCTTGTATTAAACCAAAATTTATTAAAATCTAAGTATAGTATACCACAATTAAATCACAAAAACAATACTCATTTGTAAAGAAAATTAATTTTACAAAAAATAACCAATTTAAAGCATAATCTAGTATTTAAATTCTAAATACTTGACTTTTGGCCGAAATACTGATAGCATAGAGTATCAAAATTTAAAACGTTTAAGGAAAAACAATATGTTTGAAGAAATCATTGCAGAAAATTTTATTGAAGAAGAAATTCTTAAAGATTTGAAATCAGGCAAGGCAAAAGAAGTTATCACTAGATGTCCACCAGAGCCAAGTGGTTATTGGCACATCGGTCATTGTAAGGCATGGATAATCGACTTTGAAACCGCTATTAAATTTGGTGGCTACACTAATCTTAGAATGGACGACACTAACCCCACAAAAGAAGATGGAGACTTTGCAAATAGCTATCTTAAAGATTTAGAGTGGCTTGGATACACTCCAAAGAATGTGATTTATGCAAGCGAATCGTATTTTGAGAAAATTTACGAAATCGCTGAGAAGATGATTCTAAAAGGCGATGCGTATGTATGTGAACTAACACCAGAAGAAGTTTCTGCCACTAGAGGAACTTTGACAGAAGCTGGAACAAACAGCCCATATAGAGACAGACCAGTTGAAGAAAGCTTAAAGATGTTTAGAGATATGCGTGCTGGAAAGTATGAAGACGGCAAAGTCACATTAAGAGCAAAGATTGATATGGCACACCCTAATATGAATATGCGTGACCCTGTTATGTATAGAGTAATGCGTGCTCATCACTATAAGACCGGTGACAAATGGTGTATTTATCCAATGTACGACTTTGCACACCCACTAGAAGACGCATTGGAAGGTGTAACTTATAGTTTATGTGATATAAGTTTCGAAGACCATAGACCTTTATACGAATGGTTCTTAGAACATGGCTGGGAGGAAGCGTATCCACCTAGACAAATTGAATTTGGTAAACTAAACTTAGAAAACGTTTTGCTTGGCAAAAGATATCTAAAGAAGCTTGTTAACGAAGGTAAAGTTATGGGCTGGGACGACCCCAGATACTTAACTATTGTTGGAATGCGCAGAAGAGGATATACAGCAAGCGCAATTAAAGAATTTGTTAAATCTTTAGGACTTTCTAAGAATGAAAATGCAATTCCGTTCAGTGCATTAGAGTTCTATATTAGAAATGATTTAAACCAAATCGCAACTAGAGCAATGGCGGTTCTTAAACCTTTGAAAGTAGTTATAACCAACTATGAAGGAAGTGAACTTTGCGAAGTTCAAAACAACCCAAATATAGAAAATTCTGGCACTCATACAATGACTTTCTCAAATACAATATATATTGACGAAGACGATTTCAGTCTTAACCCACCACCTAAATATAATAGACTTATAGAAGGTGGAATGGTTAGACTTAAAGGTGCATATATTATCAAATGCAATGAAGTCAAATATAGAGAAGACGGCTCAATTGATTATTTGAAATGCGAATATATTCCAAACACTAAGAGTGGCAACGACACTAGCGGAATTAAAGTTAAAGGCACAATACATTTTGTATCTGCAGATAACTGTACAGAAGTTACAATAAGAGAATTTGATAAGCTTGTTAAAGATGAATATATTGAGCCTGCCAAAGCTCTAGCTGACGGCATTGATGTCGACGAAATAATTAACAAAGAATCTATGAGAGAATCTAAGGCCTTGGTTGAAAATTTCCTTCTTAACGCTAAGGTTGAAGACAAGTTTCAATTTATAAGAAAAGGCTACTACACTCTTGACAAAGATTCAACTGCAGATAATTTAATATTTAATCACACTATATCTCTTAAAGAAGGTTTTAAGGTGTAAACAAAAAAATTAAGAAGCCTATAGCAATAGACTTCTTTTTCTTTGTTAATCTAGTATATTTATTCATTTTCTCTTTCTACTCTTTCATATGCTTCTAGAGCAGCATTTTCTCTTCTTAAATCCATTAAGTATTTTTTGTCTTCAGCCGTAATCTCACCATCATAAGCCTGCTCAAAGAATTCAGGCCCAACTTTAGAAAACATACAAACATAAGATACTACTTCATTATAATCTTCTTTGCTCATACTATCAGCAACTAAATCATCAATTATATCTTTATAGTCTACCCCATTTACCAAATCTGTCATTATGTCGATAATATAATCCAATTTTTCGAACTTACTTCCGTCAGAACTCTCAATAGTCTCGGCAACTAACTGGTCAAAGGCTACCCTTCTTTCTTTGTACATCATTGGGTATCCATATTCTTTCCATTCTTTATCCTTTATCTTAGAATATACTTCATAAGAACTTTCGTCATCTTTTTTAAAAAACTTTCTTACTTGATGAACCCCTAAACCTGCTAACATTACTGGAATGAAATATTTAAGATTTTTAAACTCCATATCAGATATACTAGTTGGGTCTAGATTTTCTAAACCTAATATCACATCTGCATTTTGAAAAAGAACTACAGCAGATGTAAAGAGAACCCCAGCAGACACTATTCTTCCTGTAGGCGAAGTTAAAATCTTTTCACAACCTCTCCATATGCTTGAAGGGGTTAATTTGTCCTTCAAAGATTCTATCTTTTCATCAAAATTTTTGTATTGTTTATTATTTTCAGACATAAATACACTTCTCCAAACTCTTCTTATTTTAACATATTTTATCATACAACAAGAATCAGTGTCAAGTTATATTGTTTTCTTTGATTATATATGTAGAATATATATAACGTTTGTTTGTTTTTGTAAGCTTTAATAATATAGTATATCATAAAAAAATATTTATAAAAAAAAGCATATTATTAGTTTATAATATGCTTCTTTTCTTAACTATATAATGCTAAATTACCTTGACCTAATGTCATGAAGGTTTCAGTATCTGAGTGACCAGCAGTTTTAAATTTATTGAAATCAGCAAACAAAGTTGAATAAGACCAAAATGTTGTCTCTGTAGTTTTATTAGAAATTATCTGAGCAGAAGCTTTAATAAGCCCAAACAATCCACTATAATCACCAGTCAGCATATCAAAATCAATACCTACACTAGAAGTATCAGCAGAAGAATCTGTAAATAATACCCCACCAAAATATAAATCTTCTGTTAAAGACTTAAGACTTGACAATGCAACATCGTCTGCTCTAAGTATTACAGCATTAAATGTACCACTAGTTGGATCACTTGGTGTTGAAGAATAATCAGGATTATTAGTTAATACCTGTTTAATAACATTTTGATAAGTTGAATCATAGTCTGATACACTATTATAGTTATCACATTGGAAAGACCCATTTATATAAAGACGTGAATCAGGGGCGGTACTAGCCTCAGGAGCAAAGAAAATTGCAGCCATACCAGTATTTTGGAAAACACAATCTTCAACATATACTGGATAATAATTTGAATCGTTTATAAAAAGCCCATATCCTGATGTGTCTCTAAACAAACAATTATTAAACATTCCAGAACCAGTAGTTGAATCAACTCCCCAACCACTATCTGAAGAGACATTACAATAAACAAATTTAAGTCTTTCGAAAACACAATACTGAGCTATCCTGTTTGCAAATGATAACTCTAATGTATAGTCAGAGCCTAATTCGTGCCCTCTAATGACCGTATTATATATACATGCTTTAACAGCTTGATCTTGGCTAAAACCAAAAGTGTCAGTTGAATTACCAAAATTTATAACAAAACCATTTCCATATATTGTCTCTTGCAAATAATCTGCAACTCCATCATTAAGTGCAAAAGTAGTATCACAAGGCCTATATGTTGTTGCACCTGGCTTAGTTAAAACCCTATCATTATCAGAAACACCCAAAGATGTCTGAAGCACCATAACAGAACGATAAGATTTTCCATCTAATATATAGAAATCTTCCGCATCCCAGATATTACATCCACCAACTAATGTAAAAGTATATTCGTCAAGTATACACCTTCCGAATTTATCATTACTATATGCACCAATTGTTACATATTTTTTACCACTGAAATTAGTCGCTGTTTTAAATGTAACAACCCCACTGGAAGAGACTGTCGCTATCGAAGTATCGCTAGACTCCCAGGATACATAATCTTCAGTATCAGCAGTTTTGGTGTATTTCATTGTATAAGTCCTATCTTCCACTATAGATGAAGAAGTAGAACCTGCTCCTAGACTCCATACCCCAAACACTCTTTCTTGTTGTAAGCCATAATAAATATCGTCTGCATTATCAAGTTCAAATTCTACTTCGACATCTATAAATACTATCACAATAAAAGATCCTTCTCCATTATAATCAAAAGCAAATAGCGCCCCAAATTTTTCTTTAATAGAAGAATCTTTAGTTATTGTATAAGAAACAGTATTTCCAGAAATAGTTGGAGAAGATACAGTAACTGTTTGGTCTGATACTATTCTTACAGAAAGTTTAGAAGAATCAACTGCATAAGTCGTTGTACTTAATGGTTGAACTGAGGCTGTCGATGTACTATTTCCCATATTCAAAGTTACAACAACAGAGTCATCTCCTTGAATACGCATAATATCGTTAGTGTAAGTATCGGCTTCTGCATCCAACACAGTGATTGCATCAGAGGTATTATCTGTAGACCTAGAAAGTGTCCACTGCAAACTTCCCTCTAAACTAGCATCTAACAATATATCATCAACTTCTACTAAAACATATATGTACTTAGTTGAGTTAGTTGAAACATTATGGCTAACATTAAGAGGAGAACTCTCTATAAACGGAAGCACTTCAAAAAAGTCCACAAATTTAACCTCAGTAGCAGTGGAATAATAATATATATTAACATTTGAATAATTAGGGAGAGAAGTTATTGCTACTGACATCGGAATTTCAGCAGAGTATTCTTCTGTACCAGAAAGATTGGTGAAAATATATTCAAACACTACTCTATTCTTTGCCTTTGTCAACTCAATTGATGTGTTAGGGCTAAGAGTTCCGCTTGATACGGTTGCATTAAATTCAATTTCTGTATTAATACCATCTGTATCGGTCATCTTTATCTTTTCAGTTCCATTAATATAGTATGTGGCCTGCATTTTTGCAAGTACATCTGTCGCTTGATATTTAATAGAAAGATTTGACTGTGCCTGCTGATTACTTGTCGCAACTAAAACTATAATTGTTGTAATAAGCCCAACAAATATAAATGCACAAATAGCAGTGGCTATAATAAGCAATTTTTTCTTATTAGTCATTATGTATCTCCTTTTTTTACTAAAACAAGGTATATGAGCTAAACTTCCTTGTTATATTATCTGTAAAATAATAGTATTTATTTGTAATTTTACGAAATCTGTAATTAACAATATTCCCTTAACTATAGCACTAGTATAGCATTTTCACCTACCCCAATCAAAATGTTTTTTTGCTATTTGTTAATTTTTTATATGTAATATAAAAGAGTATAATTTTAGTTTTTGAACCTGCTTTAAGAAATGGTCTTGCAAAAACTATCCATAATGTGTTAGAATTAACATATAATAGGAGAGATTAAATTGACAGAGAAAAGTAATTATATAAGCTTATCGACTAATTTAGGAGAAATTAAAATGAAAGAAAAAAGCATTGAATCAGCAAAGCCATTACACGCAGAATTTTTACAAGATTTGAGAAATATTTTTAGTAAATATAATATACCTCTTAGTAGTGACTATTTTGAAACAACAGAGCCAGAAACTTTAAGCGCCTGCCACAACGATATATTAAATATTATTTGCACAAAATTAAAAGATAGAGATACAATAACCAAGGTATATCTAGCAAATATGCTTCATAGGCCATCTATTGACGATATGTATTCTTCTGAAACGAACTTACACTTAAACAATCTTGTAATTACGTATTTATCTAATTTTTGTCCATGTTTCTTTACAATATCAAACGGCGAAATTAAATATACTAACGATGAAGAATTTGTTTTGCCTTCAACTTCTAAATATTTGGACACCACAAATAATATGAAATATATTAATTCCAAATTAAAGAAAAGAAAGTTAAGTGACGAATTGGAGTTAATTATTACTCAAGATGGAACAACTTACTTTGCACCAAACGACCATCGAAGTCTAGCTTATTGGTTGCTAACTAAGAATATTGACATAAATCATAGTATAAGAATCGAAGCATATAGAGAATATTCCAGCTTTGATTTAGGTTCTCTAGATACTCGACTAAACAAAAGTGCAACAACCAAACCAGAACAATTGAAAATATCAGATAATCAAGCCAAAAGTTTGAGAAATATTTATGCCACCCTTATGGTTAACTGGAAAAATATAACACCGATAGAAAAAAGCTTACAGCTTTCTAACGGGCTTGGATTAGATAAAGACAGTTATGATGACAATAACGAAATTTCAAGACAAAATTTAAAAACTTTAGGCTATGCTTTAGATGATATAGGCTTTAAACCAAATAAATACATCAAAGAGATAGGCTTTAATAGTTCTGTTCATGAAAGATATACTTGCATGGAATAAAAATATAGAATTAAGCTCTAGTTAGCTCCAACAAAATAATTTGTTGGAGTTTTTTTCTTTTTTTAAAAAAGAAAATTGCGACCTAAAATATTTGTCAGGTCGCTAAACTGGAGCTCAACTCATGAGCTATATTTACTAAAGCTTTTTTCTTTTTCTTGGCATAACTATATGCCTTGTATGCCCCACTATTCTTACTGTTGTTAACATAGAATATACAGAAATCACTTAACTTAATAATCTCACAGTTACGGTAATATATCCTAGAGTACCAATAGTCGAAATCTAAAGGTAGATACACAAATTCCTCATAATCCTCTCTTGTTAAATATCTAGGCCTCTTATATGGTCTTGTATGCCTTTCATCAGAAAGTGCATATATTCTCCTAATATGTGGATATGTTACTTTTAACTCTGTTACAATTTCATGACAAAAGTCATCAAACGCACCAAACCCACCAAAATAAAATATACCAAAATTCTCTTCGATAATTTTCTTTTCTATCAAACTTCTCAATTTCTCTCTTAATTCTTCTGTAATCTCTATATCCCTATGTCCGAAGAAGGAACATATTTTGTTCGCTGTTATTCTATATTCCATGTCGTAATTATATATTTTATTCTTTATTATGTCAAACATTTCTCTAACATTCTACATTTTTCAACACTTGCCCTTTTGCATGGTACAGCCATCTATGTGAAATAATATAAAATGTAAATAGAAGAGGGAAAAATGGAAATAAAAGAAGTAGTTGAAAGAATTGGATTTTTTAGAAATAAGCTAAACTTAAGCGCTAGAGAATTAAGTTTGCGAATTGGAAAACATGAGGGTTATATAAATAAACTAGAGAGTAAGGATTTTAATCTTCCTACTTATATGTTATTGAAGATTATTGATGCTTTAGAAATTACGCCAGCAATATTTTTTGCTGACAATTTTGCTTCTTACAAAGAAGATAACGAATTAACAATATTGATTAAGAATTTACCTACTGACAAGAAGAAAAATATAATCGAATTTATAAGAAATTAATCAAAAAACACGGAAAAATTAAAAATTTTCCGTGTTTTTACTTATATATTTATTCACATTCATAACCAGGTTCATTAGTAAGTTCTAGATAATCTAACACTCTTGGGTTATCTATTGGGTCTTTATCCTTATCAAAAGGATTATAGAAATTCATATTCTTTTCGTATGCATAATTTATTAATGGTTTTGCATAATTCCTAGTTTCAGCTAAACAAGTAAGTCTTGATATAGTAGACTCTTCAATTTTTTGATTCTTATGATAATTTTTAGAATCCTCATAAGTTTGAGTTTCTTCTATTAATTGGTCTAGAGAATCAAGCATAATATTTCCAACTTTTTTTGATTCCCCATTTTGCAATTTGATTTCACTATTAAATAATTGTATATTACCAAAACCAAGCAAAAGTTGAACTTCACTTAAAGATAATTTGTTTGCGCCAATGCTTTCACTATTTTCTTGCAAATATGAATGTACTGCTAAAGAATCCACTTCAGTATACCAATCTACAAAACCACCAACAACCACTTCTTCGATGTTCATTGGAAATTTTCTTGTTCTTATAACATTATCAAACAAATAATCAAATCTGTACATTCCCGCAATATGATAATCTGACAGCATTTTTGTTTTTTCGCTAGCTAACCGATCTTGGCTTTTCATTTTTAATTCCCCAGCTCTCATCTTAATTAATTCTGTAATGCTAAAATTTACACAATATGTCCCCCTAGAATCAACTTTGATTCCAGCTTTTCTTTCCTGCATTTTCGTTCTGCATAAATCAAATAACGACATTAATTTCCTCCTTTAAGCCAAAGCTTAATACAGTTATTATACCATACGCATATCAAAATTGTCAATACTCAATGTTTTTTGCAAAAAAAGCCATAGCTACATAATAAACTATGACTTATTTTTTTAAAGCTAAATAACCTTACAGAACCCTAACTTTAAGCTTAAGTTCAGGATAACTTATATTATTTGTTTATAATTTTCTCATCTAATGATTATCTTTGCAGAACCGAATCAGATTCAAAAATCTAAATTCGAACACACATAAATAATGATTTTTGTAAATTAAAATATAATTTTATACTCCAACCTAATCTCCCACAAGCGGAGTTAGACAAAGAATTCTAACTTAGAATGACAGTGAGGGATAATTTTTGCAGAATTATTATTTTTTTTTGTTATCTCAACCTTATC